>CAMOEC010000001.1 GCA_946611795.1 uncultured bacterium
CCTCATCAGCAACACATAGAATTCTCTCTATTATTTTTAAGTTCATTTATCTTATATCAGTATTTCTTAATAATATCTCTTGGTTCTTCATATACGCCTGAATGTCTTCATAGATGACATGGATCATGATAAGTTATTTCTCAATTTTCATTATGAGACTTAATTTTACTCTCATATCTCTTTAATGTCTGAGTTATATGTTCTACTTTAATTCAATGCTCTTCTTCAAGTTTATATTGATACTTTAACATATTATAACACGCAGGACAATTGGTTATAATAAGTCATACTGCATGTTCCTTAAAGACTTTAATATTCTTTTGTTTAATTTCCTCAAAATCCTCTCTTAATCATGCTCTAAGAACAGGAGATCAGCAACAATATTCTTGGTCTGTAAGTTTAATAAAGTCAATTCACAGGTTATGAAGTATCTTTTCATAGTTTTGTTGTATCTCTGGAATCATTATCTTTGTAAGGCATCATGGATAATACAAGGTATTGCTTCAAAGAATCTTATCTAGTATATTCTTAAAAATTCACATTCAATAGTATTAAGACTAAATTTATAATAAAAATAGTAGTTATATGATTATTGTTTTCAAATCAAAAATAAAAGTCTGATAATACTATCAGACCTATTATAGAATACAACTAATTAGGAAATTAATCTCAATTATAAATGTTATCGATATTTTCTTCTTCTTTAGGACGTGATTCATAATCATCATAAGGATTAAATAAATCTTCTACTAAATTTTGTTTTGTTTCCTGAAGATTCCAACTCTCTTCAAAATAAATATGATCATCAAGCACTGTTTGTTTTTCCATGTATTAGTATAATATTTAAAACACTATTCTTATACTACAGAAGGAGTACAAAATCAAGAGAATTGATTAATTATAATATAACCAAACGTTATAAAGAAAAAATCAGCAAAACAACTTGCATTTAACATTAAAAATAAATAAATTAAAAAATGTCAAACAAAAAAACAAATACAAATTATGGAATTATCTAAAAATTTAATCAATGAGTTAGACCACCTTTGCTCTATTAAAGAATTTAGCAACATTGGTGGTTCACTAATGTTAAGGGATGAAGAGAGAAACTTCAACTATCAAGTGGATATAACAAGAGTTGCTCCAAAAGAGTTTCTAGTCAATCTACCGCTCGTAAAAGCCCTTGAGATTAATCCACTTGTGATTATCTCCGGCATCCATGATGAGATTAAGAAGAAGATTGCTCTCAATGATGAAGATGAGGTAAGCTTTATTGGAGTGTTGAACTTTTTCTCCAAGAGTCCTGAAAACGGCTACAAGGGAGATATCCGCCACCTTTTCTTAGGAATGCCATCTCACTCCAACCAGGAGTTCTATGACACAACTGAGCAGCTTATGACGATTCGATTCAACGAGTTCATGATGAACGTTGATATCGATCAGATTGACGTTGCAATGTTTGGCAACGCACCGTACAATATTATGTACACTGCACTCTTTGCAACTATGATTTCATACTCTTCTGGCCTCATTCTCCAATCTCCTAGCATCAATTTCAGTTTCCGCAGTCCCTATGTTCTTAAGGAGAACCTGCAGCGTATTGCAAAGGTACTCGACTATGAGAACGAACTCGATCAGGTGAAGATTCGGTTCAAAAAACCGATTTACGACTACCGCGATATCGACTGGGAAAGCATTGAGATTGAAATTCTTTGAAAAAAAGCAGTTTATGGATTTTCCATAGACTGCTCTTTTTATTATTAGATTTTAAAGTACTTTAGTTAAGAATAGAATTCATAGAACTACTAAGATAATACCAGCAACAAGTCTCATAATTTTCTTTGATGAAGTATTATTTATAGTCATATTACCATTTTCATCTGTCTTAAACATTGATAATCATCAATAAATTCAGAATACAATAATAAGAAGAGGAATAATAAAGAATAGATTATATATTCACAATGCTAAGAAGATATTAACATTATCTCATACTGCTCAAATATAAGCTAGAGGAATTCAAATTGTACAAGGAAGTTCAACTAATGTAGAGAGAACAGCAAGGATAAAAGCACTCATATATGTTCATTTTTTTGTTATATATTCCAATGTTGGTTTAATTGAATTCGGAATTTTTAGAGAGATTCATTGACCATAAAACCAGAAGTCTTTTATTTCAATTAATCAAAGGATAATAGCAATTATTCATATGGCATATTTAATATATGCAATATATGGTAATAATACCATAGTAGAGAACAATAGATTATGCATTAAATACATTATACTATAATAGAGTACGAATGTAGTTACTACAAATATTAATCATGAATAAAGTACTTTTTTCTTAGATCAAACTGAAACAAGATAAGTTAATAAGAAAATAAGCACTCAAAACATACAAGGATTAATTCCATCTGCAAATCATAAGATAATTCAAAAAACAATTGGTCATACAGACTTTAATGTAATTTTTTTACCAAATAATGTAACAGATTGATCTACATCTCAAGTTCATTCATCACTTCATGATAATACATTGATATTTTCATCAACTCATGTAGTAGTTACAGCTCAAGAAGACTGCTCATCTCATGATAATGATTCACTAATTGTTGGAGCATCTTGTAATGGAGTAATATCAATTTCCACATCTCAAGTTGCATCACTTTTATCAGGTCTTTGTAGTTGTTGATTGTCTGGATTATCATTAGTATTTCCATTATTTTCCGATTTTTTTAGTGCATGCTTTTCAAATAAAGCATCTATTGCATCATAATCTTCTCATTCAACAAATTCATTTCATGCAACTAATACTGGGACTCAAGTAAAATGAGCTCATAAAATTTTCTCATATACCTGCATAACCTTTTGACTATCAGCATCAAAGAAAACTTCATATCAAGTAACTTTAAAATCATATTCTTTTTTCAATTCTTCAAAATATGCTTCTACATTTTTACAATGAGGGCAAGTTTCTCAATAGAATAAGATGAATTCTGGAATATCTGCAGCAAAAGAAAAGCCACAAAAAAATAATAAAGAACTTATCAAAACCAAAAACTTTTTCATTACAATTTTTATATTTAAAAAATCCCGTATAAATTATAAAAATATCATAAAAAATCAAGATAAATACGGGATAATTACACTATTTAGAATAAATTAATTTCATACATTTGAGATTCAAATCACTTCTAGCACTTCATCCTTTGCTGTATAAGGACTATCAACTACATTAATATCAGGTTGTATTCAAACTTTATCAATAGAAATAGTTTGGTCAGCTATATACCAAATTGCAATAGTATATTTAATCAATGAATTATTTGGAAATTGAACAACTTGTTGAACAGAACCTTTACCGTAAGTTTTAGAACCAACTAATTTAACTTGGTTAGGAAAATAGTATTTCATAACTCATGCAAAGATTTCAGCAGCACTTGCAGTATATCAATCGATAAGGATTATTGTCGGATTAGTTACCTCAAGTGATGGAGTTTTAGTTGATTTAATCTCTTCATTAACTGTTGTTCATTTTTCTGTCATTAATGTTTTTCATTCAGGAACAAACTCATCAAGAATTCAAGTAACTTCATCAATTACTCATCCAGGATTACTTCTAACATCAAATACATATTTTCAGCAACTTCAAAATTCATTTATCTTTGACATAAAACTATCATATGATCATATATCAAAAGAATACATACGAACATAACAAACATCTCAGAGTTTTACACCATCCATTTTAGGAAGTTGAATTACATCTCTCGATATTTCTTTAGTCAAGATTCTACCATTTCTTTGAATTTGAACTGATACTGTTGATCATTTTTCACCTTTCAATGCATCTATAAATTCAGTAGAGCTCTTGAAATCCTTGAGATATTTTCAACCAATTGTTATAAGAATATCTTCAGCTTGTAATCAAGCTTTTTCTGCAGGAGAGTCTTTAATTACTTCTGAAATAATTGGATTTTCATCTCATCTTTGTATTAAATATACTCCGATTCCTGCAAACTCACCATTTAATCAATCCATAAACTTTTTTCATTCTTCTGGATTATAATAAACGGTATATTCTTCTCATAAGCCTTCAACAAAATTAGAAAGACTATCATAATCAACTTTATCAGTTCATGAAAGTTGGTCTTTATTGATATAATTTTCTTTTAGAAGGAAGAGTACTGAATCAGCTATGTTTTCATTAGCCTTAGTTGTTTTTGAGTTCTGAGTGGAAGTAGTTGTATTCGATTTCTTTCCATAAACTTGTTTTAATTGAGCTTGGAGAAAATCAAATGTTAATACCTTTTTATTAGTATAAGAAATCTTTGTATTAAAGTTATTTCTAATAAGGTCTGCAAGGTCTGATTCATATGCTATCTTTTTTAATGGTAGCGCTATATTTAGGTTTGGATATTTATTATTTGAGACAGCAATTGAGAGTAAAGAATAAAGTTTTGTTCCTTTATCTACATTTGTATATTTAAGTTGTTGATTTGTAGTTTGATTCCACTCTGGAGCTAATACTCAAAAATAGAGAGTAAGAAGATCCTCATATGTTAAGGAATTCATATTCATAGCAGAAATAGGTCAAGCAGAAAGGAATGCTATGAATGATAATATAGTAAGAATAAGTGATTTTTTTCTCATTTTTTATTTTAGTGGTAAAATACTGATTATAAGATACAAATAACTATCAATTTTGCAAACAAATAATTTAGATTTTTATAATTTTTGATTTATCAGGAATATAAAGTTCTAATGTAGTCTTTCATGTAAGGATAATTTTAGCATCAGGATAAATTCAGAAAAACAATTGTCCTGGTATCTTATTAGAGAATTCAAAAACTCATTCTCAATATTCATATGCAGTATCATCACGAAAATGTCTTTTTAGTAGTAGTGGTTTTTGAGAGTTTTCTATAGCTTTTTCTACTTTATCCTTATAGGTCATATCATGTTCATCCTGAATATAAGGTTCAGTGAAAAGAATTGTTTTAATTCCTTCTGGAAGTTCTTCTATTTCAGTTTTATACCACTGCTTTGCAATACTAAAAACTTTTGAATTATCATATTTTAAAGCTCATTTAACTTTATCAAAATATGTTAGATAAACTTTTCAATTCATAAAGTGACTATCTCAAAGTGTCACATCTTTATTATAAGCTTCTGAAGTATAGAATCACATTCATTCCTCAATATAGATATATTTTGCATCAGGAAATAAATCATATAAATAGGGAAGTCAATCGTTTTCAACAGGTGTAGGACGAATCACATAGTCATAATTTTTATCCAATTCCTCAAGAGATAATGGAGAAACTCAAACATGTTCTTTAATCCATTCTCTAGATCTTTGTACTTGTTCTGCTGTATTATGATAAACTTCATTAATCATAATATCATAAGAATCAATATTGTTCTCATCAAGAACACTTAAGCTTTGAGCAAAGATTCGAGGGTTGTTATAAACAATTAAACTTTTATTCATATTTTTATTTATTCAAGATAAAAGAAAAGGAGCAGAGGAAGAATACCCTGCTCCTAGAGCCTTAAATAGTAGCTAAGAGCAAAGACCATATGTCTTTTAAAGATGAAAACATCTTTTTCTGCATTTCTGCGTGAGCAGACTCTCATGAACACAACGGCAGCATCGTGTAGGGAATTGGGGTCCGCGAAAGTCCCAAATGCTAAGTCGGAAACCGAAGGGAAGTATAGGGTCTTCCAAAAGTTCATACCAGGCGTAAATGGCACTACCATTACTTTTTACATCTATCAGCACTCAAGCTCCAAAAATTACTGACAGGTAGCGTGAATAGGAAGTACATCCTTTATCACATTAATTTTATATTAATTTAGGTTATCAAAATCAATAGATTGTTTTAATTATCAAACAACTTTATATTGACTTTTTATATATAAATCATATTGTATACTAAATAAACAAAACAAATAACAAAAACGTTTTTATTATGGTTACATTTTATTTTTATCTTGGAGTTATAGCGACCATATCGCTGTACTCATTCTACAACGGAGTAAAGGAGAAAGATCTTGAATCATTTACTGTTTCTGGTCTTACGTTTGTAATGGCTCTAGTAGGTTGGCTGCTAGACAAATTCGAATTTTACTCTATTCTGACTATTATTCTCTTTCTCTCTGGAATTGTCCAACTCGTTATTAGTGATCTTGGTTTTATCTTTATGAATCCAGCACCTCTGAGGAGTGTTTTAAAAGACTTCCCCGGTTATGTAGGTATTCTTGGCATAATAGCCATGATTTCATGTGCTGAAATTTGGATAAAACATGACCAACATTGGATTCTTTTCCAACTCACATTCGGATTATGCATGAGCGTCGCGTTTATTACATCATTCTACCGGGTAATGAGCTGGGGAAAAATAGGCAATGTTATTACATCTACAATTTTATTCGCCTTTATCCTCATTTTGACGAGCAGAAAAGGATTTTACGAGATTAATACTTGTCTGAATTATTGGATTATATCTGTAATTATCCAGTCCATCATTCTATTCCTATGGAGATGCTGTGAACGGCAACGCATATTTATGCACAAGACTACTGCTGAATAAGAGAGTTAGAGAGAAAAATTAAGTGGTTGCGTAATGATTTCATTATGCAACCTTTTTTGTAAAGAAAAAATGTTTAATAACAAAAAGATATACAAGAGACAATAAAAATCATCAAAGAATATCAGAAAAATAATGCACTCAAAGATATATTCTACTTGAAGTAACTCAAAGCATTATCAATAATGATAATAAATATATTACTCGTCTTAATCATCTATTTTTAACAAAATATAATGCAAGAAGCATTATAAGTCAGTAGAGTGCAACTGTATGCATTGTATGTCATGAAGGAAAACTATATCATGTTTCGCTTACTAATCTAAGGATTTCTGGTCTTGGTCTTTGAACTATATTTTTAATAACAGTATTAACAATTACAATTATTATTGGCGTTAGGAAAGAAATAATAGCGAATTTTCCATTTTCTTTTTTCAATCATAGTACAATAGTTAAGAGAACTGCTAGTATAATAATTCAATATGTTCATCAAAGGTTTGTAAAAGCTATAAATAATTGAGTAAAATCAGGATGAATATTATTCATTAAAAAATCATAGACAGAAGAATCCATACTTACTGTTCATCAAGTACAAACTTCATAAGTTAATATCAAAAACAAGATTATTAAAAGTCAAAGTCTAAATGACAATCTTAAGTAATATGGAGAATCTGTTTTATTTTTATTTTCTTTATTCATTTTTTAATCAATATCAGATGAATAGGTAGGTTTTCTTAATTTTATAATAATGAAAGATATTAGAAATCATCAAATCAATCATCATAAGTGTGCTGACATTGAAATTCAAGGCAAGAATCAAATCATTATATTGAGAAGGATAGCAGATGTTACACTTTTTATATTCATTCTACTTCTTATACTTTCAGGAAGAGATAGAAAGAGTGCTACTATAGATCAAAGAAGTCAGAAAATAGCTCATGAAGCTCATGCACTAAAGCTATAACTTCAAGTCATCATTTCAACTCACAATACCATTAAATTTCAGCAGACTCAGCTAAATAGATAGATTAGCAAATATTTCCACTTTCAGAATGTATTTTCAATTAATGGTCAAATACAATATAGAGCATACATATTCATAAATAGATGAACAGCTCAAAAATGTAAGAACATAGCAGTTATTGCTCTTCGAGGTTGATCAAAGAATACTGGAGAGTAAAAAATTCAGAAATTCGCAGCAACAACCGTATTGGTTGATCATCATGCAAGTGTCTCTAAAAGAAAGAGTATTACATTAATTAGAATAAGAATGAATGTTATTTCAGAATGCTTAATAAAATACTTTAACATGGTTAATCTATAAATAAAACAATATTAAAATAATAATATTCTGATTCATTTCAATAGTTATAGTTTAGGATTTTTAATTGTTTTTAAACTTATTATTACTATATTAATAACACTTTAACGCAGAATATAACAATGAATGAGACAATAAAAACTTTTGTAACTAATGAAATTTTCTCAAGTAATGTTTACGTTATTAAATGAAAGAATTGATGAATCATCATTGATCCATGATTTTATAATTCTGAGATTAAAGACTATCTTGAAAAAATCTGATGAGTTGAAAGCATACTATTAACCCACGGACACTGAGATCATATAAGATTTGTTGATGAGATAAAGAATGATTATCCTAGTTCTAAAATTTACATTCATGAGAAAGATAAAGAATTACTAACTAATATAAACTTAAACTGTTCATTATTAGTTTGAAGAAAAGAAATTATAATTAAAAGTAAGGTTGAGTTTTTTGATGAATGTAATATGGAGATTTGATGATATAATATAAGGATTATTCATTTACCATGACATACTGATTGATGCTCAATGTTTTATATTGAAGAGCTTAATAGTTTATTCTTAGGAGATGTTGTGATGGAAGATAGCGTTTGAACTTTACGTACACCTACTTGAGATTATAATAAAATGAGCGCATCACTATGAAAGTTTAAGCATTTATGATTAGATTATAATGTAGAATGTTATCCAGGCCATTGAGAAATGCGAACATATTGAAGGATACTTAAAGAAAATCAGTTTTTAAGAGACCATATATTGTAAGAGTTTTATATTTTCTGGGTTTTATCAATCAAATTGAAAAAGAGGGGGAAATAATTAATTATATATCAATTAATGAATTTATTTTTCAGTTGTTTTCATGAAATTAAAAAAAACCTTATTTTGGATTTTTACTGTGTTAAGTATTGCTTATTTTCTTTTTGATGGATTTAATAGATTCTATTTCCTTCGCCAACCAACACGTAATGTTCCTCATGATGATTCATTATTTGTAAGTCCTGCTAACTGAAGAGTTATTAAAGTTATCCATCAAGATGAGCTAACTGATTGAGAAACTGAGCTTTATAAAGAAAATAATGTTGTAATTGATGATTGGACAAGATGATTCTCTTGAGCAACATTAGTTTCTATCATGATGACTCCATTAGATGCTCACTTTCAAAAAGCACCTTTGTTATCAAAGCTTGTAGATCAGCAATATCATAAATGACATTTCTTCAATGCGACAAAAACAAGCTGAAATATGGATTCAACATTCAAAAACGAGTACAATAATATGCTCTACATAACACCTGAATGATATAAGTTCCGTATCGTTCAAATTGCATGAATAATGGCATGGAGAATTGTTTCTCTTCTAGAACCAAATGATATTGTTGAGCAATGACAATATATAGGAGCAATAAAGCTATGATCACAAGTAAGTGTTGTATTAGATAGCAACTTTGAAGTTAAAGCAAAAGAATGAGACTACGTTATTGATTGAGAAACTGTTATTGCTACAAAGAAAGACACAAGCCATATTGATGATGATTTTGATGAAGGTAATATTGTTTGACTCCCTGATGTTAATCTTGATATCGATAATGATATTAGATACTGATTCTTTGAAGTGATTCACCCTTCAATGATTGCATCATTAATATGAATCATTATTCTTATTGTTCAGATATTTACATGATTAAAGATTTTTGAGAAAGTTGGTATTAAAAAATGGAAGGTATTGATTCCTATTTATAATCTCTATTTAATCTTTAAAGTTGGTTGAAAATGATGATGGGTTTGGAGTTTATTCATTACTCCTGTTATCTTTGCATGACTCCTCTATTGTATTAATATGTTAGATAGACCTTGAATCCTTACAAGAGTATTACCAATAATGTTTGTTGTTTGTATGTATATTCCTTGGATTATTGTTCAAGTAAGTATTGCTAAAAAGTTTTGAAAAAGTACA
>CAMOEC010000002.1 GCA_946611795.1 uncultured bacterium
AAACATAACGATCACGTAAAACTAAGATTCCTATTATATGTAATCATTTCTCTAACTTGAACTGTCATTTCAACAGGACTTGTCTACTTTTTTATCGAATGATTAGGAATGCAAAAAGCAATAGCTAAAATGCTACAAATAATAATCATGGCAATCCCCTTATATATAGCAAATAGACTTTTAACCTTTAAAACCTTTTCATCAAATCAAAAAACGGATAAAGTTTAACCACCTTACCCATTTTTCAAACATTAATTTCTCTTTTCTTCTATCTTAGACTTTATACTTTCAACCGCCTTAAGATAATTCTCTTCAGAAACAATTTCACTATCTTCATTATACTTTAACAAAGCATTTGTCCATGTTGTCAAGAAATTCTCAGAGAAGTCAGTATCTAAAACAATTCTTTTAATCTCAGCATAAATTTCATCATACATTGCTTTAAATTCATCATTAGCAAGAAGTCTTGTTTTTAGTTCATTATTTCCATTTCTTCATCACATACCTCTAGTATTTCATCACATTCATCAACTTCACATTTCCATTTCTCATCAAGGGAATAAAGACATTCAAGGCATTCATCCTGGCATTTCTCAAGACATTCACTCTGGATTAAATGCTCAAGAGAATCATCCAAAATCAAATCAAGATTCTTGAATATTTCAACTCATTTGATTTCCATTCTCTCACTGCATCATTCATCATCTCATTCAAAATCACATTCATCATCCAAATCATCCCATCATTCATCAACTTCAATTATTCCCTCACATTCATCCTCTACCTCATCACATTCAACCAAGCGCTAAATTCTGATCCCATGTAAGAAGATAAAACTTTTGTTCTCATAAATGATAATACAAATAATAATTACTTCACATTCCTCCAAAAGAATCCTGATTTCAAACAAAATCATCAATAGCAAGAACCGTTAATACCGATTTCACATCAATATAATCATTAATATGTTCAGCAAATTCTTCATCACTAGATTGAGAAACAAACTTTAACAACTTAATTAATAATGATAAATCATAATCATTCACTCTTGTTTTCTGAGTAAAATACTCTGAATACACTGTTGGATCTTCTCCTTGATATCCAAAATCTATAAAATTTCCTGCTTTATATAATACTCCATTATCATCTCAGAACCATTTTGTTATATAATATTCATCTTCAGGTAATTCACTGATAATAAAGAGTTTTTCATCCATTCAATCAATCTTAACAGCTCAATAAACAGTATCAGGAGCAGGTTGTCATGCTTCTTGATATAATTCATATGAATAAGGTTCTGCTAATAAAGTCGTATCACTACCCATTCCTCAAACACGTAATGATATCATTTCATGTCATTGATAAGTCTGATCTTCATATTTATCAAATCTTACAAATAGAGGAAGTTGCGTATCATAATTAATTTCATTTCAACTCATAGCTCAAGGTCAGAAACTTCAACCTTGAAATACTTCAGGTCTCTGCATTTCTCATGAACCATTTTCTCAAAAGAATCATTGTCTATTTCAAGAACCTATCCTATTTCAATGGAATCCCATCATTCTATTATCTTGCATACCTTCTCTATGTCTTCACATTCAACGGTCCATTCAACTTTTACTTCATCAAGGACCTCATTGTCAATTTCAACCAATTCACTTTAAAGAAGAATTTCCTTTTAATCTAACACCAACATTATACACCGTAACTCAATCAATTGTAATATCAGTTTTATACCAATCTTTTTCAGAAGTACTTGCATAGGTATCAATCATATCCTTATATTCCTCATCTGTCATATTAATTGATATCTCATGAACTTGTGTGGTATCAAAAAGATCTATAGTATTCTCAATATCATAATAATCTGTTGTAACTTCTCATTTATCTCAAATATTTACAGAGATAACTCTTCTATCTCAAAAATAAATCAGAATTAAAAGAAGTACTATACATAATGGTATTAAATATCGATTTCTTCTTAAAGTAAGAGATACAGCCATTATTAATTCACTATATATGAGCTAAAAGCAAAGGAGAGAACCACTCTCCCCTTAAAATTATAAGTCAGTTGTATTATATCCTGTAATTAGAGTTACACTCAAATTATCATTTAACTTTTTAATCTCTCATAAGAATTCTTGTTTCTTATCAGGATTCTTTAATTCTACATTATACACTAATTCTGTTAAAGCTCCTCATCTTACAGAATCAATACTAATCAAATCTGAAATATTAGTATATTTAACAAACAAACTATCAAAGATATGATCAAAATCTAATGTATTAGCAACTTGAATCTTTAAGATTTGACTTGATGCTTGACGTGCGAACCAATTAAAACGAGACATAACAAAAACAATAACACAAATAATCAAAGTAAAGACTACAGCCAAAATATAAAACTTTGTACCTGTTGCCATACCAATCGCCATTGCTGCAAACATAAATCCAATATCTCTTGTCTCTTTCATAGCATTTCTAAATCTAATAATAGATAATGCTCAAACTAATGAGAATGCACGTGCAATATTAGATCATACAATAAGCATAATAACACATACTGTCATACCCATCATTACTAAAGTATGTACATAACTTTGAGTATAAGAAGTTCCTTTATGTGTCTTCTTATAAATCCATCATAAAATAGCAGTCAAAACAAAACTTAATAGCATTCCAATTGTTATATCCATAACTGAGAATGTACCTGTTAGATCTTGAATAGATCCTAAACTTTCTGTAAATTGTTGAATAAATGCTTCCATAATTAATAAGTATTAAAGAATAAAATTATTTATTTAAGGCTCATTCGCCTAAATAGAATACACTACGAGGAACTTCTGAAGAAGTTTCTAATCCCTGACAATATTTACTTACACGAATTAAACGAAAATTATAATCAGAGACAATTTCTGTTAACCGATATGGGATACGTTCATTAGCTTTTACCTCCATTATCACCATATTAGGAGAAACCATAAACTCTCAAATCTTTTTATCAGCCAAATCTAGATTCTTTGTTCTATAACGGATATTTGAATCAAAAGTTATACGTAGTCAACTATCATAATCCGTTCAAAAGTAAGCATTACGCATATAACTTGTTATACATGAAGGCTTAAGATTATTCGTTTTCAAAAGTTCATAGATTTCATAAAGCGTTGCTTCATCAACTCTTTCATGTTCTGGGATAACTAAATTATTGCAAAGATTTAAAGCATCTTCATATTTCATTGGAACTCTCCTCTTCTGTGTCACCCTATCAACTCTTTGCTTAATTTCGACATACACTAAAGAATCTTTATCTAATGGTTTATCTGTTTCATATTGTCTGATTCTCAACTTCCTTCTATATTTAATTCAATCAACCTTCTCCCAATAAAAACGATAATCATCAGTATCATAATAAAGTGAAGAAAGTGTATATAAACCATTTGGTGTCTTTGCATAAGAGTCTGGTAAGACATACTTTTTTAGATCTTTCTGAAGTCTCTGTGCAGTATCATAAGAAATCAAATATTTAAGTTCAAAACGATTAAATTTTCTTATAGCATTTAAGGTTTTAACTGGAGGTGAAGATTGCATTTTTATTTATTATTTATTCTAAAACTGTGCGTAATATAATCATCAACCTTAAATTTACCTTAAACAAAATATAAAATATCTTAAATAAAAAAAATGGAGAGTTCAATTCGAGCTCTCCAAAATCAAATTAGTACTCAAAAGAATCAAGGTCTTCTTCATCGATATAAGTCTGTGCTGAATCTGGTTCAGGCCAGTACTCTAAAAGAGCTGACAACGTTTCACTCTCACGAACATTAGTATCTTTATTTAAATAAGATATTCTATAGTCCGCATACTCAACAAATAGCTCATTAAGATTAAAAGGGAATGACGATTCTTTTTGAACACGACAGATACTGATTAAAAGTGGCTTAGATTTCTCAAGTACTTTCTTCGGTGAACGACATTTTAAATCTCTCACATAATCACCCAAGTTACTAATCTCTCCTCCCTGAAAAATGTTCATTGGACATTGAGTCGCAAGCACCTCACAAAGATTGTGCATCTCCTCAGTAGTTAAATCCAAATACACTTTCAAATCACATAGTAGTCGAGAGAAATAATCTCTCTTAATTGCCGTCTGCACTTTCTGAGATTTTCTCCGA
>CAMOEC010000003.1 GCA_946611795.1 uncultured bacterium
AAAACAGCGTATGGCAAAAAAAACAGAAGAAAAAAAGGTTTTCGTATTGGATACAAATATCCCAATGCAAGACCCCAATTGTCTGATTGGGTTCAAAGAGCATGATATTGCTATTCCAATCACGGTAATCGAAGAATTGGACAAGTTCAAAAAAGGAACTGGTACAATCAACCTTAACACAAGAGAATTCCAAAGACAACTCGAAAAGTACATTAACAATCCCAAAACAGCTACTGGAGGCGGTCGTCTAGGAAAAGATCTTGGAAAGGTGTTCATTGCACTCGGAAGTGGAGGATATCCTAAAATCATGGAAGACTCATTTATGAATGACATTCCTGATCACAGAATCCTTGCAACCGTTCTGTCTTTGAAAAAGAAGAAGCCCGATTATGAGGTAGTACTCGTCACAAACGACCAGAACCTCAAATTCAAGGCCATGGCTATCGGCATCGATACCGAACCTTATCGGAATGAAACTGTAACTGACATGGATAAGATTTTCTCCTCCATCGAAGAAACGACACTCACCGATAAGGAGTGGACTCAGCTGTATGCAAAGCCAGCAAGGCCCAAGAAAAAAGAAAGCTTCTTTGACAACAAGACACTTCTTCTTCCCACATCTTTGAAAAAGTTCCCGATCAATCACCTCTTCATCATCAAAGGTGGCGATGATTCGAACTTCCGATTCCTTGCGAGAAAGACTGAAGACCATCTGATTGTCATTCAAGAAGATGAACTGAAGATTAAAGAAGTGACGCCGCGTAACAATGAGCAAACCTTTGCACTCAGTGCGCTGCTTGATCCAACAATCAGTCTGATTGCTATCACCGGCAAAGCTGGTACTGGTAAAACACTTGTTGCTCTAGCTGCAGCAATACACCAGAAGAACAAGCCCTACAAGGAAATTTTGGTAGCACGTCCAGCAATGGAAATGAGCGACAAGACACTCGGATTCCTCCCAGGCAGCAAAGAAGAGAAAATTGATCCGTACATGATGCCAATTTACGATAATTTGGCTGTCATCAAGGAGAAAATTGAACCTGACAAGAACCCAGAAGCGCAAGAGCCTATCAGAGAATGGGCTAGAGCAAACCAGATTGAAGTTCTCGTCCTCAACTACATCAGAGGACGTTCTCTCGCTGAGCGATTCATCATCATTGATGAAGCCCAGAACCTTACACCGCACGAGATTAAAACAATCATTACCCGCGCAGGTGAAGGAACGAAAATCGTTGTGATTGGCGATATCTCACAGATTGATTCACCATATCAGAATGAGAGAAGCAATGGTCTCTCCTACCTCATCGACAAATGGAAAGGCGAACCTGAATTCGTCCACGTTCACATGGTTCATGGAGAACGTTCACCACTAGCCGACAAGGCAGGAAGAATCATGTAATGATTAACCACCAAACAAACTTATCCCCTGACTATTTTAGTTAGGGGATTTTAATAACAAAAAAACTAGCAAAACAAACACAGTTTCTCAATTTTTATTACATTAAAAACTAATTATTCCCATAAATTTTTAGGATATTTTCAAGCTTCTATTAAGCTATCAATACTCTTATTTGTAGCATCTTTATCCTCTTGATAAGTTACTCCAAACCATTGAGCCTCTGTTGGTAAAACAGGTACATGCTCCCCTTCTTCATTAATTAATCTTGTAACAACCTCAGGCATATAAAACTCAACCTTTGGTTCATTAATATTCTTCTCTAAGAATTCTTTAAAATATCTTTCATAAAAAGCTAAACTTTCCTTTCTAAATCACATCATATTCATAGAACAAAGCTCATTAGGATTAATCTCAAAGCTAGTTCCATCTTCTTTATCAGCTAAGATCTTTCAATCCTTTCTATAAATCTTTTTAGTTTCATGAATAGCTACCAAATTACCTTCATTATCTAACTCACACATTCCTCTAGAAACAGTTCAGAAATCAGATAATACTTCAGAAATCTTATATCAAACAATAGCATTTTTATCATTATTCTTTAGAAAATTTGCTATTACTTCATAACTTTCTCTTCAATAAAAGTCATCAGCATTTATCACAGCAAAAGGTCAATCAATAACATCTTTTGCACATAATACTGCATGACCTGTTCCCCAAGGTTTTTCTCTTGTACTAGGACAAACAAAACCATTTGGTAAATCATTAATATCCTGATAAGCATAAGAAACAGGCATAAATCAAGAAACCTTATTTCAAATCTTTTCTTTGAATTCCAATTCAAATGATTTTCTAATAACGAAAACAACCTTATCAAATCAAGCTAACTTAGCATCATAAATTGAATATTCCATCAAAGCATGTCCTCATGATCAGAACTTATCAAGTTGCTTTAATCCTCAATAACGGCTTCACATTCAAGCCGCAAGAATAACTAAGTTTAGTGCCATAGATATATTTGAAAAAGATAAAAGATTCAATCCTATTCTCTAGTAAACTCTCTTAACTTTGCTTTTGCTTTTTCATTATTTTGTTCATATTCAAGAACTGTGAAATAATACTTCTTAGCATTATCAATATCTCAGATCTGTTCATACAACTCTGCAGTAGCTAACAAATACTTTGGATTAGTTGGTCTTAATTTAATAATCTTTTCCATAAATGCTAAAGCCTCATCATATCTTTCAGTATTATAGTAGATTTCTACCATAGTTAAATAATACTTAGGATTATCATTTTTAAGATTAATAGCTTTTTCAATTAGAAGTTCAGCTGTTTGAGTATCTCAAGCTACAAAATAAATCTCAGCAATCTGCCAAATAGCTTTATGATCAGTAGGATCTTTTTCTGTAACTTTCTTTAATAATGATAAAGCCTTCTTATAATTACCCAAAGTAAAATATAAATCAGATAATGGCTTTAAAACCTTTAAAGATTCATCATCAATAGCCATTGCCTCAATTAATTTCTTTTCATATGCTTCAAACTTTCATTCATTCTTAAATAACTCTGCCTCAAGCAATAATGAATCAAACTTCTTTTTTTCTCTTTCTTGCGCTTGTTCTCTTTTTTCAGCATCTTCAATAAGCTCAGCTAACTTCTCATCTGTATTTTCTTTTACAGACAAAATAGAAGATTCTGTATCAACATTTTCTTCCTTAACTTCAGCTTCCTCTTCTCACTTTTTTTCTGAATCATCAGGAGCAATAAAAGTTCAATATTCATTAGTAGCTATAAACTCCTCTTTTTGTTCTTCTAGATCATTTTTAATAGTTTTAAGCTCTTTATTTTCTTTAAAAACCTGAGCTTTTCTTTCAATAAAATCAGAAGACTTATTCCATAATACATATAATAAATATCCACAAGGAATAATAACAATAGCAGCAGTTAAAAATAACCAGAAATAAATAATCAAATCAGTTCGTTGCATTTTAAAAATTTAGAATAAAATATTATGCCTTAACCTTTTCTTTAGCTCATTTTAACAAAGACAATGGTACTCTTAGAACACCACCCTCTTCAGTCTTAATAACAACCTCTTTTGTAATAATATTATATGAACTTACAATACCTTTTTGTTCTCATCATGGACAAACGACAGTGCTTCCTCTTTCAGGGAATTCTTTACTCTCTTTCATGTAAATCTCCAATTCATATAATAAGCTACACTTTAGTTTTCCACATCTTCATTTTAATCTTTCAATATCTCTTCAATCTAATCACTGCATAGCAATATTCTCAACCTCAACACTTGGTAATGGTCAATATCACTGACAAGCAATAGCCATTCAACAATCAGTTCCAACAGAATAAACAGCAGCATTAGGATCTATTCTCATCATATCCCTTGCTCAAACTTGAAACAAAAAGATATTCTTACCTAATTCACTTCTTAATTCCTTTACAAAATCACCGAAAACATATCTCTCCTCAGAGAAGAAATAAAAATAAAGCTGATCAGTAATAGGATTATATCTTGCAGTAACTGGCTTAGATCATTGAAAGTTAGCTTTAAACTTCTTCTTAAACATTGGGAAAAGTTTTAATGCAAAATCTTGTTGTTTAGCAAATTCTAAACACTCATCTGCAGTCAACTTTCTAGAGAAAGGAACTTTTCTATCAAGTTCTATTGGATATCAAATAGCGGTACCTATAGATTCTTTTTGAGTTCACTTTTCTTCTAAAAAATAAGCAATTTTATCTCAATGTTTAATTTCAACATCATCAGGAACATCTGTGACATTGAAATTCTTATTTAAAAAGTAATCCAAAACAGCTATTGTTTTCATAGAATATTAGTTATAATTAAAGTTTTTTACCCTCTTTCATCATCTCAACAAATTCATCACTTGAAAGATATTCTTTCTCTAACAAAATTTCTGCCATTTTGTTTATTAAATCTTTATTTAGTTCAAGAATTTTCTTAGCTTTTACATAAGCTTCTTGAAGATAAACTTTAATCTTTTTATCTACAAGTTGAGCGATATCATCACTATATGGATTAATAAATGACTGATCTTCACCTTCTTTTAAATAATTAATAGGTCAAAAATCTTCATCCATTCAATACTTCAAAATCATATTCTTTATAATTCAAGTTGCTCTTTCTAAATCATTAGAAGCTCAAGTAGTAATCTCATCTTTACCAAAGAAAACTTCTTCTGAAGCTCTACCTCATAACAAGCTAACAATTTCATCTAAGAACTTAGCCTTAGAATAAAGATTCTTATCCTCCTCAGGAGTAGTCCAAGTCACTCATAATGCATGTCCTCTACGAACAATAGAAATCTTTTCAATTGGATCAGTATTTTCTAATAAATGACCTGTAACAGCATGTCATAATTCATGATATGCTACTAATTTCTTTTCTTTTTCTTTCATAGATTTTACTTTCTTTTCTGGTCACATAATAACCTTCTCTAATGCATATTCAAAATCTGCAACTTCTAATACTTCTCTATTAGCTTTAGCAACTTGTAAAGCAGCTTCATTAACAACATTTTCAATATCAGCTCAAACTAATCAACTTGTTCTTTTAGCTAGAGACTCAATACTTACATCATTAGCAACTTTCTTTTTAGTTAAATAATATTGAAAAATCTGAACTCTCTCATCAAAAGTTGGAACAGATACAAAGACTTTTCTATCAAATCTACCAGCTCTTAAAAGTGCAGGATCAAGAGTATCTGGTCTATTAGTAGCAGCCATAACAATAATATTAGTATTCTTATCAAATCAATCCATTTCAGTTAAGATTTGATTCAATGTCTGTTCTTGTTCTTGATGACCTCATGTAAATCCTGCTCATCTTTTCTTTCAAATAGCATCAATTTCATCAATAAAGATAATAGCCTTTCAAGCTTCTTTAGCTTGTTCAAAAAGTTTTCTTACCTTAGCAGCTCACATTCAAACAAGCATCTCCATAAACTCAGATCAAGAAGCAGAGAAAAATGCTACTCAAGCTTCTCAAGCAACAGCTCTAGCAAGTAATGTTTTTCAAGAACCAGGAGCTCAGTATAACAAAACTCCTTTTGGTGGTCTTGCTCAAATCTTTTGATATTTTTCAGGAGACTTTAAATAATCAATAATTTCTATTAACTCATTTTTAACTTCTTCCATTCATGCAATATCTGAGAACTTTGTAGTAGATTCATTCTTTTTACTTTCTTTTCAAACTTTAATTCAGAACATTCCTGTTGGTCAATTTTTAGGAAGAAGGAATCTCATTCAAATCAAAATAATAAGGAAGAATGCTATTAACGTTCAAATTTGCTCTGCAAGTTTCATCCAAAGTGAATCCTCTACTTTATATAATGAAATCTCAGCATTTCAAGTTAATGCTAATCACATATCAACAACACTTAAAGATTCAGCCTTTTCAGAAGTATATAATTTATATTCAGAAGTAGGAGCAGAAAATCAAAGGACAACTTTCTCTCAAGTTTTAACAAAAGCATATCCTTCTAACGTTCTATCATTAATAACATTAATCTTCTTAAAATCTCATGATTGATAATGATCAAGCCATTGATTTAATGATAAATCTTCAGTCTCATTTACTATTTCAATAGCTCAACTTCAAGCTCAAAAAATTGGTGCTAATTGAGAATTTTGTGCAGCATTAATTCAAAAAGCTACAACAATAGAAACAATAATTAAATATCAAAACCATCTAACAAAAGAAAACTTAGTTGTATCTTTCTTCTGATTTTGATTAGTATTTTTAGCACTAGTATTTTTATTTTTGCTAGTATTTTTTTCAGAATTTTTAGACATAGTTCTGAGATATTCATAAAAAATATTTAATAGCAGTATAACTTAGAATTCACAAGTCTTTGGTGCTCTTGGGAAAGGAATAACATCACGAATATTTTCCATTCAAGTAACATACATTACTAATCTTTCAAAACCAACACCAAATCCAGAATGAGGAACTGAACCATATTTTCTTAAGTCTAAGAACCAAGAATAAGCTTCAGGATCCATTCATAATTCAATCATTCTATTTCTTAATTTATCATAATTATCTTCTCTTTGAGAACCTCAAATTAATTCTCAAACACCAGGAACTAGACAATCAACTGCTCTAACAGTTTTTCAATCTTCATTCATCTTCATATAGAATGCTTTAATCTCTTTTGGATAATCAGTAACAAAAACTGGACCATTAAAGATTTTTTCAGATAGACATCTTTCATGTTCTGTTTGTAAATCAATACCCCATTCAGGTTGATATTCAAATTTTTGTCCTGATTTCTTAAGTAATTCAATAGCTTCAGTATAAGTAACCTTAGAGAAATTAGCATTAACTAAATTTTCTAATCTTTCTTTAACTCAAGGCATAATAAATCTATCAAAGAATTCCATTTCAGCTTGAGCATGTTCTAATACATAACCAAATGCATATTTTAACATACCTTCAGCAATCTCCATATTATCTTCCAAATCAGCAAAAGCGATTTCAGGTTCAATCATCCAGAATTCTGACAAGTGTCTTGTTGTGTTAGAATTTTCAGCTCTAAATGTAGGTCCAAAAGTATAAATCTTACCAAAAGCAGTAGCAAAAGTTTCTCCCTCAAGCTGTCAACTAACAGTTAATGAAGCTTTTTTTCAGAAGAAATCTTTAGTATAGTCAATACTTCCATCTTCATTTCTTGGAAGGTTCATCAAATCTAATGTAGACACTTGAAACATTTCTCAAGCACCTTCAGCATCACTAGCTGTAATCAATGGTGTATGAGCCCAAATAAATCCGTTCTTATTAAAATATTCATGAATAGCAAAAGCTAACATACTTCTAACTCTAAATACAGCAGAAAAAGTATTTGTTCTACCTCTTAAATGAGCAATAGTTCTTAAGTATTCAAATGAATGTCTTTTCTTTTGTAAAGGATAAGTCTCATCAGCTCAACCAATTAAAATAACTTCTTTAGCCTTTAATTCAAAAGCTTGTTTAGCTCATTCAGATTTTACTAATTCTCAATGAACTTCAATACTACTTCAAGTTGTAAACTTACATATTTCATCAAAATTATTTAAGTCATTATTGAATACTACTTGTAAATTTTTTAAATAAGATCCATCATTAACTTCAATAAATCCAAATGTTTTTGAATCTCTTAAACTTCTAATCCATCCTTTTATAACAAGATCACTACCAATCATGCTTTCATACCCCTCAAAGATGGATTTAATACTTGTAGCTTTCATAAGTATAAATACAAAAAAATAAAATCTAAACCTGAATATATTTTTTTGCAGAAAAGATGCAAGCAGAGAGAAAGCAATAATTATTGACAAAAATCATATTTTTCAAAAAATAAAATATACAAAAAATCATAGGTTTTAAGCCGATTTTACAAGTGTCTCTATTTTAACTTTAATTACCTTGAAATTATATTGACATTTTAATAAAATATAACATATTTAAAATAAATAAAGCTAAATAATGGACTTCTGAACCGACATATACTCACCAAATAAAAGAAATTGCCAAGAGTTATTCAATTTAGCAGAATGATCTCACTACCCTGAGGATGATTTAGTTATCACTGAATTAATAAAAGTTCTTTCAAAACAATCGAGAGATTTTTCCAAAAAATATAAAATCTATATGGATAGTGTAATGGAAAATCTCAAATCATGATCAATAAATACAGATTACTATGAACAAGAGATTTCTGCAGCAATAAATGAAGTAAGTACTGATGCAACAGAACTCCAAAAAACAGAAAATCTTATGAAATGACTAAAATACTTATGATTATGAAATAGACAATTTGCAAAAGAATTTCTTGCAGAAGAACCTATAGAAGAAAACATAAGAACTATTGCCATTCCATTTACACAATATGCTGATTGATTTATAAGAAGCTATCTAAAAAACTGTTATGAAGTTTTGAAAAAATCAAACAAAGTTCCTAACTATATTCAAGAATTAAGAAAGACATTCTGCAGCATAGCAAAACGTCATGCAACCTCTCAAATTAAAAAGCTTGAATTCAATGAAAACACTTTTAGAGAATCATTTTCTGATATCAACACAGTACTAGAAAAGAAATGAATAACAATTCCAGCAACTGATGATATTAAATGAGAATTCATAAAGCTCTGTAGAGAAAGATTTCCATTAGCTAAGAACAACTATAACCAAATATTTGAAAGCAAGAAATTTAAGAATGAATTCATAGAAAAAACAATTTCATGATTAGATGAATTCCTTGATGACTACTACTCTAAAATCATTAAAAATACTGAAGATTTCATAGCGCTATGATTTACATGAGAAAAGCATTGATACATCGTAAATAATGTACTACTTAACTACAATACCTTCATTAAAGAAGAATACTGGGAAGATAATATAATAGGAAAATACTTCTTAGAAATATATGAAGCATTTGAAAAAGATCATAATAGAAAGTTAAAGAATCAAGAGAAGAAAAAAATAGCAGAAATAAAGACTGAAAAAGAAGAGCTCATAGACGAAATACCAGTACTAGATGAAAAAGCAAAAAAAGGACGAAGATATGCATTAAGTGAAGAACAAAATAGTCTCATAAAAGAAGCTATTCAACATATAAACTGCAGTGATGAGAAAAAAAGAAGTATAGAAAAATTCATAACAAAGCTCATCATAAAAGACTTTCCATTAAAACTTACAGACCTTAAAAAAATATTTAATCTAGAAGGAATACCTAAAGAAACCGTACTTGTTCTTACTGAAAAACTATGAATAGAATATCAAATTGGTAAAGATGAACCTATACTTGATAAAAAACAAAAAAAAGATGACGAAGAAAAAGAAGACAATAAACAAGAGCAACCAGAAATAATAATAGAAGATCCAATTGAATACTTCATAAACCGTATAGAATCATTTAATTATATCATTCCTAACAAGAATTTATTAACAAAACAGATTACAGAATTCTGTAAAAACTCAACATACGAAACAGTACTAACAAATCAATTAAAGAATCCAGAATTCTGAAAAGTACTTTATCATAGATGATGACACAAAAAAGCTCGTGTACTTCCTATTTGAAGGACAGGATGGAGGCTTCTACTAATAAAAGAATGAAAAGAAATAACTGTTGATAGTTTTTGTAACCACAATGATTACCGAGATCGTTTAGTAGAAATTAAAAATTAAAAGAGCTTGACATATTACACAAAGAAAATATTATACAATAAATATTTTATTCATAACAATTTAAAAGCATGAATAAAGGAATTAATAATATCTCATCTCCAGAGAAAAAAAATTCAAAAAACACCTTACGCAACCGAGTTATTACAGGAGCTTTACTAACAACATTATGAACACAAGCTGCTGAAAATAAACCAATTAACAACGAAATAAACACCACAAATATCGAAAACACATATTGAATGGAAAATAGTCTATCAATAGAGGAAGTAGAAAAACTTAAAGTTACTGACTACTTAACACTTATTGATCAAAAATGGAATGTCTATTATCCAGAATATTGAGATTACCTTAGTAAACTAGTAAATCTAGGAAAACAGCTCACTAAAAGTAATAGTGTTAAAAATATTTTCAATATTATTCTTGGTGAAACTATTAACGATCCAGAATTTAAACCAAAAATTAGGACAGAAAAACAAATTATTACAACAGCACTTTATGCTCTAGATTGATTAACTAATGAAAAAAGATTTTTAAATAATGAAGCAATTAAAACCCCTGACAACGAATATTGAGAAGACACTAAACGAGTTGTATGAAAAATGGCTGCAAGAGAAATTTGAAAAAAAATAAAAGATATCACCCAAAAGAACGAAACCTCATTAAATAAAATTAATAATTGTTGACTATCTAACTTACCACCAGAAGAATTTATAAAATGAGTTGAAGAATGTATTATGAATACTTATTCAATAGATGACTTAAAATATTCATACCAAGCACAAGCTCGAATGGAACTATACATAAGTACAGTCAACAAGCTCTGAAAACCTGTAAGTCAAAAATGAAGACAACGAATTCAAGAATATGAAAAAATTACCCAATAATTTGACAATATCAATAAAAGAAACTATAATTAATCAGGAAACTTTCCTGATTTTTTTTAGATAAGATATTAAGATGGATCCAGAATTAACATTAAACTTCGATTCACTGCAAGATGAAACCAATGATGGTGGCATCAATAATTCTGAAATACCATCATCTAGACACGAAGAAGAAAGACAGCCAGAAATAAATAAAGAAGAAAAAGACAAGAAAACAACTGAAATAATATCAAAAAAATGCAACTTAAATGAACAACAAAAATGAAGATTACTAAAAATAATTTCGTCAGAAAACTACAGTGCAACAGAAATCGAAAGAAAACTAATAAATAAAAAAACTGAAGATATTGATAAAGTATTATCTGAACTTGAAGAAGAAATAAAAGATCAAATAGAATTAAATACACAAGAAGATAAACGTGAAAAAAATTCAACAAGCAACACAGAATTAACAAATTGATGAGAAAAAAAAGAACCTAATGAAACAAGTATCTATGAAGAAATAGCAAATAAAGACTCTAAAAATCAAGAAGAACAATTAAAAAAACTAAGAGAAACTAGTCAAAATCTAAAAGAAAGATTCAAAAGCATTTCAGAAAATCTAAAACCAACTCAAGAAGAAATAAATCAGAAAAAATCACAAATAGATGAAGATCAAAATCTAAAACAAAAACTTGATAAAATCTGACTTGATAGTGACACATACCTATCATATGCTATTACAAAAGAAAAAATTCTACAATCAGACAATCGAAATCAAGACGATAATTTAAAAGGATTCATTGAAGATTTAAACAAAATTGACGAATATCTTTGAATACCAAGAAGTACCGAAAAATGATATCCACTATCATACAATAAAGATCTTTTAACTCCATGAACAGAAGCAATTAAAAAAGAACCAAGTATACAAGCTCTAGAAGAAGATACAAAAATTGGAGAATGAATTGAATCTCTAGAAGATTGTTTAATACTTGCAAAACTCTATTGATATAAATGAGAATATGATGAAAACAACTTAAAAGAATTAGCAAATAAAACACAACGCACACCAGAAGAAGAGCAACAAATAAGAAACTTTTTATCAAATGACGAAATCAAAAAAATAAGGGAACAACACAATGAACGAATAAGCAACTACACAACATGATTTGCTGCTCAAACACCATTATTTTCAATCATCAGATACTTAGACTACCCTAAAAGAAGCTCAGAGACATTACAAAATAAACTATCAAAAACAAGCTGAACTAAGGATATAAAAGAAGAATTTGCAACAATATGAGAAAATTGAGAGTTAGAGATCAAAGGATTTATTGATAATAATCCAATTACACTATATTATGATTTTAACAACGAAAAACACAATTTACGATGTGATGACATTCTAAATATAGACAACAATTCAATATCATTAAACAAAAAATGAAAAACTGATTTAAAAATCAACATGCCAACAATTAAAGAAATTGGAGAAAAATTTAAAGAAATTAACTTCTGAGAAATATTAAAAAAATCAAAAGATATTGATGATTACAAAGATACACTTTTCGAAGCAATGAATAAAAAAGCAGAAGAATTATTCTCCAATGACGAAGAAATAAAAAGACGTATAAATAAAAACATCGAAAAGAACCTTACAACACAATCAATTTGTAATACACTCATCCCTGAAAAATTTCAATCTAAGATAAACTCAGACACTAACGGAGAAACGGGAGAAACACCAATAAGAAAAATATTAAAAAAAATTGATAATACAACAGAACATAGTACAACAAACAAACTAAATAAAATAAAGAACTGCTTTAATACATTAAATAATTTCTTAAAAGGAAGCAACGTAACAGATCCAAAAAATCAGATAAACAAAATCAGTTCTCCTCTAAAAGAATATATTGTAAAATTAAAAATAGCACAAGAAACAGAAAATTATGCTACACGAGAAGAAAATATCTCCAATTTCCTATCTATACTCACAAATGAATCAGACGTTGATAATAACAAAGAATCAATTAATGAAGAAACATTAGAAACAGTTATAAAACACCTCTCAAAACCAGAAAAAATACCAGAAGACGAATTAAATTGATTTTCAGAAGATTTCAAACTACAATTAAAAATAGATGAATTCTAAGAAAACGTAATATTTCATCACAAAGTAAATCATTCAGAAGACTCTCTCCTATCTTTTTTAGGAGATTTTTCTTTATTTTCTTTTACAACAGTATTCTCTTCTCACTTCATAGATAGTGATAATCTTTCTTTCTCTAAATCAATATCTAAAACCCTAACTGTCACTTGTTGTCAAACTTTGACAACATCGATTGGATTCTGAACATAAAAATCGGCTAATTGAGACTTATGAACTAATCAATCATTATGTAATCAAACATCTACAAAAGCACCAAAATCAGTAATATTTCTTACTACTCACTGTAATTTCATTCAAACCTGAACATCTTTAATATCTAACACATCAGACTTAAAACAAGGTTTTTCTAACTCTTCTCTTGGATCTAATCAAGGTCTTTGTAATTCCTTAATACAATCCTCCATAGTCTCATATCATAATCCATAATTATTAGAAAAATTCTCGATTTCTTCTTCAGAATAACTTCTTAATTTCAAAGGTAAAACTAAGTCCTTCTTTTTAATTTTTAATTCATTTTCAATAAAATCATAAACTTGTTTATAATGATCAGGATGAATTCAAGTAGAATCTAATACTTCTTTTCCTCATTTAATTCTTAAGAAACCAATAGCTTGTTCATAAGCTTTAGGTCATAATCATTTAACTTTTTTAATTTGCTTTTTATCTGTAAAACTTCAGTTTTCATCCCTATATGCAACGATATTTTTTGCAATAGAAGTAGACAATCAAGCAATATATTGTAACAAGGTATAACTAGCAGTATTAACATCAACTCAAACAGAGTTAACAATATCCTCCACTTTTTCATTTAACTTTTCTTTTAAGAATTTCTGATCAACATCATGCTGATACTGTCACACTCAAATAGCTTTAGGATCTATTTTAGTTAATTCAGCCAAAGGATCTTGAACTCTATGCGCAATACTAATAGCTCATCTAATAGTAACATCCAAATTAGGATATTCTTGTTGCGCTAACTCAGATGCAGAATAAACAGAAGCTCAAGCTTCAGAAGTAATCAAATATTGAACTTTCAATTTATTCTTCTTTATAAAATCAGCAACAACTTTTTCTGATTCTCTTGAAGCCGTACCATTTCATAAAACGATTAAATCAATATTATACTTCTTTACCAAATCTAATAAAGTCTGCTGTGCTTCTTCAACTTTATTTTGAGGCTCAGTAGGATAAATAACAGATTTTTCTAAAAACTTTCAAGTCTTATCAACAACAGCCAATTTACATCAAGTTCTAAAGGCTGGATCAAATCAAAGAACTGTTAATCATTGAACAGGTGGAGTTAACAATAATTGTTTTAAATTTTCACCAAATACTTTTATTGCAGCCTCATCAGACCACCTCTTTTTATCAGCTCTTAATTCTCTTTCTAATGAAGGTAATAACAATCTTTCTAATCAATCATCAATAGCTTCTTGCAAATATTCAGCAGAACTACCTGCATTTTCAGGCATAAAATATTTCTTAGAAAACTTATCAATCTTCTCTTTAGAAAAAACTATTTTAATAGACAATTGTTTTTCTTTCTCAGCTCTTGAAACTGCCAAATATGCATAAGAAGGCATATCAGCCAAAACTTTACTATATTCTTTATAGATTTTATATACTCAATTTTCTTCAAAAGTCTTAGTTGCCTTGGTTTCTAAAACAGCAAATTTTTCCTCATATTCTTTCAAATCAGCTCTTAAATCTGCATGGTCAGAAACATCTTCAGCAATAATATCTTTAGCTCATTGAATTGCTTCTTCAACACTTCAAACACTAGTCTTTTTATCTCAAGTATCTTTAACAAACTCCTCAGCTTTTTTCTCAAAATCTTCCTTAGAAAGTTGAGCCTTTGCAAGAATTTTAGCAAGTGGTTCTAATCATTTAGCTTTAGCAATTGTAGCTTTAGTATTTTTCTTCTCTTTAAAAGGCCTATATAAATCTTCTACTCTTGCCAAAGTTTCAGCATTTAAAATCTGATCCTTTAATTCAGGAGTTAATAATCCTTTCTCATCAATTAAACGAATAACATCTTGTTTTCTAGCTTCAAGATTTTTTGTATACATATAAATTTCATAGAAATCACGTAACTGTTCATCAGTAGCTCATTTCGTCATTTCTTTACGATAACGAGCAATAAAAGGAACAGTATTTCATTGATCTAATAACGAAATAATATTAGTAATAACAAGAGTTTCCATTCAAGTTTTCTCTCTAATTTGATTAATTAATGATGACATAAAAATTATATTATTATTTAAAATATATTGTCTACTTCTGTCTATATTATTGATTAACATCTCAGTATCTTTCCTTGATTAAGTTATTTTCATATTTAGATAAATAAGGAGATATTTGATCAGGAAGTAATTCTTTTTTCTTAGGAGCAGAACTCATAGCGACACTTAAATCAGTATTTTTAGTCGCCTCCTTTATAGGATTATCTAAACTCTTGGAAATTTCTTTCTTAGTTTCTTCCTTTTTAATATCCTCTTTTTTTAATTCTTCTTGAGCCATTAATATTTTTTATATTTATAATAAAAGCAGTTGGTATGTTATTGTAATATAAGAAAATTTCAAGTTAAAAAAAAGACCGGAAGAAATACTTCTGGTCAGAGTTCTACTTGAACCTGTCCGCAGCCCTTAAGAATACAGAAGGCTTATTAGTATCAGTAACATAAGATTCTACTGATAGTAAAAAACCTTATACATTTTAACGACTCAAACCGATTCAATATTTAACGCTTAACAACAAATAACCATTTCCCTATAACAATTAACCAACAATAAATTAAACAAAAATACAGGTTCAAGTATTGTGATAAATTTTCGCAATTGGATAAGCTAGTCATTTTATCATCCCTTCATGCCCAGAACTCCTGATCCATAACGAGACATTTTTTTGATTTGTTTTTGTATGTAATTTTTATTTACGACTACACTATAACATTGCAAAGAAAAAAAACAAGAAAATAGAAGAAAAATGCTCTAAGTCTAAGTTAGCACATTTTCTAAAAAAAATGATATAAATTGTTTTACAAACGAAGAATACAGTTATCAACTCAAATCATTTTTTCACAAAAGCAATAAAAAACACTAAAAATACACACAAAACGAATATTGCTATTTAAAATATCGTAGTTAAATCATATTGCTATTACATAAAAAATAACTATAGCACAAAAAATCAAAAACCAAAAAATTATATATTATGGTGATAATAATATGAACGACAATAGCAGTAACAAAAAAGCTGGACCCTTCATAAAGAATCCAGCAACATCGTACTGCTAAGGATGAACTCTCTTGTACCTTTTCCAATAATCCTCAAAAGAGGTTACATCAATCACAAGCGAACTGCGAATCTTTGAGTGCTCGCAGAAGTCTAAGAATTCTTGACGTACACCGACATCATCAATGTACTCCTCTGCAAATTGTTTTAGTGGTTTTACTATTGCCATAAGCGTATCTGTTTTTGTTACATCAACAACTTTAAACATTCGATTAACAAAATACAATACCAATTTTAGAAAAAAATTATGCTAGAAGAGACTTGATATCTTCTTCCATATCTTCTGGCTTAAAAGTTGGATCATATCTCTTTACAGGAACTCAATCTTTATTAACTAAGAATTTTGTAAAATTCCAAACAATATCACCTTTCTTTTTACAAGTAGCACTAATCTTTTTAACTCAAATCATAGCCATCTTATTTTTCAAACCAACTGGCTTTTCTTCAGGTTGCTCTTGTTTTAAGTAAGTATACAATGGATGTTCTCCATCTCAGTTAACATCAATTTTATGAAACTGATCAAATGTTGTCTTATATTTTGCAACACAAAACTCATGAATTTCATCATCATCTCAAGGAGCTTGATGACCAAACTGATTACATGGGAAATCTAAAATTTCCAATCATGCATCATGATACTTAAGATATAAATCCTCTAACCCCTTATATTGAGGAGTAAATCAACATCAAGTTGCAGTGTTAACAACAATAACAACTTTTCATTTTAATTCAGACAAAGAAAACATCTCTCAGTTTCTTTGTTTTGCTTCATATTCATAAATACTCATTATAATTAGTTTAAGACATAAAACATTAATAACAAGTTAATATTGTAAAAATCGATTATAAATTCAATAATTTTTCAGATAAAAATCAGACCTAAAATATCCTTGAAATAACAATTCAATATTATAAGGTAAGAACAGAAAATTACTTAATCAAATTACAAACAATGAAAGAATTCAAAAAACTCACACTAACGATTTTCCTCATACTATGATGCTCTCTTATCATAATACTTTTAATAAATGAAATAAAAAACAGAATAAATACCGACGAAAAAACAAACGAACCGCAGCAACAAACAACATTAAAACTAGATACATACACGTTCTTAAAAGTAATAGATTGAGATACTATTAAAGTAAAAAACAACAATGAAGAAATAAACATACGTATGATAGGCCTTGATGCACCAGAAAAATCAACAACAAGATATTGATATACAGAATGTTTTTGAAATGAGGCCACTAATCACTTAAACGAAATCCTCTCTTGAATCACAACAATACAAGTTGAACAAGATCCAACTCAATGAGAAACAGATAAATACTGAAGACTACTATGATATGTATTTTTCAGCTGAAATAATATTAATCAAAAAATGATAGAAGATGGATACTGATTTGAATACACATACAACCTTCCATATAAATACCAAAAAGAATTTAAGAAAGCAGAAAAAAGTGCTAGATTAAATAAGCTATGACTCTGGGACAAAAACACCTGTAACTGAGAAAAGAGAGAAATAAAAGACTAACTATTTTTTCTTTTCCTTTAACCACTTAACATCAGTAACTAAAATTGTTTCACAAGCTCAATCTCAAGTATCATCTCTAACAAGACTAGATCTTAGATTATATCATTTATCTCAAGTTAACGAAACAAGATATCATTTAATCTGAACATAATCCCCTTTTTTGATTCAACGAAGCAATCTTTTCACTTCATCATTAAAAGGGATAAGATGATTATGAGAAAAATGTGTAGAGATTTCTTTCCATGAATGCTTTTCTGTAACATAAAACCAATCCGCTTGAGATTTAGGTTTTGGTACTAAAAATCTACTTAAAGAACTCCAAGAAAATCTATCAACATAATCATCCATCGTTAAAAATCACCATCAAATTCAGACGTCTCTATACCTTAAGCTATTATCTTTAAGATAAAAAGAACCTAATAATTTTTCTATTAAATTAGCTCAATATTGAGCAGTTGCGATTACTCTTCAACTGATAGTATATGCAGCTAAATAATCAATCTTTATATTTTCTCACTCAACATATTTAAAAACTGATCATGTAACAGGAATCTGAATAGGATCTCACATTTCAGAAAAGTCATCAACTTCAATATAGGTCTTATTTGGCATAAAAACAAACCAATAAAAAAGGAACAATAAAACTCATAATCAAAAGAAAATATAGGTAAAAAGACCGACTTTCTTCTTTGACATAAATGGTTTATTCATGCGTAAATAGTGATTGTATTCAGCCTTTGAAATTAATCATTTTTCATATGATTCTTCGATATTTTTAACTTCCTTAGAATTTCAACGAAGTGTTTTAATAGTTTTTACTGAACGCTTAACTCTTCAAAAAAAAGTAGTTTTCTTTTTACCCTCAATAGCTTCCAACATAAGCAGATATTTCTCTTCAGATGTTTTTCATATCTTATAATCTGCTTCTACTTCTTCTCTTTTCTTATCTAATCGTTCAAAACTCATAAAGATATTATATAATATTAAAACTAATATAAACCACTATTAAACATAAAATAACAACTTATTCTTTAATTTTTAAGAGCAACTTTTTATTATCCTCTGGTTCATATTTATAAGTAACAGAGAATCCTCACTTCGCACAATTCAATAAATAGAATAAATCATAAGTTCCAGAACTATCGCCCAATCGATAATAATCTTTTAATTTTAAGGCATCTTTCAATGATTCTACAAATGGTGATCAAGGAAATATTTGTTCTTTTTTAACTCAATAAGACATCAAAACCTTAACAGTAGATGCCATGAGTTTTTGAATTTCATAATATTGATAAGCATTTTCTTTAACTAAATTCTGAAAATTATCATTACTTCTATCCCAATTATCATCAGAAATAAAGTAGTTATAAGGAGTTCATCGTATCTTTGCATATACTTTAGTTCATTTAATTCATTCATATTCTGCATTTTCTTCAATTTTAACATGAGATTTTTTAAATGATTTAATAATCTTATTAACTCTTAACTGAGTCTCTAATTCTTGAACCTTTTTATCTTCAAGATCAAACAATTCTTGAATATCACTTTTTGAAATTCATCTTAAATCATCTAAAAGTAGCTGAGAATCTATTACATCTCAGTCATGAGGGATAACTAATTTAGATAAATTTACAGATTGTTTCATGTTAAAATAATTAATTAAACAATTCAATTTTAGCAAAAATTTTATAATATGCGAATTTTAACGATTATTTAATATTATCAATTGAATTTTCATTACAATTAACTATTCTCAAAGTTAGGATTTAAATTAAATAAAAATTCATGGCAAAAAAAGCTGAAAACATCGTCCCAGAACAAGATTCTGAAATCATTCTTCAATGAATAAGGACAAACAATCTTAAAGATATCGATCTTGTTCTCCCTAAAAATAAGCTTATTACAATAACATGAGTATCATGATCATGAAAATCATCACTCGCATTCGAAACAATCTATAAAGAATGACAATATAGATACATTGAATCACTTTCAAGCTATCTAAGACAGTTTTTCAACTTATGAGATAGACCAGAAATAGATTACTGTTCATGACTTTCTCCTGCTATAGCAATCGAACAAAATAAAAGAACTTGAAACTCTAGATCAACAGTTTGAACTGTAACAGAAATTGATGATTATATCAGACTTCTTTTTGCTAAAACTTGAGATACATATTGTTGGCATTGTTGAAGAAAAATAGAACCTAAAACAGTAGATCAAATTCTTCAAACAATGAAAGAAGACTATTGAGAAGAGAAAGTATATCTCTTAAAAGAAAGTTGAAGTTTTGAAAATAAATGAGACCTTTCTAAATTCGTAAAAAACAATAAACAAAAAGTAGAAAAATGATGAGGATTTACAAGATATCTACTAATTTCTAAAAATCCTGACCTTCAAGAACCTATTGAATATTTCTATCTTGAAGATCCAAATATCCCAGAAAAATACTTTCCATTAAATAGTTATTGAATCTTTGATCGTATTACACTAGAAGAACAAAAACTAGGAAGATTAAAAGAAGATATTATTAAAATTCTTTCAGAAACAAAAAAATTCTGAGTTTATAAAGTTGGAAATGACTCAGAAGGAAAAGAAAGCATCTCATCAAAACAAGTTGATGCAAATTTCTGAGCAACAATAGAAATCTCAACAAAAAAGAAATGAAAAAAAGCATCAGAAAAAGCAAATACAAAAAAGAGAGTAATACCAATGATACAATGGTTTACAGATAAAATGTATTGTCCAAACTGTAATATCACTTATCCTGAATTTACTACTCAACATTTCTCTCCAAATAGACAAGAATGAGCGTGTCCACATTGTCTATGACTATGAGAAATCTTACAAGTTGAATTTGATAAAATTATAGACCCCAACTCTCCTCTACTTCAAGCTATTCTTCCACGAAGAGAAAGTAATCTATGACAATCAATTCTAAAAAAACTCTGTGAAAAATATAGTATGGATCCAAATAAAAGATGGGCCGACCAACCAGAACGATTCCTTAATGTAATCGTTGAATGAGATGATGAATTACTAAGAATAAATTCTTGAGGAAAACGAACATCTCTAAAATATCATGGAATAGAAGAAATAATCAAAGACCAATATGCTAAATGACTTCTTACAGTAGATTTTCAAGCAATGCTTAGCATGAATGAATGTCCTCACTGTTTCGGTTCAAGATTAAAAAAGGAAAGTCTTCACTGTTTTCTATGTTTAGACCTTTCAAAAATAGATAAAAAAACATTATGAGAAATTCCTATCAATGAACTATTCGCAAATATAGAAAGTAATGAATGCGCTAAACCTGAAGACGAGCATCTCCTAAAATTCAATATTTTCGATTTACAAAAAATGGAATTAGATCATCTAATTCAATTCCTTGACCTATTAAAAGCAACAAGTCTAAAACCTCAGAACCTACTTGAAAGAATTCTAACTCCTCTACTTGATAGAGCTAAAACTATCCAAGACTTAGGATTATGATATCTCATGCTAAAAAGAGCTGTTGATACCATTTCATGATGAGAAATCCAAAGACTTAGACTTGCTAAACAACTCTGAAATAAATTAACAGGAATCATTTATGTATTAGATGAACCTACAATAGGACTTGATACATGAGAAATCCAAAAGACTATAAAATCAATTCAGAAACTTAAAGCAATGTGAAATACAATTGTTGTTGTAGAGCACAATGAAGAATTCATTAAAGCATCAGACTGGATCGTAGAAATCTGACCATGAGCTTGAGATTTCTGATGAGAATTAGTATTTAACTGAAGTTATGAAGATTTCTTAAAAGCTAAGACACTAACATCTGATTACATTACTTGAAAGAAAAAAGTTAAAGTTGACTTTGAACATACACCTTCACACAACCGAGTAAAAATAAAGCACGCACATAAATATAATCTAAAAGACATAGATGTTGATTTAAATCTATGAAGTTTTACTGTTATCACATGACCATCATGAGCAGGTAAAACAACATTAATGTATACTACTCTATTCAGATTTTTAAACGACAGACAAAAATTTGTTCAAAGTTATATTAGATTACAACTCTTAAAAAAATGACTAAGTTGGGAGGACATTCTTGCTGCACCAGTAATGAGAGCTGAAGAATACGCTCATTTTGAGAATCTAGCATTACAAGAATTCTATGAAGATATTTGAGTACGTACAATTCAATGAGCAGAACAAATTAAAAATACCATCTATGTAGACCAATCAAGTATATGAAAAACACCTAGATCATGTCCAGCTACCTTCGTTAATGTTTTTGATAAAATCAGAATGTTATATGCTGGAACAACAGAATCAAAATACCTATGATTTAATGCGTCTCATTTCAGTTTTAACTCAGATAAATGAGCATGTCCTGCATGTAACTGATACGGATATAAAAAAATAGAACTCCAATTCTTACCAGATACTTATGTTCCTTGTGAACTTTGTCACTGAACAAGATATAAACCAGAAATCTTAAGCATTACATGGAGATGAAAAACAATTAGTGAAGTATTAGATATGTATATCTATGAAGCATTAGATTTCTTCCATGAATTAGATCACATCAAAGAAGAACTTGAACTAATGGTAGAAATCTGACTATGATACTTAAAGATGTGACAACCTGCGCACACACTATCATGATGAGAATCTCAAAGATTAAAATTAGTTAAACACTTACTTAAAGAATATAGAGGTAATACTGTTTATTTCCTTGATGAACCAACAGTATGACTACATCCAGAAGATATTCAAAGACTACTAAAAGTGCTAAAAAGATTCCTTGATAAATGAGATACAATTCTCATGATAGAACATGATCAAGATATCCTTCAATTTGCAGACCATGTTATTAGACTTGATAATGGAAGAATTGTAAATAAATAAAAAATTGTTACTATAGATAAAAATATATTTTAAAAAAATCAAAAAATATATGGAACTAACAGAACTCTCAAATGAAATAATAGGAGATACTAGTATAGAAATGCTACCATTAATAATTTTGCTAATAATTTGAATTTCTATTAGCATATTATGAAACTTAATACCAATTGGAATTGAATCACTAAGAGAAAAGCATCCTAAATTTGATAAGTTCTGTATTAAAGTAAAAAGAATATCAGTTAAAGTACTTGAAACCTCATATAGAATACTCAGCTACATTTGAACTGTTTTTTCAATAATTTTCATACTCTTTCTTATAGTTTACTGAATAAAACTTATCATAGAGAATCCATCAGATAATGAATCTATCGGTATGTGAATTCTTTTAATAGGTGTAGGAATATTATTCTCATTCTTAATATGGAAATATATAAGATCAAAGAACAAATATAAGTTTGAAGAACAAAATATAAAAGAAGATGTGTTAGGAATAAGGACAATTGATTTTACTGAGAAACAAAAAGACAAAAATAAAACTTCAAATAAGAAAAAAGACTAAGGATATTAAATACTCTTAGCCTTATCAGATATCATTTCCTAAAACTCAAAACTTCCACCAGTAATCAATCATTTAAGCATATTGAAAACTTGTATAAGCAACACTTCTAACTTTTCTTTTTTCCTCTCTTTGTCTCTTTAATTCTCTTTGTTCATCAATTATTTTTTGATTCATTTCGTTCCATTGAGCATATACTCTATTTATAATTCTTCATTGGAATCTATATAACATTGTATTTTGCACTCTTGAAGGGACAAAATCTCTTAAATTTATTTTCTTCCATTTTAATTCTAACAATTTCTCTAACTGATAGTCAGAAAGTCTTAAAACATTACTAAGATTTAAAGTACTAACATTATATTTTGAGAAAATTTCAGCCTGTCTATCAGTTAATTTCTTAAATCAAAAGATAATTTCTTCTCAAGTATAATGAGATAAAATCTCTAATTGATAATCAGTAATATCAAATAAAGACAAATCTAACACTTTTTCTCTACTTTTAGCAATAATTCTTACCTGATCATCTGTCAGTATTCCTTTGCGTCAAAAGATTAAAGAACCTTCATTTTTCTTAAGAATAATAGAAGCTTCAGACATTGTAGGTTTTGATACATAAGTTCATGAAACAGTTCTTTCATTAACATTCTGAGACATATCAATAGCAACTCTTCAACTTCATTTAGCAACAGCTCTTTTAGATAACTCTACAAGCTCACTCCTATCATATTTTTTCTCAGTTTCTCAAATTGCTTTAGAAATAAAATCTTCTTCTCACAAATTTTCCCAAGAATTTTTATTCTTATTAGACCAAGATGAAAAAAAAGAAGTTAAAGAATATCGGCTTCTATTTGAGATAAAATTCTTCCAACTAGACATAATAAATAGTATATAAGTAAGATAAATTTCATTAACAAAAAAATAATAACAAATGCTTTTAATTTTACAAAAACATTTTTTAATTTTCCGCTAACCAAATGTTTCAACCTATATAGACAAGCAAAAAATCTCAAGAAAAAAAGATACAATTATTGTTGCAATAAACAAGCTGTATAGATATAATAAAACTCGTTTATTACAATAACAAACTATGATAAAAGGTCCAAATAAATATACTATAACAGAAAACTTAAAAAAACTACCTACAAGTACTCTCGTTGTGCTAGACAAGCTCTACGATGTTTTATCAAAACAATGAGAAATACAAAAAAACATAAAAGATTGTAGAGAAGAACTTATAAAAAATATAGTAAATTATGAAGCTTCAACAGAAGAAATAGAAGACTGATTTTCAAAACTAGATCCAATAGTATTACAAGTATCTCCTAATACCTTTGACATCCAAGTTTCAATAGACACCTTTGAAAATCTAAAAGAAAATTATGAAAATAATATAAAATTACCATGATTTTGAAAAAAAATCCTAAAATTTTTTTTCAAACTTGATAGAAAAATAAAAGAAAAGAAGAGACCAAAGCACAACTTATGAATAAAAGGATTTTGAAACTATATTGAAAACGAAAACGAAGAATGGGTAAACAATATTGATAATAATTATGATCAACAATTTGTAAATCTATACAAAAGGAATATTTTAGACTACCTTACAAGGATTAACGATATTCCTTCTCTTAAAGAAATGCTAAAAACTACATTTTGTATGGCAATAAAACAAAACATAATAGATGAGCTAAACAATACAAACTTCGAAGAAAACGAATGTAAAGAAGCATTCTGAATAATTAACGATTATCTATTAGAAAAATGAATAACAATAGAACCAAGTGATAATATCAAAGACTCCTTCATAAATGAATGTAGGAAACACTACCCTTTAAGTAAAAAAACACTTAATCACCTTTTTGAAAACAAAACCTTTAAGAACACTATTATTAAAAAAATAACATCAAATATTGAATGAGATATCGAACAAGTCTTTGAAAAACTATACAAAGACATGGAAAGATTATTAATTAAAGATAATTTAGACAGACGTTACTCATCTATGTGACTATTTTTAAGTAATGTCCTATGAAAATATCAAGAATTTAAAGATAGTAGCAACCGAAAAGCAGATATGATTAGTTTATATTTTCTTGCTATTGCTGATAAATTTGAAGAAGATCACTTAAAAAAACTAAACAGGAAAGAAGACGTTCAAACTCAAACAAAAAAGAAAGAAGCTGATGAAACACCAACAATTTATAAAATCTTTAATAGCGAGAAAAAAGAAGTTAAAATAGACAAAAAAATAGAAGAGAATATCGATAAAGCTATCTCAATCATTTGATGAACTGATGAAGAGAAAGCTAGTATGAAAAGATATCTTACTAATCTCTATAAAAAATGACTTCCTATAAACTTCTCTCACTTTATGAGAATTTTCAATATTAATTGAATTCCTCCTAAAGTAGAAAATATAATCCTTGATAAAATAGGAATGGAATTTGAATCAGAAGAAGAAATAAAACAAGAAAAAAGAACTTGATGAGAAATCATTAAACAAGAAAACAACATAGAAGAAGAGATCAAAGAAATAGAAAATCCTATTGAATATATGACTAATAATTTCAAAGACCTATGATATATTTTCATAAATGAAAATAATTTCCAAGAACAAGCTGAAGAATACTGTAAAAATGATTCTCAAAAAACAATTCTAAAAAATCTACTTAGTAATCCTAAGTTCTGAAAAGTTCTTCTTCATAAAGCTGGATGTAAAGAAATTCGTGTTCTTCCAGTAGCGAAGACATGACGAAGAATTCTAATGGTAAAAATAGATGACAAAATCTACATTGATTGATGTTATAATCATAATGATTATGAGCAACGTTTAGATTTAATAAAAAAAGGAAAAGTAAAATTAAAAAGACTGATTAAATAAGAGGGAATTAAGTTTATAGACGATATTAAAGATTATTTTTAATAATATAATCACAAACAAAGACAATTAAATATTCGAACAATTGTTTAATAAATTAAATTAATAATGAGTTCTTAATATAGGATATTCATGAAATTTTACATATCAAATTTTATTGCTTTTTATTTTTTGAAAAAATCTAATATATGTAGATCCCTTCATATTTTGTGGTGTCATATTCCATATAATACAATTATGAGGATTTTCTCATTCCAATAAATCAAAATCTCTTTCACTCCAATATCATTTAGGATAATACGGTCTTAATAAATAACAAGATTCCTCTCATGAAAGAGACTGGCTACCCATAAATTGATATTCTGGTATATCATATATTCCATGGTCATTTAATCACATATTTGCAACAGTAAAATATCATGAACATCAAGAGATACTAATTTCTAATGCCGTATTAGTTTTAAACATGTAACGGAACATTTTTGCATATCAATTCTCAAAGGCAAAATCCGCTGTATTCTCATCAATAAAATATCATGTATCAAAACTAATATCTTCTCAATCTGTTAAATAATTAAAGTTTCCACCCATATTTGGATTTATTGATTCAGATACTATTTTATCATAGGTATATCATCTTTTAACATTTTGTCGTACCATATCAAAATAATCTTGGACTTTAACACTTCAGTAATAAGGAACCAAAGAATAAATACTTCGTCAAAAACAGCATAATACAAAGATTCAGAAAAATCGTTTTCAGATTTTTTTACCTGTCTTCTTTAAATCTTCTTTAGCTAATCACGTTTTCATAGTATTTATATTTATGGGGTAAAATCATTTAGATAAGTATATATATATATCGAGATTTTGCAATGTTTTTAGACTTTTTTAAGCGAAATTTTCAACTAGTTTGATCAATATCTTATAACTTACTTATATAATCTGATAAACAATTATAAACCCTTTCATTTAAAATTTTATTATATTTCCTTCTCGATTCATCTGTAAGATTTTTAGGATCTTCTCAGTATTCTTTGAGGAGAGATTCCCATGGGTATTTTAATATACATTCAGACCATCTTTCATGCCAAAAAGAGAACTCCCTAAAAATATTATTATCAATATCAAATTTAAATCTTTCAAACCATTGAGAAAAATAGTCATTTTTCTCTTTTCAAAGAATTAAATTATACATGTACCTATCCATAACTTTTTTACAACTATTGTCTCCTGATTTACAATCTAATTCTTTTTCAATCTTATCTAAGACTGTTCAACCTCATCATATTGATCTATAAACTTTATTATCATGGAATAAAAGGTTATCCTCATTATCTGAAATTCTATCAAGATAGACATGAAAAAAACTATCACTATATGATATCGTATCACATGGATTATTTAATGATTTATATGTTAAATAATAACTCCATCCATCTCAATTTCATCAGTAATGATACCCTATATATCAATCTTTATATGGGAGAATATATTGTTCTTTTGTAACTAAGAGTTCATCATGTCATCATCAAAGCATTTCATAAGGACATTTAGATACCACATCTCCTAAATTCTCAAAATTAGGTATATTAGGATTTAATTGAGACTGTGAATTTCATCATCAATTTTGGCTTCTCATCATCATTAACATAACGTATCATCTTATCTCTTTCCTAGTTTCTGCATTATTTATGTTTTTTATAATTCAATCTAAGTTTAATTGATTAAGATGTTTTGTATAATATGGATTTCATCAGTTATATTTTTCTCAATACAAAGCTCTTGATAATATTGTTCAAAATTCAGCTCTTGTGACTTTATCGTAAGGTCTAAATTCTGAAATTCATTGTCCCATCAATCATAACTGACAGGCTTTTGTTACTCAATTATCATATTGTTTATCTAATTCTGCTGTTATATCAAAAAACTGACACTTTTTAGAATTATCTAGTTTCTTTTCTAAAACATTTATTACATAATTACTTATCATTTTAGATAACTCAATCCTTGTTATTTCTCAATTCATATTTGCTTTATCTATTGTTGATTGTGTTGTAATTAAATTATTAAATGCCCATGTATAGGCAGATATTTGTTCCTTTGAATAATCTGCTTTAACTAAAGGAATTAATATTATTGTTAATAAGAATGTTAATAGTCAGATTTTTTTCATTTCTTTAAATTAATAAATAAACCATAAATATTGATATTTTTTAATCTGTTTTATCTCATATAGATACTAAATTAGTATCTTCTGAAAAGGAAATATCACAACTATAATCTTGTCAGTATAATACCATTCTATTTTTTATTCATCATAATTTATTTATCTCCGAACAATGAGTAGTTTCATCTCTATCTTTAACATAAACATAATATCAATCATTAAAATCTTCACCAACTTTAAATTTGATATTATATAGTTTATATAAATCATCTATTTCTCATACTTCTATTATACAATTTTTATATGTTTCATCGCTATTTATATCAAAATATTGACCATATGTATTTCACCATAATATATCCTTTTTTAAATGATTATCATATTGATATTTAAATATTCAATAATCATACATATCTTTACTAAGTTCTCATGTTCATGGATGCAATTTAAATACTTCTTCTTCGTCCCAATTTTGGATATCTTTTATTCATATATTTCTACAATCTATTCTGAAATCTTCTACTATTTGTCTTCAAAGATCACTAATCATTAATCAGAATTTATCAATATACATTGCTGAATTTCTGTTATCAAATCTTAAATCTTCATTGCTTATTAATTCATTATTTTTGAATGAAAAATTAGTGAATATTTTTTCATTATCTCAAAATGCAAATTGATATATATAATTTCAACTTCATTCAAATACTGATAATGACCGTGGATTTATATTTTCATAAAGATATCATGATTCAGATCGAATTAATTTATTTTCAGTAGTATCATTAATAATTTCAGGATTTTCTACTGTTCAATTACATCCTGTAAGTAGTAATCAAGCTACTAATAAAGTAGTTAAAAGTCAGATTTTTTTCATTATATCACAATATTCATAAAATTACTTTCTATATTTTAATACGATGAGAACCAATTAATATGACATTTATCACATAACATAAAATGAAATTACAGGCACACATACTCATAAGAGTAGTATTAAAATGACACTAATAATATATCGTTTTGAAATAGCATTTTTTTGTTTCCTAAGTTTATTTATTATCCAAATTTCAATTAATTGCAATAAAGCTCAAAACGCAAAAACAACATAAGAACAAGGGAGCATTTCCAAAATAAAAAACATTGGAAATCTTTTACCAATTACCCAAGTCGGAATAATAAGAATCAGCATCATTATTAAAGGATAATAGAGCTTATATTTTTTAATTGAAGAAAATCATAAAAGGAAAGCAACGAGTAATCACCAAACAAACGACATTGGAATCATTCAATGTCATTCGTTAAAAAAAAGGATTAATACAATAAATATAAGGAATAAAAATAATTCAAATCAGTATTTTTTAACAAAGGCCAACATAATAAAATTAGATTTCTTTGAATAAATATTATCTATCATATCAGACAGATCTAATAGAATTTAACCGAGGATATTCATCAAACTTTATTTTATTCTTTCATATAAATAATTCGTCCAATTTCCCTAAATTTTCAAGTGAAGAAATATCCGATATATTATTTTCTCACAAATAAAGAAACTTCAACTCTTTCATTCAAGAAATAGCGGAAACATCTTGGATATTATTCGTATTCAATGCTAAATTAAACATTTGAGTTAAGTTTTTTAATGGTGAAATATCTGATATCTGATTAATCGACAATCACAACATTTTTAAGTTTACCAAATTCTCAATTGGTTTAATATCATTTATCTCATTTTTATCCAAAGATAATTCTTTTATATTAACTAAATTTTTTAAAGGAGAAATATCTTTTATTTTGTTATCTCAAAGATATAATGTTTCCAAAAATGGTTTATTATTTAACGGAGAAATATCTGATATTTCATTAGAATATAAGTTTACATATTTCAAATTATTCAGATTCTCCAACACCGATATATCTGATATTTTTGGGGGATTAATATCATTATGAATTACCAATTCTTCTAAATTTATCAATTTCTCTAATGGGCTTATATCACTTATAAAATTATTACTTAAATTTAAACTTTTTAAGTTTATTAAATTTTTAATAGGAGAAACGTCACTAACATAATTTGATTCAATATCTAATATTTCCAAATTTACTAATCAGGATATAGGAGAAAGATCATTAAAATTATTTAATTTTAGATATAATGCTTTTAAATTCTTCAATTTAGAAATTTCTGATAAACTATTCAATAATCATCCTATACAAAGTTCCTCAACATCCATATATTTACTAAATGCTCATGATTCTATTTCATTAACCCATGAACAACGCATTTTTTTTCAATCAATTACACATTTATCTTCAATATTACATTCCTTAAGTATTCAATCATATATTTCAGAATCACATGAAACTTTATTATTAATATTCGAATCTTCAAAATCTATAGATCCTGTTAAAAATTCCTCATTTGAAGATATTAAATTAGTATTAATCATAATTTCATCGTTTTGCCTATTTTCAAAACAACCTGTAAGTAATAAACCACCAACTAATAAAGTAGTTAAAAGTCAGATTTTTTTCATTTTTATCGAATTTTATGTATAAAAATAATTACATATTTTACCATCATCATAGAAATGATAGATATAAGCAATAAATTCACGAAATAAATATTAATACTCATAATATTATCAAAAGTATTTTTACCAACTTTTTCTTTCCCTTTGTATTATCAAATACGAAATAACTTCAGAGTAATATTAGGATTGAAAGTAGAATTCACCGAAAACTAATATTGGCTGCTGGAGGTAATTTATAAATAAAATCTGGATTAATGTACGAACATCTTTGAACAAAATGTAAGTATCTTCATAACATAACCTGTTGTATTAGATCTATTAGCTTTATTACAAAAAGTAGTATAAAAGAAATACTTAATAACCTTCTTATTAAGATTTTATTCTTTATTATATCAATAATAAATAATAGTGTTGAGACTATTATTCGTATAAAAGGGAGTACAAACAAAAGCAACTCAATTAAACAATTTTTCATATTGGGGCATGCATCTGTACCCCATCCTTCGTTTCTACTATATAAAAAAATCCATCAAATAGGGAATAATAAAGATAATAAAGCTAATCGAAATATTCGTTTATAATAGGTATTGAGTATTTTCTTATTCATATGTTAATTCATTATAAAACTTCTATTTTTCAGAATATAGAACAAGGTCATGGAGCACATCAATCTCATATACTAACTTTATAGAATTTTTCTCAATCTTTAGACTCTATAAAAATTATAGGTCAAACTCAATTTTCTCAATCTTCTCAAACACAATCGTTATAAATATTACCATCATTACTAACAAACTCATAATAATATTCTCATGCTCATTTAAAAAGAGTTCCTAAACTCTGATTAATATCGTATTTGCGAAGATTGCATCATGAAGATGAATAAGTTTTATCGAGTAATTCTTCTAATGACATAAGAGAATCTTTTTTATATCATTTAATATACTCAACAGAATTCAAGTCCTTATTATCTCTTACATATTCTAAAGAATATATTGCATTTCATGATAATAAAAATAATGGTTTTTCACGCTTTTCAGCAAAGATAGTATTCCAATTTCCATTTTCTCAATCTGGGGTCGTTATTTTTACTCAAAGTGATGGATTAGTATATTCATAATACCATCATTCTACATATTCAGTATCTTTTCAATTATCACATCATCAGATACATGGCATTTGTCATTTCCACTTTTTTGGCTCAAAAAAAGTCCCCTCTTCACTTCAAGAAAGTTCTTCTCATATATTAACAAAACTTCTATCTAATTCTGGTACATCAATATCAGCAGAACACCCTTCATCTCATTCTTCAATAACACAATCATCAATAATTTCGATATTTTCTAAAGATTTATTACAACCTGTAAGTAATAAACCACCAACTAATAAAATAGTTAAAAGTCAGATTTTTTTCATTACTTCATGTTTACTCAATAAAATCTCGTTCTCTGATCATTGAGCCAAAATATGATCGTTCCTCAGCTCATCAATCATCTAACACAACTCTGAATGTATGAATTTTTCAATCATTAGCAATATCACGAAGATTTACACATTCGTGATGATTTGTACACTTATTATAAGAATTGAAACACTCTATATCATCAAATCTTAAGTTTGGGTACATTGCTACAATGTGATTTCAGTCTGTATATCATAGAGTAAATCATCAATACTGATTCCCATCATCAGGATATATTCTCCAAGTTTCAACTGTTCAGAATTCTTTTGCTTCTTCATCATTACAATCAATGCACTCAGATATTGAATGAGTTTCTAAATATCATGTTAGCAACATATTTCACTCTAAATGGTCAAGACTTACAGAATTTGTATCTATATCATTCCAAACATTTTGATACATTTTCCAATCAAAATATAGAGGCTCTTTTGTTGGTTGTTCCTGAATAACTATTTTTTCATTTGATTTCCATTGTCATTTTTCATCAAGCTCTGATTTGTAATACACTGAATTTAGGAAATAAATATCTTTTCAACAATGATTATCATTATCTCATAATATATTAGGATCATTATAAAGTTTCTGAACCGTCATCCATGAATAATCTGGTTTTTGTATTTTTATTTCAGTTCAAAATGGATACAAAGCTAAATATTTTCAAGTATACGATTCAATTATTTCTGTATTATCTTTCTCCCAATCCTCAGGTAAACAATCATCTTTACATGATTTATTACATCAAGTAAGAAGCAAACCACCAACTAATAAAGTAGTTAAAAGTCAGATTTTTTTCATTTAAATATAAAAATTAATAAAGAATATTTAATTTAACTATTTTTACTTATTAAATATCAGAAATATATTCATATATTCCTCGTATAATTATCTTTACTTGATTCAAATTTTTTTAATACTTCTTTTACATTTTCTTGTGTTTTTTTATCCTTCTCCTTATAAATAGGAACAAGACTATCTAAAATTTCAAGCGTGAATGATGATAAATGTATCCTAGCATCCCGCCAATCTTCAGCAATATGGTCTTCTAATTCTTTATCTTCTTTCCTCAGATTAATCACATCACAATTTAGTTTTACTTCAAGTAATTCAGAGCGTTGAGCATTTAATTCATTAATATCATATTCGATTAAATGTGTCTCTTCTTCTCAATAGATTGGTATTCAATTATTTACCATATTTATATAATACTTTAAAGAATCAAGACCTCATTCTACCATTTTACAGTTTTTATATTCTGAAATACTTAAGTGATCATAAGCTCATACAATACTTAAAGAACAGAATATTATAGATAGAAGAAATATTATTTTTTTCATTTTTTCATATTAAGACAATCTAAATTATTGTATATCACTTATATACAATTATATATTATTTTGGAATTTATTTATCACCTTTACCATCATCTTTAATCCAATTATTCTTTACAGCATATCTCTTAAATGAAGCATTCAAATCAACATAGTAATCATCTTCATCTTCAGGATTAATATAAACATCAATTAAGTCTCAATTTCTAAAAATATCATGTACATCTATAAAAGTTTCTGTATAGTATACATCATCTGTATCATAATCGCGTAGTGTTAATTTCGTAAACTTTGTTGAACGATATTCAGTTTCTCAAATATCAGTTAATCTTGCAGATATCTTTTTCCGATTTTTCTTTTTCCTTTCAATAATAGTATGTTTTTTAATTCAAGTAAATCCCATATAAAGAAATATTGTTGCAGAACAAAAGAAGAACAGCCATTCTCATAAAGGTTGTTGTTTTCAACTTCAATCATAAAAAATACTATAATCATGTGATATTGCCCAAAACAAGATAAATATTCACAAGATTAAAGAAAAAATACTATATCGATAAGAATATTTTATTTCCTCAAGAATTAGATATTTATTGTTCTTCATAAGCATACATTACATATTTAGAAAACCTTTACTTCAATCTAGTATAATAATATTAAATTCAAATACCAGCCTGCACATATAATTAAACAAATTCTGAATTACCTCAATTTTATCACCAAATCATTCAAAGAAGCACAATAATCATATTAAATTCAACCTTGACAATATTTATAAAACACGTCATAAAATATAATATTTTATTCTCATTCTCTCTGGAAAATTCTCAAAGGGAAAAGACAAAAAAGTAAAAGTTGTTCTTAATATAACAAAAAAACTAATAAAGGAAAGAAAATCTAAGGGTTAGTCAGCACTAAAAACAAAGGTTTTCTATATATTAAACAAAAAAAACTGGATAAAAAACTCATCCAGCATTTTAATACGCAAAAATTCACTCCTTTCAAATCCGATAGCTTGAAGCAATCCTTTTCTCTTCATCTGTTTTTGCAACAGCACGCATCTTCTCAACAATTTCCCTACGATAGCTGCTAGGAACCTGATTCAATACATACTGCAGATCTTTTACACTAGCAGCAAAACCAATGTAGTTCTTTTGCCAAAGCATCCGATCATCATAGCCAAGAGAATAATAGTACTTAGTTGCATCAGCGAAGTCAATAACGCTCCCCTTCAAGTTCTCTTTAACTAGAGCCTTCATTTCAGAAGAAAGATTAACACCTTCTTTAAAAAGCAGAAGCCAATCATCAAAGAGGAAAAACCTTTTAGCACACTCCTCGTCCTCTATAAGGACTTCTTTCAAAAGACTAGAATTCTTCCTAATCTTAAGAAAATTTACAGAATTCGGAAATTCCAAAAATTCTTGAACCGACTTATTCATAAAAAATCTCCTTTATTAGTTTTGTTTAACAAAAGAAAAATACAAATACAAAGATTATTTTCAATAGGAGAATTAATATTTCAAAATTTTCGACTAAACTTCTACTAAATTTCGACTAAATTTTCTCATAGGAAAATCATCCTTATTATTAAGTTCCCGTTTAGTCATCTATATAAAAAATATAAATATTACAATAATATGATAAAAAAAATTGTTTTTTTCAATATTACTTACATGATACTATAACACCAACTCTTTAACATCATCCTCATCTATTCATAGTTCATCAGCAATTTCATCAATAGAATACCCTTCATCATAAAGCTTATGAACTACCTCTTCTTTATCATAATTAGCAAGCAATCAAACAACATAAGTCTTAAGATCAACTGTCTCTCTCATGATAATAGATTAAAAGATAAAAGATATTTTCTAAAAGAAAACAACTACTCTAAAATCTCTATAATCTCAGCATCTCAATAAGGAACTCTTCTATATTTTTTATGATTAGTATCAGCAAATAAATTTCAGAATAACTTAACAAAATAGTTAATTCATTTAACTCAGAAATAGAAAACAGCAAAGAATAAAAGAACATAAAATCAAGCCTTAATAATAAACCATAATAAAGCTATCATAACAAAAAACATTAATATTCTTAGCAATCATCAAAAGATATTAACTCACATTATAGCTCAAAGTAATCAGAATAGTAATAATGCAAATATCATTTTATAATAGTCATATAAAATAAATATCTTTCATTTATCATAAAATAATTGTTTAGAAAATCAAATAAAAAATCTGAAAAAATAACAAAACAATAATCTATCCCATCATAATAAATAAAGCCCAGCTTTACACCAAATACATTACTATTGACATTAACACAATTAATATTTATAACAATACTACACCAAGACATTGGGAGAATAAACAAAGCCTGAGTGCATGAAGGCAGTCTAAAAGACTAATGGTGCATAAACAAATGAAAAAATTATTAATTATCATCGCCTGTTGCTTTATGCTTACAGGTTGTAGTAATGATGAAAAGAGCAAAGCTCCTGAAGAAAGAAGCGCGTGGAACATGAATCCACAAGACTACACGAAGGAACTGAAGGAAAAAGCTGGCCGCTTCATTGTAATCAGCCTTCCACAAGAGTACTTTGCATTACGAGGTTCAAAAATCATCGTTGATAACCAGACACGTGTGCAGTACTTCTACCATCCTGGTACAACCTCACACACCATGACCGTTCTGGTTGATTCAACAGGTGCTCCGCTCCTTTACAAAGGAGAACTCCCTAAAAAAGAGTAATTCCACAAAGCTACAGAAGGTATCAGAGGTTTTCTCCTGATACCTTTTTCAAAAAATATTTTTCTTTATTTCAATACAGAAATCTTTATAGTTAAATCGATAAATAAATAGTCAAACCAATAAAAAAAAGAAAGGATTTAAAATG
>CAMOEC010000004.1 GCA_946611795.1 uncultured bacterium
AAAAATTCTTCATAACCTGTGAATTGACTTTATTAAACTTACAGACCAAGAATATTGTTGTTGATCTCCTGTTCTTAGAGCATGATTAAGAGAGGATTTTGAGGAAATTAAACAAAAGAATATTCAGATTTTTAAGGAACATGCAGTATGACTTATTATTACCAATTGTCCTGCTTGTTATAATATGTTAAAGTATCAATATAAGCTTGAAGAAGAGCATTGAATTAAAGTTGAACATATAACTCAGACATTAAAGAGATATGAGAATAAAATTAAGGCTCATAATGAAAATTGAGAAATAACTTATCATGATCCATGTCATCTATGAAGACATTCAGGTGTTTATGAAGAACCAAGAGATATCATTAAGAAATACTGATATAAGATAAATGAACTTAAAAATAATAGAGAGAATTCTATGTGTTGCTGATGAGGTTGAGGTTTAGTTAATAATAACCCAGAATTATCTGAAAAAATATGTAATCAAGTATTATCTGAAGTAGGGGAGTGAAATACAATGACTTCTCCTTGCCCTATGTGTTATTTTCAATTTAGAAAGTATGCTTGAGATAAAAATATTAAGGTTAAAGAATTCTCTGAAATTGTTTTAGAAAAGGTAGAAAATAAATAATGGCTGATAGAGTAGTAAGAAATCCAAATGCTATATGTACTCATTGTTGATTATGTAGAAATGTTTGTCCTGCATATAAGGTTTTACAGGATGAAATAGTTTCTCCAAGAGGTAAAAACATCGCAATATACTCATTTATAGATAATAAAATCCAGATCGACTGAAAATATTTCTATGAATATTGTAATGGATGTGAGGCTTGTTTGGCAGTTTGTCCTGTTAAACGGTGATTTGATGCTATAAGAGCAAGAGAACAGATAGTAAAAAATTGATTCAAATCTAAGGCGAACGAAGAAATGCTTGAAAATATAAGGAAGCGAAGAAATCCTTTTTGAGAAGTTCAGCAATGAAAAACTCCTGATAAATTATACTGTTGTTAATTTTTTAGTGATTTGTTAATTAAAATATGAAGAGTTATTCTGATAATATCCATAACTTAATCTATAATGTTGATGCATCACATCTTTTTTCTAATGAAGAAGTTGAAGTTTTTATTCCTGAAACTAAATCAGAAGTAAAAGATATTGTAGAGAAAGCTATTAAAGAAAATAAGAAAGTAATTTGTAGATGAGGATGAACTAATCTTGTTTGAAATTGTTTACCATTAAAAGATTCAGTTATTATTGATACCTCAAAACTAAATGCAATTATAGAAAGATGAGATGATTATGTGGTTGTTGAACCTTGAATAAACTTAGATATTCTAAATAGAGAGCTTTCTGTAGATAATCATTTCTTCCCAGTTGTTTTATGATCTCATGCTTGAGCTTTAATATGATGAATGATAGCTACAAATTGAGCATGAATGAGAGCTATTAAATACTGAAAGATGGAGGATTGGGTAGAGGAGTTAGAGGTATTAGTAGTTAATAAAGATAAGAAAGTTGAGATTATAAGGCTTATATGAGATGAGTGTAAGGATTTCTTATGATCTGAATGAGAGTTATGAATTGTGCTAGAAGCAAAATTAAAAATAATAAAAAGACCTGATTCAAAGAGTATCCAAATTAAAATGTTTGAAGACCTTTCAGAAAGTCTATCATTTGTTAAAGAAGTTAAAAGTTCGAATAACCAAAATCTTTCTGCTTTAGAAATAATTAATCCAGTTACGGCTGAATTAATTGAAGGTAAAAAGCTCTATTATGTATTAGTAGAGTATGAAGACTCCTCTACTTGAACTATTAGAGATGAGAAACAAATTAAAGAAGCTTGGTCAAAAAGAGATGCTTGTTATGCTGTTTGTGTTAATGCTTGATATGATCAGATAGAAGATCCAATGATTCCAGATGATAAATTTGAAGAATTCTTTAAATGGTTTGAAGATAAGAATTTACCTGTCTTTTGACATATAGGTATTTGAGTTCTTCATCCTCATTTTAAAGAGTGACAAGAAGATTTAATTGAAGAAATGTATAAATTAGTTCAGAAATTATGATGAGAAGTTTCTTGAGAACACTGAATAGGTAGAAAGAAACAAAGTTATGTATCAGAAGAATATGTTAATGAGGTTAAAAAGTTAAAAGATAAGCGAGATAGCAATAATGTATTCTGATATTAATAGATAAAATAATCTGATTTTTTAAAACTGTGAGTAATATCACATATGTCAATCAAATCATTATTTAACTAGATAAACAACAGAAGACTTAAGCTAAAATGCTTAGGTCTTTTTTTGATTAAAATTAAAAAATAATTAAAATGATGATAGATAAAACATTTTAAAACAAAAAGATAAATGAAATCAGATAGAATAAAAGCATTAAATGCTCAATTTGAAATCAATTATAATAGTTGAACTCAAGAACAAACAGATAAACATTGTAGAATAAAGCAATGAAATTTTCCTATAATAATTTCAGCTCCTCATGCAGTAAATCATATAAGAAATTGAGAGCTTTTAAAAGCAGATCTCCAAACTTGATGAATTGCTTTATATCTATCTGAAAAATTTAATTTATCATGTATCTATTCGACTTCATCTCTTGTTTGAGATCCGAATTTTGATAATTATGAAAATTCTGAATATAAAAAGCTTCTCAAAGAATATATTTCAAACAATAATATTAAACTCTTAGTAGATCTTCATTGATGTTGGTCTGAAAGAGACTTTGCTATTGAACTTTGAACTTGATGAGATACTCATAAAAACCTACTTTGAAACCAAAAGTTATTAAGCATTATACAAGATAACTTATCATCTTCTCTAAATTCATATCTAAAACATAATCAGCAAAGTATAACACTAAATTCAATATTTCCAGCATCTAATCCAAATACAGTATCTTCTTTCACTTCATCTCAGCTTAAAATTCCATCAATACAAATTGAGATTAATAAATCTCTAAGAGAAGAAAAAAACTTGGATCTTTTAATCCAAGCTCTTGAAAATATTATAGAACAGTTATTAGAATATTTTTCTACTAATTAACATGTGATATAAGACTTCTATTACATACTACTTCAAATAATTCACTTCAGAAGAAGATTTTATTTTCCTTTAATGAATTCTTCTTTTCTAATAATCTTTTACTATGCTTTCTATTCAACTTCTTAATTTCTCTACTAAGGAAGTATATAGCTAATAATAACGCTATAAAATCTGCTGTAGCTCAAGCATATAATATTCCCATTATTCAGAAAGTGTGTCCTAGAATAAAGAAAGCTGGAATTAGAATAATAACTTGTCTTGATAATGATAAGAATGCACTATTTTTACTTTTTCAAATAGATTGGAAGAATACTCATGCTGGAATTTGAACTCACATTCAGACACAGAAGAATAAGAAGATTCTAAATGCTAAGCAAGCAAATTCTATATATAATTCATCTCAATTTCCAAATATTCAGATAATCTTTTCAGGAATGCTTTGGAAAAGAATAAATGCAATAATACTGATGGTAACTCAAGTCTTTAGTACTAATTTTAAAGCCTCTTTTACTCTGTCATAGTTTTTAGCTCAATAGTTGTATCATACAATTGGCTGAGAACCAACAGAAACTCAGATAATAATACTAGTTAATATCATATTAACTTTCATTACTATTCAAATAACAGTAATAGGAATTTCTGATCAGAATTTTGATAATGCTCAGTATTTTACTAATAAATTATTAGAAACTGCCATAACAGCTACAATGCTAATCTGATTAATGAAACTACTTATTCATAATCACATAATCTTAGCTGTAGTTCAGAAATCAATATGGAATGATTTTCTTGTTAAACTAACAGTATTAAGTTTACTTACATATCAAGCATTTAAAACAAAGGTAATAAACTGACTGATAATTGTAGCATAAGCAGCTCATGCCATTCAAAGACCTAAACCAAAGATAAACCATCAGTCTAAAATAGTATTTATAACAGCTCAAGCTATCATAGAAAACATTGCGAATTTTGGATTTCAGTCTGCTCTAATGATAGAGTTTAACGTTACTCATATCATAACAAATGGTACTCATAACATGATTATTGAACCATATGTCATGGCGTAATCTCTTAATGCGTCTGTACATCAAAAAAGATTCAAAAGCTGTGGTAAGAAAAGATATCATAACACAGCAAAAACAACAGAAACAAGTACTGACATACTGATACCATTAGCAACTCATTTCGCAGCTTCTTCTTTCTTTTTTTCTCATAACTTTAAACTTAAATAGCTAGCAGATCAATCTCAGAATAATAATGCAAATCAAAGGCAAACCATCATCAATGGAAATACGATATTTGTTGCTCCATTTGCTAGATAATCAACACCTCTTCAGATAAAAATCTGATCTACAATATTATATAATGCATTAACAATAAAGGAAATTATACAAGGGATAGAAAATTTTAATAGCAATTTAGAAACCTTCTCCTTTCATAAAAAAGCTCAACCATCTTTCATAATTTTTTCTTACATCATTTCATAAAAAAACTCAAGCTGTAAACTTATATGAAAATGGCTTATGAATACAATATGTAATTTCTAATAATCAAGAACATAGTTCAGAGGTCAGATATTGGTGCTATTAACTATCATATCTGCTCAAAATTCTCAGGTTTTTAACCTCCATCAATGTTCAACCGCTTTATCTATGAAGTAATTATAGATTTTTTCTGCTTCTTTATAAGGTGCTGAGTGAACAAAATCTAGCTTAGTTCCTTTTAAACTTCTTCCGTATAATGTAAAATTAGAAATAAGTAAGACTTCTCAATGTATGTCTTCTAATGTAGTATTGATGTTTCAGTCTTCTCATGTTAAACATTTTAGAATAGGAATCTTCTTTACAATTCTAGATACTTTATCTTCATAATTATCTAGATCCTCAGTACTTATTCATAGATAAATAATAATTCATTTTCAGATTTCTCTATGAATATTTTCTTCTTTAATATCTAATATCGCTTTATCTACTTGTTGGATTACGAGTCTCATAATATTGAATAATAATAAATTTACTCAATATTATTTAAGAGCTAATCAATATCAATCAATAAAAATCTAAATTACACATTGTGATCAAATACTTTTTTCTTTATAAACTAAATGACAAACAAATAGTACTATTTACTAACTGGTAAATTGACATAATTAAAAAGTATTAAAAAATTTGCAAAATATTTTTTTTGATGTATAATAATAACGTCATCAAGAAATAATAAGTAATTTCATGATGGAACTAGAGAGATCATTAATACTGTCTATGTAATGAAAAATGTACTTCATTTGCTTTGATTATTATTGCTGAATGTGCAAATCATTCTATACTATTAATTAAGAATATCACTTAGTTAATTAATTTCTTTACTTTTATGAAGTAGGGGAGCGATAATCGAGGTTGAAATTTCTCTTAAGGTAACCTTATATGATTGAGAGCCTTTAACTAATAAATTAAACGACTATTAGTTTAATGAGAAATCGATTCATGATATCTAATATTGGTTCTTATTATTAATTATTCCGTTTTAAAATAGTTTTAAGCATTGCTATAGCCTTTAGCAGTTAACTTATTAGTCTATTATGAAATATTAATACAATATTAGCGATGTTATGAAAATAATGAATTTAGGCATTTTGATTTTAATATTGTAGGTTAGAAATATCTATCTTTCCAAAAATAAGGTCTTTGGAATAATCTATCCTTCTCTTAATGAATAATTAAGATAAAAAATATTAAGATTTGCTATCTTGTGTTAATCAAAAATTTAGGGTAGCCTAATGATACATAAGATACTATATTTGTTAATAGCTTATATAGCAGTCATAGGGCATCTACATAGACTTAATCTCTATGGGATTTGAAGTGGATATTAGTTCACTTCTTTTTTTTAATTTGAAAAATTATTTTCTTATATTATCAATTTCAGACTTTAATCTTTTTAGAATATTGAAATTACATGCTCCTACAATAAGATAGAAAACTACTCATATTAAACAAATATCAACTACCATAAGCCATCTATTTCAATCTACATCAATAATAGAACTTTTTCAATAATAGATTCATAATCAGAGGATAATAAAGAGTATAATATTCTTTATGATGAACTTATAATTAAATGTTAAGCTAAATTTCTCTTTTTTTAATAGATATAATGATAATCACCAAGTATAAATGGTACTTAATCAGAATGCGATTCAAGCTCAATAAATACCTATGGTATTAATCAAAATATAAGAGGAAATTATAGTAAGTAAACAAGCAATTCAAGTAATATAAACTCTTTCTCTTACTTTTCACATTCAAGCTAATACACTATAATTAAATCATCAGAGTTGACTGAATAGTAAGAATATTCAAGTAATCTCAAGTAATATTCAAGAAGTTAGATATTGTTTACCAAATAATGCTATTGAGATTTCAGGTCAAAGAGAAATTAAAAGTGTAGAAAAACTTAACAAGAGAACTGAAAAATAATTATAGAAGAACGAATAGAGGAGTCATAGTTTATAATTATCCTTTTTCTCAATTAGTTCAGATACAACAGGGAAGATTAATCCCATTATTGGTCAAATTAAGCTTGTTCAAATATAAAACAAACTCAAAAAATTAGAATAATATCAAGCATTCTCAGCTCAAATAAAGTATAATACCATTTGCTGAATGATTTGACCAAAGAGAGTACCTATTCAAGATCATATAAAAGACCGCAAAGCATATTTAATATATTTTTTGAGTACTCCCCTATCAACCTTGAATTCTCACTGCATAATATCACTGCGATATTTTTTATAGAGAATAAATCATACTAAAATTCATACAGCTGTTCATAAAATCCAGTTTAAGCTGTACCATTCGATATTTCATCTTCATGAAAAGAAACAGAAGATAGTAAAAAGAAGAATAAACACCCATTGAATAAAAGGTATGAGTTGGGTTTCAAATGTTCTCTGAAAAGATCTAAAAATAGTTTGTAATACTTGAAAGATATTATTCAAAAAGAAATATACACAGAAGTATTTAAGTATTAAAGCAGAATGTTCACTTTGGAAATAATGTATAGCCAACCAATCACTTCAGAACCACAATCATGCGGCTATAAGAAATCATGTAGCAATTTGCACTCAAAGACTAAGCCAAACCGTTGTCTTTATATTATTATATTCCTTTTTAAGATAGAATCTTGGTATAAAATACTGTAGACTTTCTGTTAATCCAAGATCATTATAAGTATATAAGAAGGTTACCAATGAAACTATACTATACATTACTCCAAAATCAGCAACAGAGACTTCTGGTGAATTGGATATAAATAGCCTAACAAAGTATCATAATGGTGCTGTTAAATATCAGAAAAAATAGAGCCAAAATCATCTTTGTATTAGCTTTTTACTAAGTGTTTCATCTGTAAGAAGATTTGTTTTTTTAGTCATTTAGTTTTATTAAATAATTGGAATTTATATTATAAATCTGCAATTAGAAAGCAACAAAAAAGACTCAGAATTAACTGAGTCTTTATATAATTAACAATAATAACTAGAACATGTAAACATATCTTAATTGTCATTTGTTTTGGTATAGACATTTTCAATCGCTACCAATTGAATTTTCGGTTCATTCTTTCATAGTTGTAGTAGATTTACCCATTTCAGTAACAGTATCAAATTTTGTACATAATTTCCAATCTTTTAAATCGTCAGTAATTCCAATTGAACTTAAAAAGTTTGATCATCATTCAGTTTCTGTTCTAGCCATAAGAACATATCATCAATGAGTTAAAGTGTTTTTCATGACACGCATATATCAATATTGTCATGATCAAACCCAATCACCTCCAGCTGTATCACATTCGGATTTATTACCTGGTTCTTTTTGGGTATTTCATGATTTTGTAAAACAGAATCAGTTATTTCTGTTTGGATCAGCAGGAAGAGAAGAAAGCTCAACAACTTTCATTAATTCTTCTTTAACTGTATCTGCAGTAACCATTTTATTGTCAACATCATTTTCTGTGCTACCAGACCATGGATAATCTCATCTATTGTTATAATATGAGAGGATAGCTGAACCTAATTGTGAAAGATCAGATCTTCTGGCTGCATCTCTTGCTGATGATTGAGCACCTTGAAGTCTAGGAAGAAGTGCTGCAGATAGAATACCAATAATTACGACAACTATAAGCATTTCTACAAGCGTAAAACCTTTTTTGAAGTTTTTCATGTATAAAAAGTATAAAAATAAAAGAAAAAATTTAACTTCAATTTTTTTAGGAAAAATAAGTCTCTTTTCAAGAAGAATTAATGTTTGTAATACTAAAATCAGTTGACATAATTAATTATAAACGACTATAATATAGCTTTATTGTAATACATGATTGAATATATATTGTTATTGTTACTGAAAATATATGAAATTAGAATTTAATTAACATTTTTGGTTTGATTTTTTATGATAAATAATCATAGATGTGTACGTTTAGTTTTAAATCATAAATAAATGCAAAACTATCAGAGAATTTTGTTGACTTGCGTAGTTATACTTTTGTGAATATTAATATATTTTGCACTATATTGTGTTGAATGATATTCTTTGTATGATGCTAATAATATACTCTATAATTGAGAATTGTTCGCTTCTTGAAATAAGAGAAAATTATATCTCTTTTTGTTTTACCTATTATCATTTGCTTCTTTATGATTATTTACGTCTTTTATTAAGAGACAAAAGTATCTTTTGATTTTTTTCTGATTATTTATTTTGTTATTTTGATGGAAACTTCTTACGTCATGATTGACAGCTTGTGTGCGGTGATATTGTAGTTTTTATTGATATGTTGATCTATTGATATATTTATTTATCTCATTAGCATTAGCTTTTGTGGTTTCTTTATTATGTTTATTAGCTTATTATTTTTATAAGTTTTTGAAAAAGAAAAAATAGAAAATTTGTATACCAATAAAAAACTTAGATAATAATAAAAAGCTTAGATAATAACAAAAAGCTAGAGTCAAACCCTAGCTTAATGATGGATAATAAGATTCATAAATAATGAATACATGATGTAAACGAATCCTACCAGCACTGAAGAATAGAATAATACGATGTAAGCAAGTGCAATACGATCTTTCTTTATCATTCTATAACATTCAGCAATAGCCTGTAAATTTGAGCAACTAATGTGCTCTTCTTTCTCTTTATTAACCATAATATTTGTTATTTTATTGTTGAACTACTTTATACTTATTATCCCTTCTATAACAAGTTATTTCTTCTTTCATTTTTTATTCTTAAGATATATTTTCACATTCTTGTGTAATATCTTTAAAGATTCAGCAAATAATCCTACTTCAAGTAATAGTAATAAAGAAACCCATGCTATTAATAGACTCTTTCATTTAGAAAACGAACTTATCACTTCATAGATACCATGTAACATAACAAAGAAGAAAAACACAGTAATAAGAAAATCAATAACAATAATTTTCGTTGTTCATTTTTTTATCTTGTTATGAATTTTGAAAGAAATTAGGCTTTTCTTTCTCTGTTGTTCTTTAAAGTTCTTTGTTTTTGTTTTTTTTACCATAGAGTATTACAAGCAATAAATCTATATTCTTATTGATAAGTATACATACATTAAAAAATAAGTCAAATTCATATGCTTTATTATTCGCTATTTAATAATTTTTTTGTTGATTTTAAGCTGATATTTACTACTATACTAAAAATTTATTTTTTATAAAGCTCTTATGTGAATAGTTTTTTGATTCGGTATTTTTTTAGTATGCTCTTGAATGTTTCTATATGATTTATGGAGAATAACAAAGATATTCAATTTTGATGTTAAACTATGTGTATTATTATGAGTAAGTTTACTCCTTGCTATGTTATCATTCTTTACAATATGGTATCAATGAGAGAATAAAATTCTAACTATTCTTTGAACATTTGCTTCTCGAATCTTTGTTCTTTCTTTCTTACTTCTTTGATTACTCTTACTTGAACATATTATTTCAATCCGGTATAAAGTAAATAAGCGAATTGTAATTGCTGTAATATTGCTAATTCTTGGTATCTGATTCTTCTTTGCTCTTCATACGAAGATAACACATCTTGATATTCAATCAGATAAAATTGAGAAAGATTTAAAGATCTTAATGGTCTCAGATATCCATGTAGATTATGTAATGTCTAAAATTCATCTAAATAAAATTAAGAACTATATTCAAAATGAGAAGCCAGATTTAGTATTGATTGTTTGAGATCTTCTAAACAGGCCTCATTCTTGATACTTAAAATATTATGAAATGTTTAATGATGAGATAAAAGTTCCTATTTATGCAGTAATGTGAAATCATGATGTGATGTGAAATACTTCAATAATTCAAGATGTATCAAATATTTCATCAATAAAACTACTAAATAATTGAGTTACAGAAACTAATTGAATAAGACTTGTTAGTATTGTTGATAAATCAATCTGGAGACAGTATTCAGTTGATGATATCATGGCTCAAACAAATTTTGATAATGATAATAGTAAGTTTACAATATTTTTGACTCATCAACCAATACATTTAGATAAATTAAAGAATTATAATATCGATTTAGAGCTAGCATGACATACACACCGTGGACAAATCCTTTGATTCCGTCAGTTGGTATACTTTATGAATGATTATTGATATTGAAGATATGACCAAGATTGAAAAATAGCTTTTGTTTCTCAATGATTATGAGTATGGTGATTACCATTCAGATTCTGAACACAAAGTGAAATGGTTGAGATTAATCTTAAGAAGAAATAATATGATTAGTGATAAACAGCTAAAGTATCAAAAAGCACTTTATTATGAAATTTTTAATAAAGAAGAATATTGATTTTTAAAAGAAGATATTCTATCTGCTAAAATAATTTTTGATATATGAGGTCATGTTGGTTATTTTTCTGAATGGTGTAGAAAATATAATAAAGATGCTGAAATCTACTTTTTTGAACCAGTAAAATCCTCATTCAATCAAGCAATAGAACTTCTTTGAAATGATGATAAAATTAAACTTTTTAACTATTGAATTTCTAATAAATCAGAAAAGTCTACGCTGCTCCTGAATCAAGATAAATCAATGCAAAGTAGTAAATTCTCATCATTTCTTAATCCTAATTGAATACCTGAAAAAGTAAATTTTATAACATTAAAAGAAATAGTAGGATCAAATCATATCAATATAATTGATGTTGTTAAAATTGATATTGAATGAATGGAATTTGAAGTATTAAACAACCTTGAGCAAACAATATGGGGTAAAATAAATACGTTAGCTATAGAAGTTCATATTCTAAATGATGAACTTGAAAATCAGTGGAAGATATTATCTCAAAAGCTTCAAAGTGAGTTTCCTAAAAATAATATTATTCAATCACCATATACCGATAAGATATTCCTTTCATATTCTACCAGAACATAGTTTTTTATACACAAAAAGTTGAATTCAGTGAATTAAATCATTATAAAATTTCTGACAAAAACAAATATTAAAGCTATGGAAATATTAGAATTAAAAGAAAAATTTAAGGAACTCGTAGAAATCCTTGGAACTGCGAAAATGGATCATAGGATTGTTGTTGACTGTTGTCTTATGCTCTTTCAGAAAGGTGCATATCTTTATGATAGACTTCCTGAAATTGAACAATGCTTGGCATCTTTCCCTTCCACTACCTCAGCTGATGTTGTTAAGAAATTTAACATCATTCAATGCATCTTGTCAGTCGGAAGAACAGAAGTCTATAGGGCTTCAAACTTCATTCCTGCTAACTTAGCTGCACAAGGTGAGGAGACTACGACAAAAACTATTTGTTTTGCTTGGGTAAATCTTCATGATATTGAAGTAGATACGCCAAGCAATGTGGCAATTAAAAATGTTCTAAGAGACAAAATCTGCCAAATCTATGATGATTTCGTGCAGCCATATCAAGTCCTAGAACAACTTTCAAAGCGTAAGGTATAACCCTGCGCTTTTTTATTTAACAACTTCTCATATTCCTCAATCTACAATATGATATTCCGCACATTTTCAGTTCTTTGAATATGGTGCATGAAATACTTTACTATTACTTTCATAAAGAAGATAAGAATCTCAATATATCGTTCCAATTCTAGTAAATCCATCTTCTCATCATAATTTATAGATATTACTTTCTGACCAAGTCTTTTTATCTCAAATTGATACAATAGTTTCTAATTCATCTCATCAATCAATATTTTCAAAATAGATATCTACAAATAATCAGTCTCTTAATGTGTTATCTTCATCAACAATATTATTAGTAAAATCGAGAATAAAATTATATCATTTGTCTCAATTAACTCAGAGAATCTGTGATCAATTTGGACTATTAACTCAAATACGGAAGAATTCATCTTTTCAATCATTATTTAAATCAATGTTAATTTCTTCTGATCTAAATTCTTCCTTTAATCAAATGTAATCATTATAAATTCAGTCTTTCAATCAATAAATTATTTGGCTAGGCATATCAGGAGCTAAATATCATGTATTTATGCTGCATCAAGTATATTTATATTCATTTACAGTATATCAATAAAAGCTTCATGGATTCTTACTAATATGATAAGTTAAATTACATTCCCCTATATCATAATTTTCTTTCTCTTGAAGAAAATCATCGAAATAACTTGCAGTAACTTCTATATCTTTATCTGATGCTTGACTGATACTATCGATTTCAAATGATGTTGCTCTTCATTTATTCCCTATCAAATCTGATCAATAGTATTTATAATTAAATAATAAATAGTTATCTCAACTTAGAATTAATCAATCAACATTTAAGTCTCCTCAATTATTTACACTTTCTCAAACACTATCTTCTAAGATTTTATTTAAATCAGATCTTTTATATCCTACTTTAAAGTCTTGATTATTAATAACAACTCAATCATGAATATCTCATCAATTAACATATAAGGTTTCATCAAGTATCGGATAAACAGGATAATCTGATGCTTCCATGGGATTCTCATATTTATCCATATAGTTATTATTTAAGATATTGAAGATAAATCTTCATTTTTGATGATTACTAGCTAACGGCTTATTCCGAATATCAGCTTTATCATTTTCTATATCTATAACTCATTCTAATAAATACGATAACTTAGAATATTCATATCATGTAATTTCAGAATTTTCTGTATAGTTAATCTCTGTATCAATTTTACTACATCAATAAAATAATACAGATACAAATAAAACGAATAAGCTTAATTTTTTATTCATTCTAAGCAGATTATAAGATAAACAAAAATATAATAGAAAAACTTATCTGCTTTTCAATAAATGATTTTGTTGTTGAACTTACTAATTCCTTTACTATAAAATAGTTACTTTTATATTCAGTTTTCATATGAAAATACTTAAAGCATTATTCCTATTACCTTTATTCTTATTATTTTGAAATATATCAAATGCTAATTTTGATATTTCAAATTATGAGATAAAATGAGATATAAAAATTGATTGAACTATTGATGTTAATGAAAAAATAGATGCCAATTTTTATTCTCAGATGCACTGAATTGAAAGAATCTTAAGTAGATATTATTCTGTTGGAAATTTAGAGTTCCAAGTCTTCTATGATAATATTAAAGTAAATAATGATAATTTTACTACCTATGATGAATATTGAGATACTGTTGTAAGGATTTGAGATGCAGATAAATATGTTTTTGGTGATCATAAGTATGATATTGATTATTCAATGTACTGAGTTATAAGAAATTTCTCATGAATGTGATATTCAGAACTCTATTGGAATCCTATCTGATATGATCGAGATCAAGTTATTAAAAATCCTAAAGTTGAATTAGCTTTGCCAAAGCCTTATACGTGATTAAGTAAAGAAGATTTTATCGTTTCTCTATGATATACTGATTATTATAATATCGATGAATTTCCTTGAGAGATCTCTCGAGATGAGAATAAAATTACAATTATTTATACCTGAGAATTGTCTGAATATAATTGAATCACCTTAGCAATAAAATTTTCTAATGGATATTTTGAATATAATCATGAGAAACAGTCTCAACTCTTTGTATGATATGTGAATGATTATGATGTTGAAAATAATAAAATATATTGAGTAGTTCATAAATCTTGAAGTATAGATTTTAAGAATACATTAGATTTAATAATATATCAACCAATTGAATATTTTGAGTGAATTATTCCATATAAGTTTTTATATAATTCTGAATATTTTTTAACACTGTTAAGCGGTTTTAAAATCAATTGAAAACCATTTGAATATAAAGACTACGGAACTGAATATTATAACCAATATTTTGATTTAAGAGAGTTCAGTTGAGATGATAAGCTAACAGCTGAATATTCTATGTATGGACTTGTTAAGCCTTTTACATGAGAAGATGAAAACTGGACGAATAAAATATATCTTCCATTACCAATATTTAATTTAAATGAAAAATCAAAAAATATAGAATTAGAATTGGAGTTCCCCAAAGACGAATTTCCTGACATTTGTTCATGAATATATAGAGAAGATATCGATATTATTGTGTCAGATAAAAAGATGAATATCGATAAATTCTATGATGATTGATGAATTCTATCATGTGATAATAATATTCTCTATTTTAATGGCAGTTGAATGTTTGATAAGGATGTTAATTTCTGAATAAGTTTGCCTAATATTTGATTTGAATTAAATGATGAAATTCTTTGAGCCCTTGAAGCTCTTTGAACTTGAGAAGACTATTATAATGATGAATTGAATAATCGACAATCGATCGCTTTTTTCTTCTGAATGATTCTAACTTGTTGATGATTTACATGGTTCATGAACAGAAGATATTCGATTTTATGATCGAAAAAACAAAAATATATTGTTCAATATGATGCTCCAAAATGAATGGATTCACCCGAAGCTTGAGTAATAATAGATGATGTCGTTGATTGAAAAGATATTACAGCTTTAATATATCAGCGAGCAGCATTAAAATATATTAAAATCTTCTCTGAAATTGATAATAAAAAATTCTATATCAAAAAACTGAAAAGTCTTCCAAGTTCAGCTAAAAAATACCAAGTTGAGTTTTTTAATAGCTTATTTAAAAATAGTGATGAATATCATTTTATAAAAGATTCAGATACATTATATAAACAAGTTTCCAAGGCTAAAAAGTGATTAACATCATATATTGACTCAGAAAAATGGTATGTATCAAAATTGGATTATGTAGCTTGAGAAAAGACTGCCTTTAAAACTACAAATAAAACTTATGTTTGATGTAGTGTATTCATGTGGTTAGTTCTATATACTTGTGTAGTAACTGCTATTAACTCTTATCTAAAACCTGTATGGTCTTGAAATATTTTAGTTTGTGTTTTATGAATTATTTTTATTCTCTTTGCCTATAAATCAAGAGATAGAGCAGTCTATACAGATAAATGAAATGAACTACATAATCATTGTCTTTGATATAGAGAATTCTTAATGAAGGTAGATAAGAAAAAATTCGAAGCTCTTACCAAAGAAGATCCATTGTTTGTTGAAAAAGCACTTCCGTATGCTGTTGTATTCTGAGTACAAACACAGTTTATTAAAAATATTACTCCAGAAGATATTTCGTATTTTGATTGAGATTTAGATTCTCTACTTAACTCAATTAGTTATATTAATAAATCTGTGAACTATTATCCATATTCATATTCTTCATCAAGTTATTCATGATGAGGGTATTCATATTCTTCATCAAGCTGACATAGTTCATGATCATCATTTGGTTGATGATATTCAAGCTGATGATGAGGTGGCTGATGATGAGGTAGGGGATGGTAGAGTAGTAGTTATTCCTTAGAAATAAACAGGGCTATACTAGATAATTTAGTATAGCTTTTTTTGTTAATATTTAGTCGATCAAAATTTGCAAAAAAACCAGTTTCCATTTATAATTAAGTGTTTATAAAATAATTAAATAAATGGAAGTTTTAGGGCCAAATGATTCAGCTGATAAATTTAGAGAAAAATTAAGAAGAATTAGGGAATATCTTAATTCACTTTCTGTTAAAAGGAATAGGACGAAAAGGAAAAAGGTAGAAGATGATATTAATGAACAAATAGAAGAAGTTTTTGATAAAAATTCTTCAAAAAAACAAGAAGATTCTTTTAGCGATAAATGAAATCAGTGAGAAGACGAAAGAGAAGATGGATGAGAAGAATCTGATAATGATTGAGAAGAGAATTCTGAAAATAACGGATGAGATAACAACTCATGAGATTTAGATACTGAAGAATGAGATGACGAATGAGATGAAGAATGAAACCAATGATCACAAAGTTGAAATGGATGATGAAATTGATGAAAACAATGAAAAAGTAGTAAGTCTAAATCAAAAGAAAATAAGTCAGAATTTGAAACTCCTCCTGAAGACAGAGACGAATATATACCACAGGATTCTGAAATCTGAGAAGCAATGGGGGAACAATCAAGATTCGCTGAAATTTATCCAGCATTTTTATGATATTACACTCAATGAAAAAAATCATATTTTAACAGAGAAACAAATCTTTGGTCTAAAAGAAAAACACTTTCTCAATTAACACATAAGTTACCAGAATGAACAAAAAAGTATGCTTATACTTGAGTAATTACTAAATGAATTAATGCAATACCTCTTCCTGATTTAGCTTGGCCTGATACTTCAACTCTTCATTCTACATGAAAATCAGCTCCTGAATTTCATGTAGATCAAAATGGTTGTGTATATCTTGTTAGTAATGAAAAACAATTTGTAAGTTTTAATTTCTGATTAAATCAACACGATAATACTAAAGCTCCAGTAAGTGCTGATTCTGATAAAATTATCTTTGATTCATTATCACAAGATACTCAAGAATTATTAGATAATTTAAGATCTTCTTGAGCTAATCCACAGCAAATAGCTGCAGCTATCAAGTATTATATTATAAAAAACAAAAAATACTCAACTAAGGTACAATGAACATTAAGAAATAAATCAAATAGAGATACTTACATTAAGCATCTAGATGAATCTCCAATTCTAGAATGTTTTAGTGCTAATTCATTATTTGTTGCTTTATGTAGGCAGTTGTGAGTACCAGCAAGATTAGTTGTTGGTCATATGGTTCAATCTAGCAATAAAGAATGAAAAGCTTGTCTTACTAAAAATGACTGACATGCCTGGTCTGAAATATGGGATGCATCACTATGATCTTGGTTAAGAGTTGATGCTACTCCAACAGAAAAAGAAGATTGAGAGAAATCAAATGAAAATGGACAAGAACAAAACGATAATCAAAATAATAATCAAAATGCAGATAATAATTTCTGAGATAATCAAAGTCAGTCTTGAGATAAATCTGATAAAAAGAGTAATTCAAATAGTGAAAATAATAGTAAAGAGTCTTCACAAAGCTGAGAATCACAAGACGGTAAATCTGAATCAAACAGTGAAAACACTTGAGAAAATAAGAATAGTGATCCAGAAAAATGAGACGAATGATCTAAAAATTCTGACGCTCAAAATACTTGAGATTGAGAATCAACCGATAATACCTCACAAAGTGAAAACGCCTCAGATTCTCAAGATAATGATTCACAATCAAATCAATCGGAGCAAGATCAAAAATGAAAAAAAACTTGAGATGAAAAAGAAAGTAAACAACAATGAAATTGAAAAGGTCAATTAATAGATGAAAGTGATGCTAAGCCAACAAAATCTCCATCTGAACTTTTAGATGAAATGATGGAAAAGGCTAAGGAAGATGATTTGATGAAACAATCGGAAGAATTAAACGAGGTTCTTGATAAATTGGATAAAGCTAATTCAAAAGAAGACATAAAGAATATTCTCGATGAATCTAAACTTTCAGATTTTGCTAAGGATATGGTTGATAAAATCTGAAAAGACAAGATCTTAGAAGATGAAAGAAAAAATCTAGAAAAACTTGATGATGAATCTAAAATTGATGAAGCATTAAAAAACTCGTTACTAGATGAAGAATATAAACAAAAATTGAAAGAATATGCAAAACGTATGAAAGATAAAATAGCTGAAGAAAAAAGAAAAATGAAGAGTGAAATGGAGAAGTTATGATTTACAGAAAAAGAACTAGGATACTATAAAGAATATAAAGAACTTGAAGCTGAGGTTGAACCTGAAGTAAGAAAGCAAATTAAGGAACTACAAAAAATATTACCAGTACAATATCAAATACTAAGAAATGAGAATGATATTTACCGTAGTGGCCCACAAATAGATTGATGAAAACTAGTAGAATTTGCCATTACTTGAGACCCATTAATCTTTAGAAGAAATCATGAAGTTCGTGAAAGTAATGAAATAAATATGTTTGAAACAATTATTATCGATACTTCATGAAGTATGTGAAGAATTGATTATCCATGATCTATTCTAAGAGAATCTGTTAAGGCGGCTATTATTAGAGCAAAAGTACTAGAACATTTTAAAGTAGATTTCAGTATTGTCCTATTCTGAGATAGAGTTGATGAGGTGATGAGTTTCTGAGAAAAATTCTCATCTAAAAAGAAATGTTCAATACCAGCAAAATTAATGAGGTCTGCACATATATCATGATGAAACTCAAGAGAACCAATCTCCTACGTATATGAGAATATGTTAAAGCAATCAAGGAAAACTCGCTGAAAATCGTTCTGAAATATCTCATTTATCTGAGATGGTGACCTTTATAACTGATCACGTAGGCAGGATTTAAAAGCAATGATAGATGATTTAAAGAAACGTTGATTCTGAGTTACTGCATATTATATAAACGATTCATGGAGTAATCTAATAGGATATTACTTTGGTTCTCCTTCAGATTGATGAGCTGTGTATGCATGAAGTTCAAAAGAGTTGTCAAAAGAAATTGTGGAATCACATAAGACACATCTAAAGAAAAAAATAAGAAAATACATGAAATAATTATTTTATATACTATATTAAAAAAATGGAATATATTGAAGAATGAGCAAAAGAGGAACTATTTGATATTAAAAAACAAAAATTGGAAGCAGTTGATAAATGAACGATTGAAAATTTACAAAGATTATGTGCATTAAGTTTTGCTCCTGGATACGACTCTGTGCCTTCATTTATTAAAGAATTAGGAATTCGTGATAAAGATTACTACGAATTAAGTATGCAAAATTCAAAGTTACCAATTGTGTTCCCCGAGTGTGCAAAGCAATTACAAGATTGAGTTAATAGCTATTGAAAACCAATATATTTAACTAAAAAAGGTGATATTTCAAAAAAATCTATCCCTTTGTTTAAAATAGATAAAGCATATAAAAAAGAATGAAAATATTATATCTATACGAGTGAGTGATATTTACTCTCAGTAAATATAAGTGATTTTGAAAATAAATGATTAAAGGCTTCAACATTAAGCTTCGTTTGAATTCAACTTCCATATTGAGATGTCTTCGGGAAAACTTGTAAAAAAATAATTTCAAATAATGCTAAATTTGAAAGTTGAAATGACTGATTTATTCACGCATATTCTTGAGCACAATATGATGAACATGAATATCAATTCCCTTGAGATGAAGTGTTTCAAATAGATAGCTCAAGTATATTAATAAGTGAATGATGAATGCTTCATCAATATAAAAATGGTGCATGATATAAAAAAATGGAAGTATATGATGTTCCATTTAAGTGAATAAAACAAATGTTCGTAGATAAGAAGAAAAACTTTTTATTCGTAGTGAATGAAACCGAAGACTGATCAAAGTTACATATTATAAATTTCTATGATTTTTCTAAAAATAAACAAATTAACGAAATCTATCAAATTAACGATGTTACTGACGTTGTTTGAATTGATGAAAAATGATGATTCTTCTGTAAAACTTCAAATTGAAATATAGATTACTATTGGAGTACAATTGAAAATTTTAGAACTAATTTTTTCGTAGGTGATGAGGATAAAATTCCATGAAAATTAATATATCCAAAAGAAGCTAAAGTAACTGAATTAAATGATAATTGAAAAAATGTATTATTAAAATCATTAGAAAATTGAGAAATATCTATTTCACTTGATGATGATACTGAAGATGAAACTGATAAATTAGATAACTCTATAATTGAAAAGATTTGGGAATTAGAATTTGATATTAATTGATCTAAAACTTCATTAAAAGACTTATTTAATTCAGCAACTGATGAAAAATCAATAACAATAGTTTATCACATATTTGAAAAGATAAAGAAAAATCCTGATATTATAAAATATGAATGAGTTTTAAAATGAATGGAAAGAAAAATCGTTGAAAAGAAGAATAAGATTATTCTTGAATCAATATTTTCAGAACTTGATAATTTGGCAGAGAAATTGTGAACTTCAAGTGATATTGCAACATTAATAACAATTCAAGATAGATTAAAAGATATCAAGAAAAAAAGAAAAAATATTCAAGCATGAATAGTAAAACAAGATAAAGATCTTGATGATTTATTAAATCTTGTTAACGATAGAATAAAAGATTATCAAGAAGAACACAAAGATGAATACCAAGAAGTAGTTGATGATAACTTAGATAGAATATCAGAAATCCTAAAAGATATTAGAAACGCAATCGATATTTCATCTATTTATGAGAATCCAATATATGAATCAACAAGAAAACTTATTATATCAATGGATGCTGAAACCAGAGATACTTACAATAAAAAGCTTAAAGACTTAATTAATAAAAGAAGAGATGAAATTAGAGCAGAATCAGTTAAACAAAAGAAAGATGAACAAGATAGAGTAGAAAAATTAAAAAGAGATATTGAAGATGATATAGATCAAGTTAAAGAAACTTTAGAAGATATTGAAAATATTGAGGCTATTGAACAATTTAAAGAATCTGATGCTTTTGTTCAACAAATCAAAGAATCGCTAAAAGGAATTCCATCAACTGATGCACAAAAATTAGACTTAAAATTAGATAGAATTTTTAGTGAAAGAATATTTAAACTAAGATTATGAGCAGAAGAATCAAAATGAGTAATTCAAAATCTAGATGCTTACTGAATAGATACTGCTCTCTATTATAATGAAGATTGATCTGAAAAAATAGAATGGAAGATTACTTGAGATGAAAAAGCAAATTGAAAAATCTCACTAATTGTTAAAATTATGAACTGAGAGACTCATGAATATAATAAAACATTATATCTTTCAGATGCAGAAAAATTTGAAGATGTATTAATTAGAGATTATCCAATTAAATTTGAAATGACAACCGATGAATTCAGAATCTTCAATAAGAAACTTTCAAGATGGAAAAAATCATGAAAAGAAGAATTGAATAACTTAGTTAAAAGATATCATGATGAGAAGCAACAAGAAGAAAAAGCAAGATTATTGAAGGAGTTAAATGATATGAAAGAATATTATAAAGACGCAAGATATACAGAACTCTTTATTCAAAGACTTATAAAAGAACAGAAACTTAATCCAAGGTCTAAAGTCCCTCCATATGATCCTGATTATATCGTTCTTGATGAAGAAAAAGAGATATTAAAAACATTATCAGCAAGACTTGCAGACCAGAAACAAAATAGTTGAATAGAAATTCTTGAATGATGACCATGATTATGAAAAACAGTAATGTGTGAATTCTTGGCTAATGTTACAAACAGAGAAATTATTAGAGTTCAATGTAGTAAAATGGATCCAAATGATATGTTTTTTGCTCCTACATTAAAGAAAAATAATTCTAGTTATGAACAAGCTGATTGGGTTAGATTAATGCAAAAACCTGGAACAATAATCCTATTCGATGAAATAGATAAGTTAAATGATCAATGTTTTGAAAGATTACACTCACTATTTGATAGAAGTAGATCAGTATATCACTGACATTTATGAACAATAAAAGCGAATCCTGATTGTTTATTCTTATGAACAAGAAACTCATATGATAGATTAAGTAACCCAATACTTTCAAGATGAAGGATATTACAAATAAATTACCCTTGAGAATTAAATGAAGCGTTTAAAATTTCAAAATATACAGCAAATCCTGTTCTTAAAAAGATGAGTTATGAAGAATTTGAAATGTTATATGATAAATATGTAACTCGTTGAGAAATGGCACCTTCAAGTGCTCAAGAAAAAACTATTTATGATTTAGTTATAAATATTAATCACTTATTAAATATCTTTAATAGTTTGAGAGAATTATATTCAAGTGATACCCCATTTGCTTTCGAACTTTCTTATAGAGATGCAAGACAAATCTTTGTTGATTATAATTCAAAATGAGACTTTAAATCTGCATTAGAAAGTGTCTTGATACCAAAAGCAAGATGAGCTGTTGTAGATCCTGAAGAGAAGAAAGAACAAGAAGAAATGGTAAGAGATGCAATAAGTAATGAAATGTGATAATTGATGAATGATAAGAAAGAAAGGTTTTAAGCCTTTCTTTTTAAAATAAATTATTACAAAAAATGAAATAATCAAAGAAGCTCAGAACTTCAATAATTTAATATTATTTAATAATTGTATATTTATAAAGGAAATTTATCAAAAGACTTCCCGATTAATCGTTTTCTTCAAATCTTTTCTTCTGCTCTTCAAGTCTACAAAGTGTTTCAAATAGACATCAAGAACATCTTTCGATAACTAATCATTTTTTACATAAGTTTGATTTAGTTTCTTGAGTTGCTTCATAAGACTCCATAATAACGAGGTTAAGAAATGAATGACCTAATTTCTACAAAACGAAAGTAAAAAGTCAAAAGAATTTAAACAATATTTAAATAGATAAATAAATGTTTTTAAAGAAAAAATTATAAAATTATTTACATTTTTACTTGAATATGGATGATAACATTAATATATTATTACTTGCTCAACTAAAAAAAATTAAAATATGAGAAAAGATCCAATTCAGAAAAAAGCTCAGAGAAAAGCTGAGCAACGCAGAGTACAGATGGAGAAAGAGAAAAGGGAGCAGAAGCGCCGTAGGCTCCTGGGTTTAGAATCCAAGAATGAGTCCACAAAACGGCTCGCAACAATCCTTAACAACATTTCTGTTAAGAAGGTTGTTTAACTCTCTCCATTTAAAGTCCAGATATGGTTCACTATCTGGATTTTTTTTTAACCAATTCTTGAAGATAAAAACAATTTTACTATAGTAATTACATCTTTAAAAAATAACTACATAATGCTTTTAGTATGAGATATCCACCTTTCAGCAAAAATTAAGGATAAGGTCCTTAACCAGATTAAATCTTTTATTGAATCTAAACCTGAAGAAAATAATATAATTTTCTTATGAGATTATGTTTATCATTTTAGTTATGATAGAAAGGCACTTTTAGAACTCTTTCAATTATTTCTAGAATTATATAAACAATGAAAAACATTATATATTCTTTCATGAAATCATGACTGGCTATGAGAGAATTTTGTTTTTGAAGAGTGAAAAAAAGTATTTGATTTGCTCCAATGATGAACATGAACTATTCATTTTATAACTAAGCCTTGGCTTACAGAAATAGAATCAGAAAAAATATTATTTATGCCTTTTTGCTTGGATTTACATGAAGATGAATATGAAGTATACGAAAATTGAAAGAATCCTTTAACTGAAACTTTATTAGAATCTAAAGATAAAAACGAAGTATTCTCAGGAAAAGTTAACCAACTATTAAATGGTTTTATTAAAAAAGAATGAAAACTAACAATAATACACCATTATTATACTAATAAAACAAAATTTCCAGGATATCGTTCTCAATTTACATATAAAGATATAGCGCTATCAGATACTTTGTTAGAAAATAGAGATCTAACATTTATTTCAGGGCATCTTCATGCTCCTTTTGTTCTTCGAAATTATCTTTGTACTTGAAGTATTCGGCCTACATCTTCATTAGAATCAAATCAGTTAAAATGATTCTTTAAATATTCTAAATGAAATTTCTCATTTTATGCAAGACAGCCACTACATTATATAGAAACAGAAAACATCTGAGCAACCAATGAAGAGAATATGCAAAGTATTTATAGGCAATATACTCAACAACTAAAAACAATATTATCTTCATCATCTCAATTAAAACTTAATGATTTTGAAGTTCCAGAATTAAATATAAATGATATCTCATTAACTTTAAAAGTAAAAGAACTTGATTTTAATAAAATAGATGAAGTATTATCACCTGCATTAAGAGAAAAACTAACAGACTTTAGATTGAAAAAAGATACAAAACAAGTTGATGATCTTATTGAAAAACTATGAAGACCTGATGAAGAAAAGTTACAAACTTTTGGATGATGGCAAGAATTATTAAAAGATTATATTAAAAACAAGTTTCCAAACGAATACTCAGATTATGAGAAAATATTAAGAGAATTAAAAGTTATTTAGTTAACTATTAAAAAATATGGCAAAAGTATTATTTATTGTTGCAAATAATTGATTCCAAGATAATGAGTTTTGAATTCCATATAAAACACTTACAGCACAATGACATGAATGTGAAGTAGCTTCATGAAAATGATGATATTGTAGGTGAGTATTTTGAAAAGAAATAGAAAATACTAAAAGGCTAGATGAAGTAAGTGCATTAGATTATGATCTATTAGTATTCGTTGGATGATGATGAGCAGAAAACCAATATTTTAATGATGAAACATATCTCTCATTAGCAAAGCAATGAAAAGCAATTGCTGCAATCTGTATAGCTCCAACTATTTTATCCTATTCAGGAATATTTAATTGAAAAGAAGTAACTTGATGGGATGATTGAGAAAAAACTCAAATTTCTCAAATAGAGAAGAATTGAGGAATATTTAAATATGAAGAGGTTACTCAGGACTGAAAAATAATAACAGCAAATTGACCTGAAGCTGCCACAAAATTTGCACGAAAACTTGTAGATTTCTTAAATCATTAGAAATTAGATTCTATTCCACCAATTTTCGTTTTCATCATCATTTTTATAGAGTTCATTCATTTGATCGTCTGACAAAAAATTTCTTTTTGTATGATCTTCTTGAACCTTATCTCAAGGCTTTTCTTCTTCATCAAAATCAAAAGGAATCTCTAATTGTACTCATGTGAGTCTTTTTCAATTAAGCAATTCTTCAGTAGTTTTTGTAGCTAATGGATCTGATTGTACTTCTCTTTTTGAAAGGACATCATCACAATAAACCATTCATTGAAGGATTTTAGAGATTTTATCTGCAGTATATCTTGTAATATTCCTTTGTTTTAAAAGCTCTGGTACTTTATGAAATATTAATAAATAAGTTGCAGTACTATCATAATATAATTTATTCCAAGGTTTAACTTTATCTTCAGAAACTGCATAATGAAGATATTTATCATGATGGCTAAAGTTTAAATGTCTTGAACTATATAATAAATCAAAAATTTCTTTTTTAATTGAGTTTCTTCTTCTTGTAAATTCTTTCCATAATTTATCTACTCAGTCTGTTTTTAGCTTTTCATCATTTGCTAACATATCTTCTCGTTGTTCTAATTCCAATTTCATATCATAACAAAATAGAGGATAAATTTATTGTTAATAAAATTATAAAGATTCAAGGTCTCATATTCAAGTATTTGAAGACTAAAATTTTTAAGCCAATTTAAATTGTCATATTAGGCAAAAATAGAAATGACACTAAAATAGAATAAGGAAATTTATTCCATTATTTAATTAAATTTATATCTCTTTAGAGTCTCTCTAAGTTATTTAAAGGGAAATCTTTTCTGAAATGTTTAATCTTTAAAAGAAAAAATTTAGAATTCTAAATCTCTTCTAAGAATCTAAGCTCAACCTTTCTTAATCAAAATTTTGGATTATGAAATTTTACAATTCAAAGATCATTCCAAACTTCTAATACATATCAAGTTCAAAATAGTTTATGTCTTACTGTGCATCCTTCAGTTATGCTAGATTTTTGTGTAGGTCATGAAGAGTTAGTTAAATCATAGAATTTAAGTAAATCATTAGGTATTTCTTGTAAGAAACGGCTAACAGGATTCATCCTTACTTGTCACCAAGTCATTCTTGATTTAGCATGTGATATAAAGAGCATATCTTTTGCTCTTGTTATTGCTACATACATAAGTCTTCTTTCTTCTTCTAATACTTTTGGATCCAATGAAGAGCTTGAAAGAGGAAAAACATTTTCTTCAACTCAAACAATGAAAACAACAGGGAATTCTAGTCATTTAGAGGAGTGGATAGTCATTAATTTTACTGCATCAGAATTTTCATCAGAACTCTCAATAGTATCAACCATTAAAGTTACCTCTTCCAAAAACCATCTCAATAAATCATCTCACGAATTAACAATCTCTTCATTTTGATTGCTCATTCAGAATTCATATTTACTTGCCATATTTATAAGTTGTCATACATTCTCATATTTTTCATCAGCTTGTTGGTCACTTCATTCTTCTTTAATTAAATATTCTTTATAATGAACTTTAGATATAATAACATTAATTAAATCTGCAGGATTTAATTCTTTAACAGAATGTTGTAATTCTCTAATAAGTTTAACAACATCTATAACTCAGTTAATTGCAGCAGGCATTAATTTAAGTCAAGCTTCTGACTCTAATAATTTTGAATCTCAGGTATCTGCTACTATAGTTAGTACTTCATACAAACTTAATCATAATTCTGAAGCATAATTTTCAAGACGTTCTATAGAAGTTGCTCAAATTTTTCTATTCGGAATATTTAATATTCTCTTTAAAGAAACTCAATCAAATGGATTATTTACAACTTTTAAGAAAGCAAGAATATCTTTAATTTCCTTTCTCTCAAAGAATTTAAAAGCTCAATAGATTTTATATGGAATACCTTCTTGAATAAAAAGAGATTCAAAATTCTGTGATTGAGAGTTTGTTCTATAAAGGATAGCAACTTGTCACCAAGATTTTAACTTTCCCTTTTCTTTCATCTGCTTTATTAATTCAATAATGTTAGCAGCTTCATCAGTATCAGTATTGTTTGTAAATACGGTTATTTTATCATTCCCTTCTCTATGCGCAATAATGTTTTTCTCATACTGATTTTTATTGTTTTTAATAACAGAATTTCATGCAGCTACAATATGTGCTTTTGAACGATAATTTGTTTGAAGTTTGAACATCTTTATATCTTTCCAATAATGCTTAACATTAAGGAAATTTTCCATTAATGCTCATCTCCATCAATAAATACTCTGAAAATCATCTCAGATAAGAGTGATATTAGCTCAAGATCAACTCATCATCTTCATAAGTTCAAATTGAATCCAGTTGGTATCCTGTGCCTCATCAACTAAGATATAATCAAAAGCATTCTGCCATTTTTTTAGAATCTTTTCATCTTTTTTGAAGAGTAAGTAGGGGAGTAATAGGAGGTCATCAAAATCAAGCGAATTACTCTTTTCTAATTCTTTTTCATACTCTTGATATACTCTACCCATATTTTGTTCTTGTGCACTTCAAGCTCTAAGTAAGAAATCAGCAGAAGTTCTTCAATTATTCTTTTGGGTAGAAATAAATGATTTAACTTCTTGTGGTTTGAATAAATCTTGTACATTTAATCTTTTACAAATATCTTTAATAATTTTAGAACTATCATCAGCATCAAGAATTCAGAAATTCTTGTTGTATTTTTTTCATAATGCCTCGATATCTTCTTTTAATATTTTAAGAAAAATAGAGTGAAAGGTTCAAATCCATTTTAATCTTCTTGGATCTAAACTTTTTGCTTTGCTTCAACTTGATTGAATAGAATTCATAAAATTCTGAAAATCCTTATCATTGTCAGGACTTTCTTCAGTAGTTTTGTTTTCTTCAGTAAAGCTTTGAGCAGAAATATCATCTCATAATTTAATTAATCTTTCTTTCATTTCATTGGCAGCCTTATTGGTGAAGGTAACTCAAAGGATTCTTTCTACACGAATATGCTTTCACCAAATAAGATAAGCTATTTTGTAAGTTAATACTCTAGTCTTTCAACTTCATGCACCTGCTATAATTAAAGCAGAAGTATCAGTGTGAAGAGCAGCAGCTGTTTGCTCTTCATTAAGATTTGAAGCAATATAATCTTTTAGTAGCATAGAAGTTGATTTTTTTATAAATAAACACTTTTGCCTTTTTTATGAAAATGAATCTGTTTTTCAAAGTGAATAAAAACTATTTTGTTTTAATAATTATAAACTAATATTTGAAAAAGTCTGATGCTAAATAAAGCACCAGACCTGTAATCACAACCTAATTAAGCGTAATGAGATTCAAAGTAAGCACAGATTCCATATCCAACAGTGCAGGCATACAATCCTAAGCATACAGGGCAGAATGCAGAGACAGAGTTGAAAAGTGCATACAGCAGTGCAGTAAAGAGGGCAAAGAATGCACTTGGTAAGAATACTGCAGGAACGATAGAACGAATTCGAGATTCAATTCTCTCTGACTGCTTAGAATAATTCAGAATTGCATGCATAAAGACCAGGAATGCAAATCCTAAAGCATACCAAGATATAGGCGATGCAGACATGAATACAATGAATCCAACAAAGGTTAATTCACCCCAAGTTACAATAAGTAACTTCCAGATTTCTTTCTTAGTTAATTTTTTCATATTTTATTAGTTTTGTTTACTGCAAAAATATAGTCAACAAAGGACTTAAAAACAAGACTAATATTTGAAAATTATTTTCCCTTACTACAGTTTCATCTATAAAATTCTCTTAAATCACAAGTTGTTCAATCATCAAATCAACAAGATCAAATCATTCAATGACCATATCATCAACGAGATTTTAATTGTCATCATAATCCTTCACAGTGCTTTTGATAAACAATAAATTTATCATAAGAATAATATTCTGAAGGTAGAAAACTAACTCTAACTTCAGGATCTCTATATCTACCTGATTCAATTGTACATTGAGCTAATAAAGAGTCTTCATTTAATAAATAAGTTACTCATTTTAATTGATGTGATTCTTCATCTTTTGAAAATTGTGTTGTAGTTCAAATATCCCATTCATAATCATATGCAGAGCGTTCCATTCTATTAGCCTCTTTACTACATAATTCAATTTTCTCTTCATCTGTTAATGGTGGATTCTCTGGAATAACTTCAGCAACTTCTACAGGCTCTTCAACTGGCTCATTATTTGAAGATGAAACAGTGATAAGAATTACTATTAATCATATCAAACCAATGAAAATTGCAGATCATATTCATAAAACAACATAAGGTTTTTCTCTATATTTTAATAAAACGAAATTATAAAATTCTTTTGATTTAACAGAGATTTTTGTAATTAATTCATTAAATACCGCTTTAATCTTATCCATTCTTTACTAAATATATAAAACATAACTACAATAGTACTATTTAAATAGAATAAAATTTCCAGATTTTATTTATAAGTTGATAATAATTTTATTTGACAATTAGCTAAATATAACTATATAAAAATTACTTTACTTGATATACTAAATCCTATGGTTGCAAAAACTTATGAAGCTATTTCTGATGCTTTTGATAATGAAATAATGAAAAATAAATATGTAAATATTGCTAAAAGGAATGCGGAAACTTATTGAAATTTCAAACACAATTATATCATAGATAAACTAGAATCATCATCAATTGATATCGATGTTTCAAAAGATTTAAAAGAGCAAGAAGAGTTAATTAGTAAAGTAGATGAACAATATTCAAATATCCCTTTAAAAGTAATTGATAAGCTTGTTAATCTTAATTATTGAGACATCTCAACATCTGAAAGTGATTTAATATCATACCTACAAGAAAATACAGTAAATAATGCACCAGAAGATGTTCTGAATTTTGCTTGTAGAATGGAACAATATTTTTCTTATGTTCTCAAATGTTATAAAGATCTATCTAAAGGTATTGTAAATAATGTTGATGCCTCAATAGAATATAAGTCTCATCCAGAGATAAAAGAATCAGAATTTGAATCAAGAGAACGGACTATTAAAAAATGATTATGGACCTTATGTAATGTTATAGTGAATGAAGCAATTAGTTATGATTTGGATTCAATTTCAGAAATCTCATGAATTTCAAAAGATGATTTGAAAGCCTTTATGACTAAAAATATACAAGCTCAAAAAAATCCAGAATTATTAGATAATCTTCATAGATTTATTCTAAGAATGGAGCACAAATATAGTGAATATACTAAACGTTATATTTGGATTGCTGAATGAAAAGAATATGATGATTCAGAATTATGAATAAAAGATTTTTCAGATGTAGAACTTCCTAGTGAAGATAAAAGTATATTAGAAAGAAAAGTTCATAAACCACAAATTGAAGAAATTGAAGAAGAACATGAAAAGGAAGAATTAAAGAAAGAAAAGCAAAGTAAGAATTCAGAGGTTAAAGATAAGAAAGAATCAAAAAAAGAAAATAAATGATGGTTTTCTAAAATAAAGAATTGGTTTAAATAATTTTATATTATTCAGAATAACAAAATGAAAAAAACACAATCAATTTGATGATTACTACTTCTCTGAATGGTATTAACATGATGTAGTTTTTTCTGATGAGATAAACAAGAAGAAAATACTAATTATGAATATTATGATCCATGCGCATCATGATCTTGATATATTACTTTGTGAGAGTATTGAAATATCTGTAAATTTGATGATTGATCATTCTGTAGCACAACAAGTTTCTTGGATTGAACTTGTAAAAGTTGAGATAAATATGAAGAAGTAAAATATTCAGACAATGACTGATTGCTAAATTGTCCAACAGATTATGTACCTGTTTGTTGAGACGATGGATATCTATACTTAAATGATTGTTTCCTTGATAGACAATGAATAAGCAAATCTCCGACACTTGTTGAAAAAGATGGTGCTTGTGTATCAGCTGAAGATATAAGTGAAGAATAATGAATTTTGAATTTATAGTTCAATTAGTATATGAAAAAATTTGGTTTCCTATTAATTATATATTTTGCATTGTTTGGCTTTATAAACCATACATATGCTCGTTGAGATCATCCAGACACTTATAACATTAAAGTTTCCCCAAACTTTTTCTGAACATTTGAAGAAACTGATTTTTCTGTATCAGCAATTAAAAATAATTTAAAAATGCCTACTTATGAGTGATATATTACAATCACGATTTTTGATGAAAGATGATATATTTTAAAACCAAGTGAGGCGTCACTACCTAATGATTGATGGATAGAATTTACGCAACAAGATCAATGAGAAAAGAAGTTTAAAAGCTGATTGATGATAAGAAAATGATGAAATTACAAGATTTGTGCATCAGATTTTAGTAACGAAAATCGTTCATGATGTAATTCTATCTTAGTATATGATAAATCAACTAATCAATGACTTATGACCTTATTAAATAAAAGATGAATAACAGTTCATGAAAACTGGGATGCGTTTAAACCAAATAATTCAATAAGAAGAGATGAAGCATCAAAAATGATAATAACAGCAATCCCCTATGTAAAAAACTGAACAAAATTAGAATGAAATAATAAGAATTGTAAGTTTGATGATATATGAGACGCATGGTCAGATTTACAATGGTCTGTACGAGAATCTTGTAAATTATGAATATTTAAATGAAGTAATGGTAAATTTAATCCTAAAGATACAATTACAAACTGACAATTGATAACGGTGATTTGAAGAATACTTTATTGAAAATTAGATGAAAGCTGAGAATCTTATGTAACACCATATGCTAATAGACTAAAATCAGACTGATTATTATCTAATGTAAAAATATCTAAATCCGAATGGAACTATCCAGCTAAAAGATGAACAGTTGCAAAACTATTATGAGAAATAATGTAGTATGTACTGTAAATATAAAATTACTATTGACATTAACTCTAGAGATATTTATAAACTAATTGCCAATCAAGAATTGATTCGGTAACGTCAGCGGTTTCCAGCTGAAAAACAAACAAATACATACAGTTATATGAAGGTAATCGCATTTACTGAACTCCTCAAGCAGGAGAATTTGCCAGCACATGGCGCAAAGTACGTGTTAGTATCCGCAGAGGGTCTCCCCGAAGGCTTTTCAGAAGGTCCGGCTTGGAAGCCATTGGACGAAGACTACGAGAAGTTCCATGACAAGTTGCCCGCCGGCGAGAATGTCGCTATGGTCATCAAGATCAAGCCGCGCAAGGTGAAGTTTATCGACATCAAGAATCGCCGATCGACATCCTCGCCGTATAGCTACACAACGGCCGTCCAGCATCTGGTCGCTGAGATCTCTCGCTAGAGCTGACTACATGCGCACATAGGAGTAAGTTGAAATTCAATTTACTCCTTTTCTTATGTCGAAAAATTTAATATAACAAAAAAAGCTCTCCATACGAAGAACTTTTTTTGCTTTTACCTTCTATACTTCACCATGAAAACGAACACAACAATTCACACATCAATCTTATAATTATTTTTAATATTAAAGTCAATACAAAATAATAAAAAAATTAAAAAGTCAGTATTATTGAATAAGTTCAAATCTTTCTCTAACGAAATTGTGTTGTTTTAATAATGAATTTTCCTATACTACATAAAATTTTAATCATTATTAACTTATATATGTGGTGAATTATATTATGAATTTTAGCCTTTATTGTGCTAGTAATTTTACATGAATTTTGACATTTTACAGCTGCTAAAAAGTCTTGAGTAAAAGTAAAGGAATTCTGATTATGATTACCTCCAAAAGTTACAACTTTATGGAAAGATAAAACATGAACTGAATACACATTAAACTGGATTCCATTAGGATGATTTGTTCAACTTAAATGAGAAGATTGAGCTGATAACGAAGAAAATAGTGATCCAGATAGTTTTATTAAAGCTAAAATGTGGAAAAAATTGATTATTGTTTTAGCTTGAGTTATTATGAACTGTATTACAGCATGGGTATTATTTACAATAAGCTTTACAGCTGGTATGAAACCAATGTGAGTACTACCTGATTGATATTTATGATTATATTCTGAAAGTTATGTATCTCCATCAATATCATTCCTTCAAAAACAATGATTTATAAGCTGAGAAGTTGTGGATTGAGATATAATAGTTACATCAGTAATATGATGATGAGTTGCTGATAAATTATGATTCCAAACGTGAACAGTAATTAAATCAATTAACTGAATAGAAATATCTCAAAAGAATTTAGCAGAAACTCTTGAATCAATATCAAATACAACAGGAAACGCTATAGCATATAGTTTCTCATGAGATACAGCGGTTAATCAAGCAGAATTTGATTGTTGAGATGATTGTAAACTTTGAATAGTCTATAATACTACAGCATGAGATTTTGAAGTATTAGAAATTAAATATCCTTTTCATAAGGCTATGTTAGCAGCATTCCATGAAATTAAGGCTGAATGGGATTTTACAATGGATAATTTAGCTAGAATCTGATCATTGATTGTTAATTGAAAATGAACACAAGCAATAAATTCATTATCATGACCAGTTGCTATTGTTAAGGTATGACAGGTAATGTTTGAAAACCTTTGATTTGTTAGTTTCTTGGCATTTGTATGAATGATATCAATGGCTCTTGCTATTATGAATGTTCTACCATTACCAGCTCTCGATTGATGAAGATTTTGGGCAATTATAATTCAAAAATTATTTAGAATAAAAGAAGAAAAATTCTCTATAGTTGAATGATATGTTAATTCAGTATTTCTTATCTTATTACTAATAATTTGAGTATTAATTATGATAAAAGATACTACTTTCTGGTGAGTAAATATCCCTTTCTTTAACTAATAAGTAATCGGATGAAAAAAATAATTTTCTGACTCTTATTAATTAGCTGATTATTAACCATAGGTCAATTTGAATCATATTCATATTCAGCACAATCTGAAAAGCTAATAAAGACTTTTAATAATCAGATGTCGTCTATGACTGAACAAAAAAAGAAGGATTATCTTAATATAATTACTTCTATTCTTAATGAACCAAACGTTCAAAGGAATGCTAATTCTACCGCAAAAATATTAATTAAGGAGTTATGAGAACGAAGTGCTTCAGAATTAAATAAGCTCAAAAAAACTAAAACAACATCAAATATCGCAAAAAAATCAGATTGAACAAACTATCAAACGCTGTCAAACGTTGATTTTGATAAAGTAAGATCGACACTTCTATCATGGCATAACGATTTAAGAGCAGAAAAATGAATAGAAAAACTTGAATATCACAGTGATTTAGAAAAGTCAGCAGTTGCTTGGGCTAAAGAAATTGCAGATAATTGATTAACACAATGAGTTCATAAAAGAACTGAAAGTGATTGATTCTATAATTATAACAACATCAAAGATTGGTTTAATAATCTTAATGTATTCTTTCCTAACGAAACACAATGAAAGGCAGTATTCTCTGAGAGCGTTTGATATAGATATTATAAATGTAATAATTGAGATTGTACAGATAAGCTAATTGAATCAGCTAAGAAAGTTTTTGATAGTTTCATTAAAGAATGAGAAAAAGGTACTCACTATAAAGCGATAGTTATGCCTCATTTCAGTCGTATATGAATATGATTCTGATTAAATCCTACGACTAATATGGTATATGTTGTATTTCATTATGCTGAAGAAGTTGTCGAGTAATTTATTATTGAACTTGTTGTAAAAAAAGCTACATTCAAAATACAGATTTACAATTTAATATATAAAAATGTCGGTACTCTAGCATGTAATCTATAAATAACTATCAAATAATATTTAATTCTTATAATACTTAACAATGATTGATATTAAAAAAGTTCGTGATGATGTTCAAGCGTATAAGCAAATATGTGAAAAAAGACATATGGATATTGATGTTGATGCTGTATTGGCATTAGATGATCAAAGAAAAGCTCTTCAATTAGAAATAGATCAAACTAAAGCTCAGCAAAAGCAACTTGCAGCTCAAAAAGATTATGAATGAGCTAAGAATCTTAAAACTAAAATTCAAGAATTGGAGAATAAACACTGAGAAATAGCTAAAGAACTTGAATGAAGATTACTTAAAATGCCTAATACTTCACTTCATCCAGATGTCCCAGAAGGAAAAGATGATAGTGAAAATGTTGTAGTAAAAACATATTGAGAAATTCCTCAGTTCGATTTCAAACCACTTGATCATATCGAATTAATGAAAAAATATGATATGGTTGATATTGAAAGATGAGTAAAATTAGGATGAGCAAGAAGTTACTTCCTTAAATGAGATGGAATGCTCCTAGAACAAGCTGTATTACAATATACATTAAAAAAATTAGTAGAAAGAGGATTTATTCCTATGCAAGTTCCAAATATTGTTAATCCTGAATGTTTAATTTGAACATGATATTTCCCTGGATGAGAAGAAGATGCTTATTGGATGGAAAGAGATGATCAATGGTTAATCTGAACTTCTGAAATCCCTGTAACAGCATATCATATGAATGAAATACTTTCAGAAGATGAATTACCAAAAAAATATTGTGGTTATTCTACATGTTTCCGTCGTGAAGCTTGAACTTACTGAAAAGATACTGCATGATTATATAGAGTACATCAATTCCAAAAAGTAGAACAAGTTATTATTCTTCCTGAAGATGAAAAAATGTCTGATCAATATTATCATCAAATTCTACAAAACTCAATGGATGTTTTAACTGATTTCGAGCTTCCATATAGAGTATTACAACTTTGTAGCTGAGATTTAGCAATCTGAAAATATAACTCAAATGATCTAGAGTGTTGGATGCCTTCAAGAAATTCATATTGAGAGACTCATTCTGTAACAGCGTTCTTAGACTTCCAAGCTAGAAGACTTAATCTTAAATATCGTGATAAAGAATGAAAGATTCATTATTGTTATACAATGAATAATACTGCTATCGCTACACCTAGAGTTCTAATCGCTCTTATAGAAAATAATCAAACTGCTGATTGAAAGATAAGAATTCCAAAGGTATTACAACCATATATGGGTAAAGAAATTATCGGTTAAGTATAATATAAAAAGGTTCTTCAATGAACCTTTTTTTACTATTTTTGAGAACAAACTACAACATCTTTTCATCATAAATCAGCTATTATATTTTCCCAAGCTCAAATTTTCTTAAAGTTACTATATAGTAAGTTAAAACTAACCTTATCTTTTATAGTATTAAAAAATTTAATAAAATTATCTTTCTCTTCCTTTGTGATTTTATGGCATCAATTGCTATTTTTTACATATGCTATTTTTGAATATAGTTTCTCTTCAATATCATTTTCTGTAAAATCATTGTCACTTAAATAAAAAATGTTCCGTTTTCAGTTCACAGCAATTCAGATTCAATTAGTTATAAACTCAAAGCTAATTTTATCAACATTATTAGACTCAAGATTTTTGCGATAAAAAGCAATCTTAGAATAAGGTGGATATTTATTATAATGATTCATAAAATCTTCAACGTTATCAAAAAAGATTACTTTATTGGTTTCAGCCATTTTTCAATGCTGAAAATTACCAAAAAAGTCATTCATTTCATTTATTATTTCAGTATTTTTTCTATTAGGTTTTAAGATATAATCATTAACCTTTCTGATAATTTTTCATTCATTAACTCATCTTACATGAATACCTTCATGATCTACAAAATAATCTTCTCATTGAAAGCTAATTATTAATCAAGAATGTCTCATTGAAGGCTCTCATAAAATTTTATCTTCAAGATTTTTGAATCTGAAAAATTTAATTTCAAGATCTAATCAGGCTTCTTTTAATTTTTTAAAAAAATTATAAAGCAATATTGTTCGATAGCTACAGCATCATCATTCAGGCATTCAATCAATTCACCAATTTCTTCAGTATGACATCTGAAAAAACTGTTCTGAGACATTTTTATTGTTGAACTTATTTATTGAAGTCTTTGGAATACTATTATGTATCTTTGTAAAATAACTATCTCAATCAAAGAAATTTATAAATCTACAAATATCATCAAAAAAAGCCTTCTTTTCATACTTGGACTTTGTTGATGTAATCTTATATTTTACTGAGTTGATAAGTTTTTTAATAAGATTATTTGTATCTTGCTCTAGTGAACTTAATTTTTTGTTATTTCTAATAGTAGAATAACTTACAAGTCTAAAGAGCTTTAAGAGTATTTTTTCAAATTCTTTTGTAATATATTCTGGATCCTGAGACGATTGTAAAACCTCAACCTCTTCAAGATTTAACCTAGAAAAATTTGAATTTCTCTTTTTGATGTCAGTAAATATAATTGTCTTATCTAGCATAATCAAAGATATAATTAAATTAATAATTGTATAATAATATTATATTAAAATGTCAATAAAAAAGTATCAGTAAATAACTGATACTTAATTGAGAAGATTAGAATACTTTCACATACCTAATTTCAGTTAATGCAGCAATAACGAAGAAGACGAATGCTGAAGTAACGCCAACTGCTGCACCCCACGAAGCATCATTAGTTTTGACTGATAACAAGGTTATTATCAATACAAAGAATGAAACTCCAGCAGAAATTGTGAATACTGTTGGGTGGAGTGAACGGCCATTGATTACAGTCTTTTCCCACTTATTTGTTATAATGAAGTGGGTAATAAGCAGAATAGAGGCAATAATGCAGGGGATCAAAATGTAGTTAAATCTTTCACTACAATCAACATTGTCGTAAATGATTCCGTTTGCAATAGAACAGCAAACCAAACCAATCCAAAGTAAAAAAATTTCCATAGGCAATAATTTTATTGGTTTTGTTTATGTTAATAATATAAGAAAGTAAAAATTAAAAAGCAATAGAAAAAGCCTTGAAAGTAAAAAACAATCAAGGCATAATTTTTAACTGTAGCGCTCTCTAATTTCTTTAAGCTCTTCATCTGTAGGGAATCGGTAGTCACCTTCAGTATATCCACTTAACGAATGGCGAGATAAATCATATCTGCTATGCCTTACAGAGTTGTCATCATCAACAGAAAGTCCGAGGAAGATGAATAACAAAGAAATTATTGAACAGCCTGAGGCGAAGACATTTCCGATATCACTAGTCCCAAGTATGGGAAGTGAAATAATCATGATGAAAAAAGATCCGACAGCAATGCCTCCACATAATAGAGCAGTAAAGAGAGGGGATTTAACACCTTTATTGTGTAAAATAACACAACAAACCAATGTAGGAATAGAAAGGAAAATGGTCCAATCATACCCACAATAAAGCATTGCATCCATAATAAATATAGATGCTACAATGCTAATAACCCAAAAAATAATCTCCTTTTTCATAATAGAATTTCAGTTAGTTTTTTATTTATATTTTATGTTTTTGTATTAACTAATATACTATAAAAGTTAGAAAAGTCAAATAGAAAAATCCAATTTTAAAGCTAATATTTATATAATATAATTTGTTGAATTCAGATAACAAAATAAGTACAATAAAATCACAAATAAATAATAATAAACAAACTAAAAAATAATGAATTATGAGACAGTACATTGAATTAGCAAAGAAAGTTATCGAGAATGGTGGATTTCTCGAAGCTAAAAACGGTGAATCAATAACTATTGGTTTTGAGGTCTGGAGCGATGAAACATTCAGAGCTGTTCCACTCTATCCGCGTAAAGATCATACCATAAGGTCTTCGTTTGTATCGTCATACTACTTGTTGAGATCATGTAACTTCAAGGATGAGGAGGGTAATTCTGTTGATATCGGAAGGTTGCTAGATATTTTAACAGAAAAGTCGGAAACAAAGAGGCATTCTTTTGAGCTAACGGATTTTGACGGTATTGTATACAAATTCAATAATTTCGGAATGGCTTTTGAAAATATTGAAGGAGAAATTCCAAGTATTGAAACAACTCTTCATAGTCCTTCGCTCGATCATGTCTTGCCTACCATCCTGGATCAGCTGATATGGATGTTTATAATCCTTGGCTACTTTACAAAGATAACAAAATCGTGGGCAAAATCTCAAAACTATCTTACAGGCGAGGTGAAAATCAACATAACTGGAGTGATGAACGCTGTAAGCGTAAAAGGACTCCAGAAGAATCTTGATTCAATACTCACCGAACCATTTATGAATGTCCGCATATTGCCAAAAGCACACTATATCACAACTCTAGACTATGATAAGCATGTGCTGATTGACCGCGACTTCCATAAACTCTACAATGTTTAACATTAACTAAAAGTCTATAAGGGATTCTTATAGGCTTTTTGATTAAAAATATGATTAAAATATGTCAAGCTTATATTGAATAATCAAAGAATAAATAATTGCTTTTTTATGCTAAATTACTATAAAGACTAATTGAGAGAAATTCGAATTTTTATATATTGTTAAATTGTATGATTGATTGGATTTTGAATTTTATTTGATGAGATTACAATAAAAAGCAAATTGATGCTATTTTACCAATTGTTACTCAAATAAATCATTATTATGCAGATTTTGATAAATTATCTGATGATGAGATAAAGGCAAAAACAGATGAATTTAAAAAGAGATTACAAGACGGTGAAACACTTGATGATATCCTTCCAGAAGCTTTTGCTGTTGTAAAACAAGCATGTAAAAGATTAGTTTGAACAACTGTTAAAGTAAAATGACAAGAATTAACATGGAATATGATTCCTTATGATGTTCAACTTATCTGATGAATTATCCTTCATCAAGGAAAAATTGCTGAAATGAAGACATGAGAATGAAAGACATTAGTTGCAGTAGCTCCAGTTTACCTTAATGCTTTAACTGGTAAATGAGTACACGTTGTAACAGTTAATGATTATCTTGCATCTCGTGATAGTGAATGGATGGCTCATGTTTATACATGGCTTTGATTAACTGTTTGATCAGTAGTAAAATCAACACCATTACAATCTAGAAGAGAGGAGTACTCAAAAGATATTACCTATGTTGAAAATACAGAATTATGATTTGATTACCTAAGAGATAATCTTGTAAAATCAATGAAAGAAAGATCTTTGACTTGGAGACCTTTAAATTATGCTATTGTCGATGAAATAGATTCAATCCTTATTGATGAAGCTAGAACTCCATTAATTATTTCACAACCTAGAGAAGAACCAACAGAAAAATATACATATTATGCTCAAGTAGTTAATTTCTTAACACCTTGTTCTCAGAAAAAGAAGGTTTCTAAATGATTAATTTCAGAAATCCTTAATGATGAATACTGAAAAGAACAGGAAGAAGATTGAGATTACTATATTGATGAAAAAACAAAGACTGCTCAACTTTCTTGAAAAGGTATTGCTAAACTTGAAGAAATCCTAAAGGTTGAAAATATCTATAAAGATATGGGTTATGAAGAAATCCATCATATTGAAAATGCTCTTAAAGCCAAAGCAGTTTATATTAAAGATAAAGATTATATCGTCTCAAATGGTGAAGTTTTGATTGTTGATGAACATACAGGACGTACAATGCCTTGAAGAAGATTTTCAGAAGGACTTCATCAAGCAATTGAGGCTAAAGAAGCTGTGAGAATTCAAAGAGAATCACAAACAATAGCTACAATTACATATCAGAATTTCTTCAAACAATATAATAAACTTTGTTGAATGACTGGTACTGCTTCAACTGAATGAGAAGAATTTAATAAGATCTATGAACTAGATGTTGTTATCGTTCCTACAAACAAACCAGTTATAAGAGTTGATATGAATGATAAAGTATATTTCAATCAACAAACTAAACGAAAATTTGTAAAAGATTATATTAAGTTCTATCATGAAATCTGACAACCAATCCTTATTGGTACTGCAGATATTGCAACATCAGAATATGTTTCAAAGATCCTTGAAAAAGAAGCAATAACACATTCTGTTCTTAACGCAAAATTCCATGAACAAGAAGCTAAAATCGTTTCAAATGCTGGTAAATATAGGTCAGTTGTAGTTGCTACAAATATGGCTTGAAGATGAACAGATATTAAGCTAGAAGACTGACTTAATGAGAAAATGGCTCAAAATTATGTAAAATATTTTAGAAAGAACGCTAAAACTTGAGCAACATTAGTAGCTAAAATCTATTCAAAATTAGAGTTAGATTTAATAAAGAATGCTCTTAAAGAAGAATATCAATTATCTGATGGCTGGGATAAAAATCTATTCAAATGAGTTGAAGTCGAAGATTGAAAAATATCAGTTGTTATTACTGAAAAAAGAAAAAATAACACAATTCCTTATGCTAAATTAACATTCACACCATCAGCTGTAGATTCATCTAAAGGAGTGATTGAAAAAGATCTATTCTTCTGATTATTTATTCTTGGTACAGAAAAACATGAATCAAGAAGAATTGATAATCAGCTTAGAGGTAGAGCTTGAAGACAATGAGATCCATGAATATCAGTATTCTTCGTTGCACTTGATGATACGCTTATGAGAAAAATGTGATGAGAAAAATTCCAATCACTTGCATCAATGTTGCTTTCAAAAGATGATCTTGAGAACTTAGAGTTAACACAAAAGCAATTCTCAAAGAATATTACAAGAGCTCAAAAAGAAATTGAATGATGGTATTTTGGAATAAGAAAGCACTTATTTGATTATGATAGTGTTGTAGATAAACAAAGAAAGAGAGTATATAAGATTAGAGATGAAATCTTATTAGCTGAAGATAGTGAAGAACTTCAAAAGAAATATGTAGAGAAACTTGAGGAAGATTTCTTAACTGAAAGTAAGAACATTATCTTAACTCAGATTACAAGTGCAGAAACAACAGGACAATCAGTATCTGATTTACTAATTGTATTAAATAAAGAATTCTGACTTAATATTACACAACCTGAGCATGCTGAATTATCTAAGTTAGATTATGAATCTCTTAAGGCAATGCTCATTGAAAGATTAGATGGATACTTTACTAGAGTCTTCTCTGAAATAGATACTAAAATTCTATTCCAAATCTTCAGAGAAGTACATCTTCACTTCTTAGATAAATTATGGATAGATCATATTGATGATATGCAAAACCTAAGAGAAAAAGTTGGACTTATGTCATATGCTCAAATGGATCCATTAGTTATTTATAAGAAAGAATCTTTTGAGAAATTCCAACAACTATTGGCTAACATTATTAATAGTACATCATCATATCTTCTAAAGCTTGACTTTGATGCTATAGCTACTCAACAGCAAGCAGCACAACTTATCCAAGAAGAAAATAATCAAGAAAAAGTAATAGAAATATTAAGTTCAGCTTCTCGTAATATGTGACCTGTTAGAAGACCACAACAACCTAAGCCTCAAGAAGATGCAAGAGCTAAAATATTTGAAAGTGCACCATCTTCTAATAGCGATGACGATGTTGAAGTGTTTGAGGTAGTAGATGCTGATGAACCAGCTACAAATCAAGTTATTAAACCTCAAGGTAAAGTAAGACCAAATGATCCATGTCCTTGTTGAAGTGGTAAAAAATATAAAAAATGTCACTGAAAAGATGAATAATAATGGAGCTCCTTGAAATAGGAGCTTTCTTTAATGTTATATAAATGAATTTATGACTAAAATATGAATAGATTGTGATGAAGTAATTTCAGAAACAATAGATGAGATACTAAAACGTTGAATCTTTAAAGATAAAAATATATCAAAGTCAGATATAACTTCTTATTATCTACGAGATATACCGAAATTGAATATGACGAAAGAAGATTGAGTGAAAGAATTTTTCTGATTCTTTGGTTCTGATGATTATTTTCAAACAAAACCAGTATCATGAGCACTAGAAAAATTAAAAGAATTAAAAGAACAATGATATGAGCTTTATGTAGTAACAGCAAGATCAGAACAATTTAAAGAAAGAACTATTAAACGAGTAAATGAGAACTTTGAATGAATCTTTTCATGATTTTTATTTATGAATCAGTTTAAGGAAAATGAGGTTCCAAAATCAAAATTATGTAAGGATTTTTGAATCAAACTACTAATTGATGATAGTGTAAATAATATATTAGATATCAATAAAGAATGAATACCTTGAATCTTATTAGATAAGCCATGGAATGCTTGAATAGAAGATAATAAACTGATAAAGAGATGTAAATCACGAGATGATGTAGATGTATCATATTTCCTAAAATAAAGCACCTTTATAAAATTCTATTGTATCTCCAAAGTAATTCTTTATCAACAATATGTACATAAAAATTAATAAATAAAAGTTTTTCTTTATTTTTTTCTCTCATTAGATAAGTCGTGAGACTTTATGGTACAATGTTTTACAGGGTAACAACAAAAGCAGGCTCCTAATTGTTTTCAATGGGAGCTTTTTTTAATAAAAAAATACAGGACATTAAATCCTGTATTTCCCATTAAATATTATCATTTAATTAGTAAGCATATTGATAATTAACACTTTCTTCTCAATTATCTACTGTAGCTGCAACAAATTCTAATGTTTCTGGATTGTTGATATATAAGATTGTTCATGTCTTACCTTCATCAAATGTAACATTATATAATGAATAAATCATTCAATCTTCAATATTTGATCAATTTAATTCAGCACCTGTAACATTTGAAGCTGCTGGAGTTAAGTTTGCTAATGTTGGTTCGATATTTTCAAAAGAAAGTTCTCAACCATCAGAAACTTCAGTATTAAAATTATAAGTAGAATATGTAGCTGATTTAGGGAAGCTTACCTTAGCAATTGATTCAATATCTTCATTAGTTAAAGAGTTGATATCATCATAAGAGAATTGATAATTAATTGTATAACCAGTATCTAGAATATTAGCGGCAACAAAATTTAAAGTAGCTGGATCATTTATGTAAAGAACTTCTACATTACTTCAATCATCAAGATTAGCATCAGTTAAAGTATAAATCATTCAATCTTCAATTCATGAACTTTTAATCTCTCTACTAATGATATTAGAATATTCAGGAGTTAAGAATCATTTTTCAGATTTAGTGTAAACATGACTTCATTCAGATTCTACTTTATTCTCTGCATTATTATACTTTGAATAAGTGTATGATTTAGGGAAATTATTTTCTATAGCAGAAACTAATTCTGAAAGATCTAAAGATTCTTTTACATTTGATACTTCAACTCAAGTATTAACATCACTCTCAATAGTGTTAACTTTGCTTTCACATCAAGCAAGAACGATAATTGAAGCTGCAGATAGAGCAACTAATGGTAAAATTTTTTTCATAATTAAAAATAAATAAGGAAATAAAATCTTGATTAGAATATATTTATTTAGCATTTAAATTCAATTTAAAGATAAAAAATACTTAAAAATACAAATATAAAGAACATTGTATTGACATTAAAAAGGTTTTTTGTAAATTATTTTTGCTTAACAAAAAAAACAAATATGGAAGTAATTATCACAATTGGTGCCGCTCTTCGTAGCGAGAAAACGAAGAAGGCTTGCAGAATCAATCAGTGTTCCAGCTTTACCAAGCTTGCACTGAAGGTAAAGGATCTTCAGAATCACGCGGTTCATGACGACAAAACTGCGTCGATAAAGTGTTCTGAGTTTGCCATCGAGGTTGAAAACTCATCGCCAAACTGGAGCGATGTTATCAACTACACTGTTGACGGAGACTTGGTAAAGTTCACTGCGGCCAAAGGCTACATTTTTGGCCCAATTATCCCTGGTTATCAGTAATCTGCTGATGTTCAAAAAAATTCTAAAAACATTTGTAGAATGCCTTGTAATACTGATTCTATTCTGTTTATTCAGCTTACTGTTTCAGAAATGCGGCATTTTAAAACTTACAAACACTAATTATGAGATAAGTAGTAAGTCTCAAGTTGTTTACTACAAAGTAGCGGTCGAATCTGATCGCTATTTTTTTAATAAAAAAAGGATGAGTAGAAAACCTGCTCATCCTGTAAATACTAATACTCGTACTTCTCACCTTGAACCCAATCGCTAGGAATATACTTCTCACGGGTAGAACAATACTTTGTCTGTTTGTCAGGCAGTGCAGAAGGAGCCCAGTTAACACCATACACAGACATTGCGTGCGTGTCT
>CAMOEC010000005.1 GCA_946611795.1 uncultured bacterium
GAATACCGATGGCTCCTTTTCAAAGTCGAATGGAACCATTCCCTTATGCTGGTCACCAATTTTGATAGTAACCAAGCTACCCTCTACCTCAACTTTTATTGTCCTTCCGGAGATGAGGTACTCTTCGAAACCTTTTAATTCATCCATAAATTATCCTTTCTTTTGTTTTGTTAGACATTTTTTTATTAACTAAGATTACTTATTACTCTCTTCAATTTCAATAGAAAAGAAACAAAAAAGGCTAGCGAATAAATCTTAAACACTAGCCATGAACCAAAATTGGTCTTACTTGTTGGTGGAAAGCATCGACAGGATGTCTTGCAGAGAGACAAACGTGCATACTGCCTTAAACTGTGCACCATTGGAGCTTGGTACCGGCGTTATGCCAGTTGCTGTGTTGATCAGCCCCTCGTTGCTCTCAAGAAGCAAAGACAATACGGTTGCTACCCCATCTGTTGGCGCGGTTTCACCGGCCTTCAACTCGATGTGAACTACTCCTGCACCCTTTTCCACCATGCGGATTCGGTTCTCAGTTAAGAACTTCTCCAATTTCTCTGATCTTTTTAATCTTACCATAACAATCTACTTTTGTTTATTAGTATTATGTTTTTAAAGCCATATTAATATACATATATGTCAAGTTGATTGCAAGTATAAATTCAAACAAATATTATCTTTTCAACAAAAAAGAAGGTTAAAATAACCTTCTTAAATGTTAAAGTTTGATTTCATCTCGTAAAATTTTTGCTAAGTTCATTCTTTTTGAATAACTATCATACTCCATCATATCGGCCGATAGTAATTTTTCAAGCTCATGAACCTCTGGAGAATCAATACTGTTTGATTGACATATTTTACTTAGGGCTCTTTCTGAACTCTGAATATGAAAGGAACATGTTTTCATTCTCCATTCATAATGCAGAATAATGTCTGCTATAGCACGAGATTCTTCTTCTTGCGAAATGAAATCATTGAAATTTTGTTTTAAGAGTAATGCCACAATCTTCATTCTACAATAATAGCTATATGATTCTTTTGCTCTTTGAAACGATAATTTTGCATCAGCAATTTCTTTAGATGAACCAGCTTCTTTGCCATATTTCTTCAAAGCACAGATTGCATTAAAGATATGGTTTCTCCTATCCTTCTTACAGAATCGATAATACTTAATAAGATCATCGAAAATCATTTCCCTTTGTTCTTTTGTTATTATTTCCATATTCGTTTTATTTTTTATCGTTATACTTAATAAGCAAAGACAATTCAACATTTTTTGAGGGGGAATACCTATAAATATCAAGATTCTTTATGAGAAAGAAATGAGTTTCTATTGAATTTTTTAATTATATTACTAGTTATGCTTATGTGAATTGAATATTTTTTATTTCTTATGTTAATGAATGAACGAAAATTGTATTTTTTGTAAGATTGTTAATCATGATATTCCTTCTCAAAAAATTTGGGAAAATGATGAATTCTATGCATTCTTAGATCTTTCACCTAACTGTAAATGACAATCTCTTATCATTCCTAAGAAACACTATGATTCTGATCTTTTTTTAGTTAAGGATGAAGGTTTTTATGGCCGCTATTTAGCTGCAGCACAAGAAGTTGTTGATTTATTAAAGAAAAGCTTATGAGTTGTTAGAGTTTGAATGATTATGGAATGAATGGGAGTTAACCACCTTCATATCAAACTTTATCCTATGTGGAATCTCAATCATGAATGGACTCCAATAGAAGAAAGAGGAAATGTCTTCTATGAAAGCTATCCAGGATTTTTAACCACTAAAATGTGAAAAGCATTATCTCAAGAAGAATTAGCTGAAGTTGCGAAAGAAATTTTATGAAAATAAAGCTTTTAACTTTTACTCACCATAATTAAAGAGACGCAAATGTCTCTTTTTTCCTTTTTCATAATTAACATCTTCCGAAATACTTGACAACGATAATCTTATTATATATATTATGTCAAACTTTATTACTATTTGTTTCACTATGGAACAGTTAGAAAAAAAGGCAAAATGAAGACAATTTTGATTAAATAAACTTTGAACTACTATTCTTCTTGTTGGTGCATTACTAACACAAAATCCACAAGAAAATCATGCTCAAGCCAGTAAAAATATCAAAGCTACAACTGAAGAAGTTGTAAATGACAGTACCATTGAATGAGAATTTAATCCCGAACTTATTGCCTCTATTTGAGAATGGATTGATAATAAATTTGTTATTCGTGAAGAATTTTTAAGAAAAGATGAGAAAAAGAAAGAATATATTACCATAAACTGAAACAATTATTATAATGCTGACTATCTCTTTTTGGAAGATTTCAGCTGATTATGATATACTCAATTATTAAACTACAGCCGCTATCCTAATTGATTCTTTATTGGAGTTATCACAAAAAACGATATTTGAAGTAATTGAATACTTATTCAACCAAATTGATATAAATATCAAGGACATTTTGAAGATGGAATTTATGAAGGGAATTGAGTTCTTGATTTTTGAGACTGAAGACATTATGAGTGAGATTTTCATGAATGAGAAATAGAATGAGAATGAAAAATGCACCGAGCAAATTGAGATTATTATGAGTGAGGTTTTCAAAACTGAAAAAGATCTTGATACTGAAACATGCAACGAAAATACTGATTAAAATACCAATGAGATTGGAAAGATGATTCTCCAGTAAAAGATCCTCGTCATTATAAAAATCCAACAATTATAGGAAAATGAACTTATACTTACTACTGAGGAGAGATTTCTACTATTGAAGTTTCTAACTGAAGTAGGCCTTGATTTATAAGTGTAGACGATAAAAAAATATCTGAAAATTGGGAAAAGAAGAGAGGAACCATTGTCTATATTGTCAAAAAGGAAAACTGAGGAACCTCTTATGAGCTTCATTCTTGGAATAGAGATATTCAATATGAATTAAAGGATAGTCATTTTGTATTCTCAACAAAAGACTGATCACTATTAAAATTTTCTGAGAAGATTTGAGAAAAAAAAGCTCAAGCTATTGCAAATCTTATAAATTCAGTAATGAATATGGTTAAAAATAACGATGAATGATATTGGTTTTATGCATTTGATTATAATAGAAACACGCTACAAGCCCAATATAGATGAAAGATTTTTGATATTGATTTAGTAAAAGACATCCCTTGAAAAATAGGAATAAGCGCCAAAGAATTTTCTGATTGGCTTAACCATTATCGCAAAGATAAATCTGGTTGATTATATGATTTCTAATCATTTTTCAAAAATTCAGAAGTTTTAGCTTTGATTACTTTTGTTTTCTGTTTAATTTCTGGCTCTTTCAAAAATTCTTGCATATAGTAATCATTTTGCCTTAAGGTTGATCCTCATGTTGCTCAGATAAAAACCCAAAAGATATCATCGTTTGTTTTCAATACATAATACTTTAAACGACCTTCAGCAAAATCTATAAAACGCTGAATTTCTCAATGAAGCTTTTTCCTATTCTTAGAATTCGGTCACACATTATCATATAATTCCAGAATCAAAATTTCGGTAATATTATTTCTTAACTTTTCTCTTAATGATTCAATCATCTCCTCTTTTTTTTCTGGATCTGAATAAGGAAGATAATTAAAATCCCTATATAATGAGAAGTTTAGCTTGTCTAACTCCTTTTTTACCTGTTCTTGATTTGATTGTGTTTCCATATTTCAGTAGTTATGAATAAAGTTATTTCATTTGAATATTATATAGAAAATGTTATTCAAGTTCAAATATATTCAATCTTCAAAAAGATATTGACTTTACTGTAATTAATTTATATATTACATATGCAATATTGCAAAAAAACAAATATTAAGATTATGAATGCTTTTAACCGAACAAAGAAAACTCCTGTTAGGCACAGAATAAGACCTACACAAGGACGCCCACTCTACTCATGGGCTGAGGAAAGATTCTTAAGTGACGAATATTCCCTTTTCCTCCGTTTTTGCAGAGAAAGGGATTCATCTCTGACTGAAACTCATGTAATCTCTCAAGCAACCTTTGAGTATCTCCAGAGTGAGTTTGAAAACAGATCAAGAACAGAAGCTTGATTAACCATGGCCAGGGTAATTACTCTGGCTTTTTCTATTCTTCTTTTTTAGTTAAAGCTATATATGCTTTATACCAATAAGTAATAAAAAATGCTTCTATAATACAGTTAATATACGACAATACTAATATTAAAGCTCAACAAACCACCCATATAATACCTTCTACAAAAGAGTTATTTAATATATCTAACCAAACAGCGATATATACTAATCACAAAGGGATTCAGACAATAATTGCTCAAATAACAAAGAATCTTAGTAAGAGAATAAGTTCTACAAGCATCAACTTAAATGAAAGCACCAAATTGCTTGCTGCTACTTTAGTACTCTTTTTAATTGCATCAAACACAGGGCATCATTCTAACGCAATAATAATTTGTGCATATTGCCAAAGCATAGTTGCTAAAATTACTATCACTCACCAAATCGTGATCATAAATTGAATCATGATACTATCAAAAATATCCATCAAATATATTCTAATTAGTACTGTTGCAAATGTGAATAATCAAAAAGGAATTGATAATCATCAATATTCAAGCATTGGGAAAAATCTATTCATTCCTTTCATAAATGATTTTAAGTTAGTATTTTGTGGTTCATGTAATGCATAAACAATAGATGCTTGTCCAATTGGATATAACCAAAGATATCAAACAATGATAACTATTACTGCTATAATAACAGTAAGTAAGGCATGATGCTCATTAAGTGTTGTAATAAAATACATTAATGCATCGGATATTTGCACTCATCCTTCGTATTTTCGGATAAGAATATTATTAAAATAGTAAATAATATAATATAAACGAACAACTGAAAAACAAAATAATGTTAAAAGAGCCAGCCTAATAATTTTAGGACGTTCTAAGAGGGTACGTACAGATGATTGAAGTATCTCTTTAAACATTAATGGTTTTATAATAAAGAATTAATCATTAGTTAATCACTTTGCTACCTTTTTGATTGATGGAATACTTATTCACAATAGGACTAGATTATAAAGTATTGCTATGATAAAGAAACGAATCATTTCTCGAACAGATGCTGATATTTCAAAGCTTCCTATTGTAATTCCTGAGGCCTGGAAAGTTCAAACCATATATGAACGAATAAAATATCAAACGATAAAGAATAATCCTAATATAGCAACCAATTCAATAAATACTTTTTTCTGAAAGATTGGAGTTAATCATTTCTTTACTCAAAGCCTTATTGCTCAAAGCGTGAATAAAGTTTCAATAAATACTTGGGTTATTACTCATCAAAGTAATCAATATTTAGGAATTAAGAATATTCATGCAAGTGCTCATAAGACCACTCAAGTAAGATTAATTCAGAAAAGAATATTTTGCTTTTCTAATGCCACGAAAAGGTAATTATATACTTGTTTAATAAAGCTTAATACCAAGACAATTCATAAGAACGGCAATACTTGATTTGATCACCATAATGCAATATCTTCTCGACTTCAAAGGAAGGCTTTACTAGAAACAAAAACAATAATATCTTCAGCAAATACCCAGAAATTAACCGCAATTATAGTTCAAAGCCATCAAACTAAAAGCATAAGATTTCAGAGAGATTTCTTTTTATTTTCATCTGAATAATGAGGTATTTTATGCAGCAAACTATTTCATAATGATGATGGGATAATCAAAAGTATTTCTATCAAGGAAAGAGCCAAAGCCCAAATACCAGCGTATTTATATCAACTCGCTGTAGGGAAGAACCATCCCAAGAACATCAATACTAACAAAGTATGAAAACTACTAAAGAAGTATGAGAATCCATATTTCCAATTCTTTTTCAGCAAGTCTTTAATAAAAGACATATTAATTCTTATTTTCAGCGGCAATAAGTCTTTTGTTCTTAAATGCATTTCTACATTCTGTCATAGAGAACTTGCAACAACAGAAAACACTACTAAACAAAATGCTAAAATCATAATAGGAGTTTCTCAACCTGCTTCTTGAAAATCAATATTTTTGAAAAAGATGAAAACAACAGGTAATAATACAAATAATTGTGAGAATCTTGCGATTATAAGAGACCATGTTAATCTCTTCATTTTCCAGAATATTTGTAATGGAAGCTGTTGAATTCCAGCATACATATTACTAGCTGAATAGCACATCGCTAATGGTAATCACCATACTATGAATGGATTAGATGTATAAGCTGGAATTAGATATGCAGTAACAATAGCTACTGTATAAATAACAATAATAAGGAACACCCTCATTCAGACAAATTTACCATATGTTTGAGAAAGTTCTGAATTCGAATCTAAAGCCGGAATTTCTGTTCATTCGCCATAGGTCCTGTTCTTTATCTCTCAAAGCTGTTTTACAGCAATTACATAAATTCAAAAATCAACTAATGCTGTCCACCAAGCAAAAAATCTGAAGATTGTTCAATAATCTCCATATCTTAATGGCCCTAAATAAGAAGAAATTATTTTAGTGATTACAAATCAGAATAACGCACTTACAATTCTTCAAAAAAGTTGCCAAAGAGCATCTTTAATAACAAGTTTATGTGAAGATGACATAAAAGGTAACTAAGATTAAATGCTTCTGATACTATATGATTTTGATTAAAAATATAAAGTGAAAAATTTAAAATAGACATGAAAGCAAAAAATTTTCTTGAAAAATAGATATTAAGCCTTATAAATCATTTAATGAAATAAAAAATACAAATATAAAACCTATTGAATATGAATGCTTGGAAATCGAACAGCGAGCTACGGCTCTTTAAACGAATGCTTTATGCATTTAGTTTTATGATGTTATCCTGCATGATATGTGGGGTGGATGCAATGAGCGGTGTAATGCCTACTTCATTTAACGTTGTGATTATTCTTCTTGGCGATTTAGCCATGTTACTTTGGATTTTCTTGGTATTCCCTGATGCAAGAATCGACAGGAATAGGATCATAATCAACGCTATTGCAAGGATTACTGGAGCTATTGGAATAATCATTATTATCTTTGCTTCAATTAGTCCGAGTCATTTCTTTCAGAAGTTTATTTATCTTGCAGCATTGCCATATCTACTGGTAAGTGTTCTATCTTGGTGTTTACTCTATCTGTATAGAAAGGCTTAAATCTACTAAAAATCATCCTTGGTACTAAATTTGTATCAAGGTTTTTTTATTTTTAATGAACTTTTAGAGTATTTTCTTTTCAAATATTTGACATTTTTTAATTTTGTGTATAAAATTGGTTATGTATTTTACATGCCATGCTAAACAAAAATGCTAAAAAAGTTGAATTGAGTAAAACGTAACATGCGTGCTAATCTTCATAGAAAATTCTGAAACAGGATTTTAAGGAAACACCATAAATGAAGAAGAGTTGATAAAGCAATTAATGCATCAAATTTTCTGTATCGTAATTGGATTCATATTTGAGAATTAGTGGTTGCCATACTTCTCAGTTTTTCAACATTTATTTTTGGAAACTGAACAGCGACACCAAACAATCAAGAATTATTATACCCTCTTCAAGAAGTTTCAACACTTGAATGTAGAATGGATGCATGGGATACCTTATCACAAAATTGTAAAATACAACTACCAATTATCGCATGAGCTAATTATAAAAACTATATCAACAATTCAACTTATACCGATATTTATACTGTACTTTATGGATGAAATTATCATAGCGGATGGAATGTGAATGAAGGAAGTCACTACTGAGTAGATATTGCAACGGCTAAATGAACTCCTCTATATGCTATAGCCGATGGTAAAGTTTACTATGCTTGAGAGCAAGCAGGATATGGTAATGTTGTAAAAATTGAATTTGTTTATCAAGGTATAAGATACTTTGCCATTTATGGACACATGAGTACTATTAATGTAAAAGCATGAGATACTGTTACCAAATGACAAAAAATTGGTGCTGTAGGTAATTCATGAGTTACTATGTGAGCTATGGGTTGATATCACGTTCACTTTGAAATAGCTAAATGAGATTCTTGAAGACCTGTTTATGCTTTCTATGGATGTGCTGATTTAGATAAATGAGGTATTGAAATCATTAATAATGGATTATGTAGAACAGAGATGTTCTCTCGTACTGTAGATCCAATTGCTTTTTTAGAGTGAGCAAAAGCTAAATTACCTTATCCTATTACAACACAAGTTGCAGAAGAACACTCTGCTGCTGAAGTTGAAGCCATAATTAGTGCTGAAGACCGTGAATATATTGTAAAAATTGCTAAACTATATTTGTGAAGTCCTTATCAATTATGAGGTACTGGTAACTTACCAGGAACTCCAACTGATTGTAGTAATTTCACTAAAAATGTATTTAGTAATGTTGGAATAGCACTTGAAAGAAGTGCTGCAGATCAAGCTTATCAATTCTCAGCATGAGGATATTGGTATGATAGCTTAGATATGGCTGAAGTGTGAGATTTAATCTTCTTTAAAAATACTTATGCTTCTGATCAAGAAATTACTCACGTTTGAATATATGTTGGTAATTGAATGATGATTCATGCTGGAACAAAAACTGTTGATATCGTAACTATTGATAGCTACTGGAAAGAGCATTTTAAAGGTATTGGATCATTTAAATATCTTCATAAGAATTATAATAAACAAATTGCTAAGAATAATTATTTAAGAATTAGTAGCATCCCTGTTTCTCAACAAACTGTAGCTAAAGTTGATACTATTGTAAATGTTGATGAAACAAAGAAAGACGAAGTTAAACAAGAAGTTAAAGAAGAAGTAAAACAACATGAAGTAGCTCCTTCAGCATCAAGCATTAAATTAGAAGATACAAAGCTTGATGACACAGGTAAGAAATTCTTTAAAGAATGGAATATTTCTATTGAATGAGATGTTTCAACAGCCTTAAAGAAAGGTGAAACCAGAGAATTAAAGCTAGTTATTAATAAGGCAAATGGAGATAAATATAATTGAGTATTAAAACAACCTATAATGTTCGTTTCTAATTCAACAAATATCTCTATTGATCCAGTTGTAATTTCATTAGTAAAAAATGGTGAAGTTGCAATCAAATTAAAAGCATGACAACAAGCTGGTGATATCTTTGTTGCTGTTAATTTAGGAACAAATAAAATGGGTGGATTCACAATTAAAGTACAATAAAAAAACATCTTAACTATAGGAAAGATATGCTAATTCCTGCATATCTTTTTTATTAATTTCCCAGATAAAAAAGCTAATAATAAAATTATCTAAAGACTTTCAATAACTATCTTTTCTATCCCATTGTTAAAAATGGTCTCATTTTTTCTATTTCAACAAAACAAATTGAAATAAAACAAAGAAAAAGTAATCTATATATCAGAAAAATTTAATAGATATTAGATAATGCAAATAGAAAAATTAACGCCTGCTATGAGGCAATATGTTGAGGTGAAAAAACAATATCCTGATTGTATCCTTCTTTTTCGTATTGGTGATTTTTATGAAACCTTTTTTGAAGATGCTCATATTTGTGCTAAAGTATTAGATTTAATCATCACTTCAAAAAACAAAAACTCAGAAGATCCTATTCCAATGGCTGGGATACCTCATCATAGTGTTGATAAGTATACACCAAGATTGACAGCAGCATGATACAAAGTTGCTATAGCTGAACAAACAACTGATCCAGTTCCTTGAAAAATAGTAGAAAGAGTTGTTACAAAAATTATTACTCCTGGAACTTCTGTTCAAGATTCTACACAAAAACAAGATACTGCATACCTTGTTGCTATCACAACAACAAACGAAAAGACTGGTTATTCTTACCATATAGCGTGGTGAGATTTCATTCTTTGAGAATATAGTACAAAATCTTTTGATGATATTTGAAAACTACAAAAATTTGTTCTTCAACTTCAACCTGCTGAAATCATCGTTGATACAGATATTCAAATGAAAGACGATTTATCTAGTCCTTTTCATCAATATCTTCATGCACTAATTTCTATTCATTGAGTCCCAGATGATCCAGAGCACTCAGTAATAACAGCCTGTAATGTCCAAAACATTACAAGTTACTGAAAAGCTCTAGAATGAGGAAGATTAAATGCAATGGCATTACTCATTGATTATTTAAAATATACACAAAAAAAGAAATTAACTACAATTGCAAAAATAGGATATCACTCTTCTGAATGACTAGTTTTAATGGACGATGTAACCATTAAAAATCTAGAAATTTTTGCATCTAGTTATGAATCTAATACAAAATATAGCTTATATTGAATTCTAGATAACGCAAAAACTGCATGAGGTTCAAGACTACTTCGTCAAATTCTAGCAACACCAATTCATGTAAAAAGCGAACTAGATTGGAGACTCTCAAAAATCGAAGAATATTTTGAATCTAATGAAACACAATGAATTCATCAATTTTTGTGAAATTTTTCTGATATTCCAAAATTATTAACCCTAATTTCTTATAAAAGATTAACTTGGGTTCCATTCGTTAAATTGAGAGCTGTTTTATCTAACTCTTTATTCTGATTAGATGAAACTATTTTAAATGAATTAAAAAAGCTCAAGCTTTCTGAAAATTATTTATGAGAGCTCCATGAAATTCTTCATATTTTAACTAATGCTCTAAAAGAAGACGAAAAGATTCTTTGAGATCAAGATTATGTTGCTGATGGTTATAGTCAAGAAATTGATGAATTAAGGAAATTTGCTTATCATAGTGACGAAGTTCTTATGGATTATCAGCAAGAACTCGTAAAATTAACTTGAATCAATAATATTAAATTAAAATATATTACTAATCAGTGATATTTCTTAGAAATAACTAGTAAAGATATTGAAGACTTTGAAAAATTTGTTGAAGAAGCTGTAAATAAAGATGATCCTGAATGAAAATATGCTATTGTTCGTAGACAGACACTAAAATGAAACCAAAGATATTCAAGTACTTACTTAGATTGACTTCAATGACATATTATCGATGCTAAAGAGCAACTTGCAGCAAAAGAGTTCGCAGTTTTGGTTTCTCTTCAAGAAGAAATTTTATCTCATACAGATGCTCTTTATACTTTAGCAGAAAAAATTGCTTGGTTAGATTTACTTACCTCACAAGCACTTTATGCAAAAGAACATCAATTCGTTAAACCTCAAATTTCTGAGAGTCCTATTATTGAAATTCAATGAGGTCGTCATCCTGTAATTGAAGCATATCTTCCTAAAAACGAGCCATTTATTCCAAATGGACTTACAATTTGAAAAGATGCAAAAGATAATTATGGACTTATCCATGTGATTACATGACCAAATATGTGAGGTAAATCAACCTACCTTAGACAATCTGCAATCATTGTATTATTAGCACACTGTTGATTATTTGTCCCTGCACAAAGCGCTAAAATTGGATTAATTGATTGAATCTTCGCTCGTGTTGGAAGTTGAGATATCATTGCAAAAAACCAATCAACATTCATGACTGAAATGATTGAAGTTGCAAATATTCTAAATAACGCAACAGAAAAAAGTTTCATTATTTTTGATGAATTAGGTCGTTGAACTTCAACTTATGATGGATTAGCCTTAACAAAAGCTATTCTCCACTATTTACTAAAAGAGATAAAAGCAAAAACACTTATTGCTACTCACTATCATGAACTTATAGCGCTAGAAAAAGAGACTGAAAATATCAAAAACTTCTCTGTTTGAGTTTATGAAACGGAGACAGAAGTTGTGTTTATGAAAAAAATAAGTGCTTGATGAGCATCTAAAAGTTACTGAGTTGATGTTGCAAAACTTGCTTGAATTCCAAAACCAATTCTTGAAGAAGCAAGATATTTATTAAAAGATTTAGAACAGAAAAAGGTAACAAATATTCCTTCTTCATTACCTTCTCAATGATTATTTGATACTCCACAAAAAGTCTTTGCACACGAAGCTGAATATGAAAAATTAAAAACAATGTTGAAAGGAATGGATTTAAATAATATTACTCCATTACAAGCACTACAGATTCTTGTAAAGATTAAGGATGAATTATAATTAAATGTGGCAGCAAAATAGAAATGTTAGAAAGAAAACAAAAATAGAAATGTTTGTGAGATGAATTGTAATTAAACTTGATTTTATGCCATATAAGTCTACCTTATTACAAGATTTTTATATTCTAAAATAATTACATTATGGTAGTTGTTAGACCGTTTAAAGGACTTCGTCCACCTAAAGAAATCGTTAAGAAATTAGCTTCTCGTCCTTATGATGTTATGAATTCAGAAGAAGCAAGAGAAGAAGCTAAAGGTAATAAATATTCTCTTTTACATGTTACAAAAGCTGAGATAGATCTTCCAGCATGAACTGATGAACATTCTCAAGCAGTTTATGATAAAGTTGTAGAAAACTTTAAAGCATTCCAAGATAAAGGATGGTTAGTTCAAGATTCAGAACCAAGAATCTATATTTATGGACAAACTATGGGTGAAAGAACTCAATATGGATTTGTAGCTTGTACGAGTATTGATGACTACTTTAATGGAACTATTAAAAAGCATGAATTAACTCGTAAAGAAAAAGAAGACGATAGAATGGTTCATGTTAATATTACTGACGCAAATGTAGAGCCTGTTTTCTTTGCATATCCTGCACAAGCAGAGCTTGATGGAATTATTGAAAATATCGTAAAAAACCAGGAACCAGAATACGACTTTGTCGCAGATGATGGTTTTTGACATCATTTTTGGGTAATTGAAGATACTAATCTTATAAAAAAGATTCAAGAATTATTTGATAAAGTTCCTGCTCTTTACGTTGCTGATGGACATCATAGAACAGCAGCTGCTGCAAGAGTATGATTAGAAAGAAGAAAAGAACATCCTGATTATACTTGAGATGAAGAATTTAATTATTTTATGGCTGTTATCTTCCCTGATAATCAACTAAAGATTATGGATTATAATAGAGTTGTAAAAGACTTAAATGGATTATCTTCAGAAGAACTACTATCAAAATTAGAAAAGAATTTTGTTGTTGAAGAAAAATGAGCTGATGAATATAGACCAAATGCTCTACATAATTTCAGCATGTACTTAGATGGTAAATGGTATTCATTAACAGCTAAAGCATGAACATTTGATGATTCTGATCCTATCGGAGTATTGGATGTAACAATTCTTTCTAATTTAGTTCTTGATGAATTACTTTGAATTAAAGACTTGAGAACAGACAAAAGAATTGATTTTGTATGAGGATTAAGAGGTCTTTGAGAATTAAAAAGAAGAGTTGACAATTGAGAAATGGAAGTTGCTTTCGCTCTTTATCCTGTAAGCATGAAACAACTTATTGATATTGCTGATACTGGTAATATCATGCCTCCAAAAACAACATGGTTTGAACCAAAACTAAGAAGTTGATTAGTTATTCATAAATTAAGTTAATATACACTAAAGGAGAAATTTACTTTTCTCCTTTTTGTTATAGTTGAAAATTAAACTTAGATAAATAAACTACATTACTGTTAAAAGCTTTATTCTTGGTGAAAAATTTTTGTTATGTTAAAAAATGGGTTAAAATATACGTTATTTATCGGTGTTTGAGCTATTATAACTTCATGAGTTTTTTCTTATACTCAAGAGACTATGGATGCCTATCTCTGGTCTTATAAAAACTGAATAACTACTCAAAATACTATCGAAAAAGCAAATATTAATTGAAATTTAACAAGACAAGCTATGGCTAAAATGATTGTTAATTTTTCAAAAAACATTTTAAAAACAGCAAAAGTTAAAGTTAGCGACAAAAATGATTGTAAATTTGATGATGAAAATAATATTACAGAAGATTTAAGAGAATCAGTTAAAGAAGCTTGTGAATTATGATTAATGTGAAAATGAGTAAAGGTTTTCGACCCCAAAGATACACTTTCAAGATGACAATTTTGAACAGTTCTCTCAAGAGCTCTTTGGTGAGATACTTATGATTGATGAGAACCTTATTATGAAAAGCATCTAATTGCTCTACAAGAAGCTGGAATCATGAGTAATATCGATAATCCTGATAGGAAAGAATTAAGATGAAATGTTATGATTATGCTTATGAGATGAGAAACCTTAATTAAAGATTTTTCAAAATGGAATGCTGAAAAAGCAGAAAAGCAACAAGAAAAGGAGCTTACTCCTTGAAAATGAGTAAAACGAGATAAAAACGCTTGAACATTAACTATATCATACAATAAAAGATCTATTACAATGCAAGATAAAAACCTTTGAGCAATAGAAGCTGGAATCTGAGAAAAATCAATAGGCCACCTTTTTGTATGGGGAATTAATAAATGATTCTATTTCGATGATTCAAAAAATAGTACCTGATTTTTAGCTGCTAAACAATGAACTTGGAAAGAAGGAGATAAATGACCATGTCCTAAAGGTTATCATATTCCAACAAAATCTGAGTGGCAAGCTGTTATTGATTTATGGAAAAACAATAATCCTAAACTTGCTGAAAAATGACAATGAAAAAAATTTAGTGAAGATTTATTACTACCTGCTATTGGTACAAGACAAGAAGCAGCTTGGCGTGCTGAAGGAAACAAAGAATTATGAGCTCCTCATCAAGCATATTATTGGGTTTCAACCCCTAATCGCTTGTTAACATGAACTGTTTCTTCATGAAACTCTCATCTTTATCTTTTCTTTGATACTAAGCCTATTTTCTGATGAAGTTGAGCGCCTGAAATTTGATGAGCTTATGCTAATTGAAATATAGAAGTTGCGATACGTTGCTTTAAATGAGAAGTAATAAGCAATGCTACTTCAAGTAGTAGCACAAGTAATACAAGTACTAAGTCAAATTCAAAAACAAATTCATCAAATTCTAGTTCTACAACAGATGATTCATTTTTACCAAAGTTTAGCTTTTATTTCTAAGAGCAACTTAATTATTTAAAGTAATGGAATATAAGGTATATTGATGTAAAGTTAATAAATTCTATTTAAACAAATGGCTTGCCCATCTTGAAGCTACAAATCAACTTGCTGATGATATTTTTCTTGTTGCTACCTGTGTTGTTACCGATAGAGCTAAAATGAAATGGGTAAAAGAAATTATTGAAAAAGCTAAGGAAGGGAAACGTATTTTTATTGCATGATGTTGATCTATTACTTGATGAAAAGCAACAAAAAGGGAAGACTTCTTTAATTTCTATCCTGATTTAAAGCCTTACGATTCTCAAATTACGCTTTTGCCAGAAGATCCATTGGAAGAAACAGAGCTCGGATTTTCATTCAAAATGCCATGACAAAAGCTTTGGACTAAGAACTATGTTATTATCCAAAATGGTTGTGATAATCACTGCTCTTTTTGTCTTACAATCTTTAAAAGATGACCTCATAGAAATCGTCCTTTAGATGAAATAATTGATGAAATTCATCAGATAGAATGTGCTTGATGAAAAGAAATTGTAATAACATGAATTAATTTAGCAGCACGGTGAACATCAGATACAAGACATTCAGAAGAATCAAAATTTAATGAGCTATTAAAAGCAATTATTAAAGAAACTTCTATTCCAAGAATAAGAATTTCTAGTCTTGATCCACAATATTTAAATGATGAATTTTTTAATATCGTAAGTAATGAAAGATTCTGTCCTCACTTTCACTTCTCTATTCAAAGCTTTTCAGATACTGTTTTAAAACAAATGAATAGAGCATATGATAGTAAAAAATTAGATTATGTATTAAAAAGTATTAGAAACCTAGACCGTCCAGACCAAAAATACATTTCAATTGGTGCTGATATTATAACATGATTTGCATGAGAAACAGAAACTGATTTTCAAATGAGTTGTGAATGAGTAAAAAAATATCGCATTACAAAGCTTCATGCTTTCCCTTTTTCAGACCATCATATTGCCGAAAAGATTCCCGCTTCTTTATTACCTAATCAAATTCCTCAAGAAATTAGAAAGCAAAGAAATAGAGAATTAATTGATATTTGAGATCAAGTACGTGATGATTTTATTGCTTTAAATTATTGAAGAAAAGCACAAGTTCTTATTGAAGAAGTTAGAAATTGAAAAGCAAAATGACGAACTGATAATTATATCCAGCTCGCCATTAAATGAGATTACCATTCTTGAGAATTGGTTGAAACAATAATTTCAGAAGATAATTGTATCTTTTAATAAGTTTTAAGAGAATAATGTATTTTGGTGTTCACGCAAACATCTTCATTGCGCTGTTTTTTCGATTTTTCAGAGTCTAAGAAGAAGTGGTTCGATATCTTCTTCTAATGTTTTTTCGCTTACTCATAACTGAACTGCTAATGTTTTTACTCAAATAGCACGATCATATTGAGATAATATTTCAAGGTATTTTTTATGGATTGGCATCATTCATCAATCATCAATTTGAGCATGCTTAAGAAAACTTTCTAATTCCTTTGTAGATAACTTTTCTATCTTATTACTAACTATAAAGTCTCTTAGTTTAATTACAAAATTATGGATTTCTCTTGGAACTGGAGCCACTTTTTTAACAGCAGCATCTAATAGACCTTCCTCATAATTTAGATTATAATGATTTAGATAATATCATAAAATAGCCTTTTTTTCATCATCATTATATTCCATAAAATGAAAATGATAAACAAATCTGTTTTTCATTGGCTGTGAAAGTGTTTCTGGTTTTGTTGTTGCTCAAACTAATGTAAATTGATTAATTGGCAATCTTAAATTTCATCATTCAGGAAGCACCATATCAATAACAAAATCTTCCATTGCTATATAAAGAACTTCTTCTATTGTTGGCTTTAATCTGTGAATTTCATCAATAAATAAGATATCTCATTTTTCTAAAGAATTTAGCACACTCACTAATTCACTAGGCTTTGAAAGAGCATATCAGGTAATCACTTTTAATTGAGTTCATAATTGTTTTGAAATAATTCAAGCCATTGTTGTTTTTCAAAAACCACTTGGTCATGAAAATAGAATATGTCATAACGCTCATTGCCTTTTTTGAGCACTATCAATAGCTGTTGCTAAAACTGCTTTTATTGGATCTTGCCCAACAAAATCTGAGAAAGATTCAGGTCTTTGACTTAAAAGCGATGTAGTATCTGTTTCAATTGATATTTTTTTCACTTCCATAGTATTTTGAAGTATTTTTTTATAAAATTTTAATAAAGTATTATTTTTATTGTCAAAAAAATCAATGAAAGAATTAAATATTTTTTAATACCATTATTCAATCCCCCTCCTCGCTTGGAAGAATATTGTAATTGATTTGATTTTTTTCTAAGAATTTATATAATGTATCTAGTTTTGTTTGATACTTTACGACATCGTCCAAGAGTATAATATTATTTTCTGAGCTAAGATTATTGTGTATTTTCTCTAAATAGTTTCCATACTGACTCTTCTGAGCATCAATAAATACAAAATCGCAGTTTAGGGGTAGAACATTATCTATTGTCTCTGATTTCGTAATATCAAATGGATAAAGAGTAATATTTCGACATTTTGCAGATGTCATATTTCTCTGTGCTTCTAAGTATGCAGGATAAGCAACTTCAAATGTTGTTAAATGTCCTCCTCGTTTTTGAATAGTACTTGCAATTACAATACTACTATATCAAACAGCGGATCCTATTTCTAAGCATGTTTTTGGTTGGTATTCTTCAAGATATTTACGAAGAATTACCTCACTTTCAGGAGAAATAAGAGGAATACGTCTTGCCGTACATGAAGCTCTTAATTGAGTTAAAAACTCAGATAACATTTTATTTACAACTTATATAAATTAAAACAAATGGAAACAATTATGCAGTCAAACATTTCTATTAATCTTTGAGAAAAAAACAACAACAAAAGACCAGCTGGTCAGCATAGAACAAGAAAAGCTCCTAATCCTTCACAACCTACACTTAGTTCTGAAGCATTTTTAAGACATAGAAATAAACCTGCTCATCAAAAAATTGAAGACCCTAAAAAGCTTATTAAAAGATGAGAAAAACCAGTAAGAATTTTCTGACTTTGAGGATTGGAACAAATCTGATCTAACATGACCGTTGTTGAATACGAAAATGATATTATCATCATTGATGCTGGTATGGAATTTGCTGATGATTCAATGCCAGGAGTAGATTATATTATTCCTGATATTAGTTACTTAATGGCTAAGAAAAAGAATATTAAGGGATTAATTATTACTCATGGTCATCTTGATCATATTTGAGCAGTTAAAAATATTATTTCTAATCTTGATTATCCAACTATCTATACTTCTCCGCTTACAATTGGTATGATTAAAAGAAATTTGGATGATAAAGATGCCAAAAATTTGAAATATAAATTAGTTGATCCTGATATCGACGTTTTTAAACTCGGTGTATTTACTATAGAATTTTTTAGAGTAAATCACTCAATTCCTGAAGCTATGTGAGTTTCAATTCACACACCTAAAGGATTATTAGTATTCTCATGAGACTTTAAAATCGACTTTACTCCTGCTATTGATAAGCCAGCAGATTTATGAAAAATCTCAAGAATTGGACAAGAATGAGTTAGAATGTATTTATGAGAATCAACTAACGCAAATAAACCAGGACACTCTGTTTCAGAAAAGATTATTTGAGAAAATTTGGATAAAATCATTAGTTCTTATAGAAAAACAAGAATGGTGGTTTCAACATTTGCTTCTAATGTAGGTAGAATTATCCAAATAATTAATAGTGCAATTAAATATGATAAAGTAGTTTTTCTTGCTTGAAGATCTATGGTATTAAATGTTCAACTTTGTCAGGAATTATGATATATTTCTGCTCCAAAATGAATGATTCGCCAGCTTTCTTCTGAAGCTGAATCTATGCCTGATGAAAGAGTTTTAGTACTTTGTACTGGTTCTCAAGGAGAAGAAAATAGTGCTTTAGTAAGAATGGCTAAATGAGAAGTTAAAGATTTTATGTTAAGACCTTGAGATTCAGTACTTCTTTCTTCTCATACTATTCCTGGTAATGAAAAAGCTGTAGTAGGAATGATTAATGATCTTGTTAAGATTTGAGTTGATGTTATTGATGAACCAGGACTTGATACTCATACTTCATGACATGGTTGCCAAGAAGATTTAAAAATGATGATGTCTCTTTTAAATCCTCAATATTTCTGTCCTATTCATGGAGAACCATACATGAGACATGCAAATAAAAAAGTAGCTATGAGCCTTGGATATGAAGATGATAAAATTTTGTTACCTGAAAATGGTCAAATAATTGAAGTATATGATGAAGTAGCATTTGTATCAGAAAAAAGAATTAAGCTTGATACTGTAATGATTGATGGAAAATGAGAAGGACATCTTTCATGAGAATATGTTATGAAAGCTAGAAGTATAATGAGTGAAAATGGAGTTGTAGGTCTTATCTTTAAAGTTGATACAAAAACAAGAGAACTTGTTGGAAATATTCAAATTGAATCAAGATGATTTGTTTATTCTTCTGAAGTTAAAAAAATTCACACACAAATCGTTGAATTTGCTAGAGCAAAATATAATGATAATGCAAAGAAAAAGATGGATATTAAAGATAATTTAAGACAAATCAGAGATGAATTAGGAGACTATATTACTAAGATTATTGGTAGAGTTCCTATGCTTATGTTAATGTATGTTTATATCAATAGAGAAGCCATTCAAAACATTCCTGTTGATGAAGGTAATGAAATTATTGGTATGACTCTAGAAGAACAAGGATATAAAGACTAATATTTAAAAACTTTTCACTTAAATTATGCAATTTATTACAAAGAATAAGAGAGCATATTTTGATTATGAAATAGAAAAGGAATATGAGGCAGGTATTGTCTTGAAATGACATGAGGTAAAAGCTATTAAAACATCTCATGTTAATATTCAAGATGCTGCTATTGTTATTGAAAACAGAGAACTCTGGATCTATAATATGGATATTCCTTTATATGAAAAAACTTCTCCTGCATTAGTTCCTCATTATCGTCAAAAGTGAAAAAGAAAATTATTACTTAATAAAAATGAGATAACTAAAATAGCTGCAAGTTTAGATAAACCTTGAATGGTTGCTCTTGCTTTAGAGGTCTTTGTTAATAAATGAGGATTTATTAAACTAAAGATTTGAATAGGAAGATTACATAAAAAAATTGAAAAGAAACAGATTATCAAAGAAAGAGATATAAAGAAACAGATGGATAGAGATATTCGTTCTCTCTAATTTATAAATAAAATGCTATGGAAGTACTTTATAAAAAATGAATTCGTCGCATTTATGCCAAAGAAAATAATGGGGATATTCTTTTAGTTATCCCCTTTTCTCTTAAAGATAATAAAACTGCATTAGAAAGATGATTAGCATTAGTAGAGAAATTAAAGAAGAAACTTGATAAAAAAAAGAAAGTTGAGATCTTTAAAGATGATACCGTATTGTTATTTTGAGAATATATACCAAGAGAAGAGTTCCCCAAAACATTAACAACTCAAGCAAAACGAACTAAGTTTTTTAGGCAAGAACTTTTTGATTATTCTAATCCAATTTTACAAGAATTAGCACAAAAGCTTTGACATAAAGATATTCCTCTTCAAATAAGAAAAGTAAAAACTATGCGAGGAAGATGTACTCACGATAATCGCATTCTTCTTAATGAAACTTTAGTTCATCTTCCTACAAGGTTAATTAGATATGTTATCATCCACGAAGCATGTCACTTACAACAAAAAAATCATAGTGATAAATTTCGAGCACTAGTTGAAAAGTTCTGTCCAAATTTTAAAGCTTTAAGAAAAGAGCTGAAAGCTCAGCTCTTTATTGATTAATTATGTAAAATTTATCAATTTTTTCTTTTCCTCTTTTGAAGTATCTTTGCAGAATTCCTATCTTGCTTAGCTTGACGAGCATCCTGTTCTTTCCTTAATGATTTTAGAGAAACTCCTGGCATTGGACGATCCTCTTGTCCTTCACCTCTTTCACGAAATCTTATTATCAAAGGAACTCCTATAAATCAGAAATTTCTTCTTAAAACATTTTCTATCCATTTTTTAAATGCAAAATTTGCTCTAGCTTTATGATTAACAAAGACCATGAATGTTGGAGCATCTATTTCAACTTGTGTAGCATACATTATTTTACAAATCTTATTCTTTGGAAAACGTGCTGGTTTTTTAATCTGTTCCTCACTCAAAACACGATTTAATTCTGTAGTTCCTATTCTTTTTTGATTTTCTTGATAAACCGCACTTATCATTCTCATAAGATTTCATATTCAATCTCAATTTAATGCAGAAAGAGGGACAATTGGGATATGCTTTGCAAAATCAAGATAACTCTGTGCTCATTTTATCATTGCATCGATAGCTTTTTTTTCAACAAGATCTGATTTATTTAATGCAAAAATCATTGGGAGTCAAAGCTGTGTTATTTCTTGCAATAATGTCATATCTCTATGAGTAATTCATTGAGTACAATCAACCATAAAAATAACAACAGGTCTTGTATACTGAAGCATTTTTTCTGTTTTATCATATGCTATCTTTTCTATTCCATGAGTTTTCCCCTTTTTTCTAATTCCTGCTGTATCATAAACAGTAAACCATTGTCACTGAGATTTAAATTCTCATACAATATAGTCTCTTGTTGTTCATAATTTATCCTCAACCTTTGCTAATTCTTTCCCTACTAAAGTATTTAATAATGTTGATTTTCAAGAATTAGGTTTTCAAACAATTGCTATTCAAATTCCTTTATGCTGAGGAATATCTAAGTCTTTATCTTCTTCTTGATTTGGATGTTCATCAATCCATTTTTTAGAGAAATCAATGATATTATCTTCCAATTCTGAGATATTTCTTTCTTTTTTAGCACTAATTCAAATAACTTTTTCTATTCCTAATCCATAATAATCACTGATTGCCAAGTCTAATTCATTTGTTTTCCATTTAACATCAAGCTTATTTACAACTAAGATTGTCTGTTTTCATTTATTATTATCCATAATCAATGAAAGAATATGCTCATCTTTTGCTGTAATTCAAACAGTATCATCAATAACAAAAAGAAGAAGATCTGATTCTTTAACAATTTTCTCAATAAAAGGTACTTCATCAGAAAAATCTAACAATCCTGGACTATCAAAGAATGTTAGTTTTCAAAGATTATCTACCTCCATTTGATGAACAATAATATCTGTTGTTGTTCAGTGAATATCTGTAACAATAGCTCTAAATTGTCCAATCAAACGATTGAATAATGTAGATTTACCAGCATTAGTTGCTCAAATTAAACCGATTTTCATTTTTGTTAAATGCTTATATAAACAATAGATACTATAGGGAAAATAATGCTCTTTTGCAAGAATTAAACATCAAGTTTTGTTCTTAATGCCTTAAAATCTTCAACTTTCATTTTAGAAACAATTTTTTCTTTATAGATATCCATAATTTTAGAATTACAATTTGGTTCATTCTGTAAAATTAGCCAAAATGCTAATACCATCTCTTCATTAGTTCCAACACATTCAAACGGTTTTATTCAATCAATTCCCAATAATTCATTAAACAAAGGAATGAGATTTTCGTCTTCAAATAAGTCTTTATTGAAGATATCATTGACCTTTTCTTTTCATAAAAAAGCTCTCAGCATAGTATAAACAAATCAACATTTAGGGCACACTCAGCACCATAAATCATCTCACGTAAGTTTTGAACCCGTTAAGTGAAAATTTCTATTACAACTTGAGAATGAATAGAAATATTGTGGATATTTTGAGAATTCTTTTACTACCTTTATTTCATACCAATTTCTCAAAAGACTATAGATTGAAAAATCGTTCGATATATTCTCTACTACATGCTCTTTAAATAATTTTTCAAATTCAGATGATTTACTCCATTGATGGTTAATCTCCATATCACAATAAACGGTATTTCATTCATCTGCACTTTTTTCTAATGATGTTACTGCCGCTTTATATCAGTAAAGATAAGAAACCATTATTGTTACAAATGAAATAATTCCAGTTATTGGGAGGTGTCAGTTATAATACCCCTGTTCTAAAAGTTTTTTTATTTGTTCCAAATCCAAACTTCTTTTGATTATTAGTCTTTTTTTGTGTGTTGGTTCTGCAGCAACTTCATGTAATGGGAATTCTTTTCAGAAAGAGAATAAATCAAAGTCTTCACCTTGTTGTTTTAGCAATTCAACAGTTACAAGAGAATCTTTTCAACCACCAAAAAGAACAAGAGATTTCTCAGCTTTAAGTGAAATTTTTGTATTAAACCTTGATGCATTTTCTTGAGATTGAAATACGGCCAATCCTCTTGGATCTAATTGATTTCTATAAAAAAACTCACCTAGTCATTTCAAATAAAAAATATTCCAAAAGTTTTTTTGTTTTTCTGTTAGATAAGAAGATTGAACAACAATTTCTTTTGTTGGATAAAGCTTATAATAACTAACTCAAAGTGCAATATGTAGATGCGCTAGTATTTGAGATATTTCATCTTCATTATTTCTTAGAATAGGAAAGTTTTCAGCATTTTTTAATGGGCTGAAATCTATTTTTTCAACAAATTGTTCTTCATTATCAAATGAATAATAAAATGAAGCTGTTAAGCTTTCAGGATCCCAAGAATAATTAGAGATAATGAATTGATTAAACGGCTTCATTTAATAGAAATGAATATAAAACTATAATAAACCTTGTTTTCTTGCTATAGTTCTAGATGCTTCTGTAAGATATTTTTTTCTCATTCTAATAGCTTTTGGTGTAATTTCAACTAATTCATCAAGTCAGATGTATCACATAGCTTGTTCTAGTGAAAAGTGAACGATTGGATCTATTCTCATTGCTTCATCATTTCAAGAATTACGAACATTATTCATCTGTTTATTAATTGTAAGATTAACTGTCATATCTCATCATTTTAAATGTTCTCAAACAATCATTCCTTCATATATTGGTTGTGCTGGATCTACAAAGATTGGACCTCTTTCTTGTAACTTAAATATTCAATACATCATTGCAGTACCTGTAGCAGATGATATCATAGAACCAACTTGTCTTTTTTGAATTTCTCATTTATATGGTTCATAATGAGAGAAAGCAGAATACATGATACCTTCTCATTTAGTAACCAATATAAATTCTCAACGGAATCCCAATAATCATCTTGTAGGAATCAAAAATTCCATTGTCGTTAATCCGTTTTCTGAATTCATATTTTGCATTAATCCTTTACGAGGAGCTAACATATCGATAATTGTTCATGAAAGGTCATCTTCAACACTAACTACCAATGTTTCCATTGGCTCCATTTTTTGACCATTTTCTTCCTTATAAATTACTTGAGGAGCTCAAACCTGTAATTCCCAACCTTCTCTACGTATAGCTTCAATTAACACTCAAAGGTGTAGCTCTCATCTTCATGAAACAATAAATTTTCCATCCTTGTTTGTTACTTTTAATCAAACATTAGTTTCAACTTCTTTTTCCAATCTTTCAGCCATATTTCTTGTTGTCATATATTTTCATTCTTTACC
>CAMOEC010000006.1 GCA_946611795.1 uncultured bacterium
ACTTGGTATTTCTAAAGGAAATGATGTTGCAAGTGCAGTTCAAAAAGCTTCTCATGAGGCATATAAGAACTTGTTTGAGGTTCCTTTGACAAAACATAATACTGTTCCATATCCTATTTCTTTGAAATATAAGGCTTGTTTAGTAAAGCTTTTACCAGCTTCAGAGGGTACTTGAGTTAAGGCTGGTTCTTCAATCAGATCTGTATTGGAATTAGCAGGTTATTCAAACATCTTATCAAAGATGGTTGGTTCAAATAATAAGCTTAATAATGCATTAGCTACTATTAGAGCTTTAGCTTCATATAAGCATGCTGATTATTTCACTTCTTTAAAGACTACAAAGTCTGATGAGAATGAATCTGCAGATGCTGCTGAAGTAAAAGAAACAAAAGCTCCAGCTAAAAAAGCTGCTGCTGAAAAGGCTGAAAAAAAGGAACCAGCTGCTAAAAAGGCTCCTGCTAAGAAGCCTGCAGCTAAAAAAGCTCCTGCAAAAAAGGCTGCTGAAAAGGAAGATTAATTTTAACTATTTATTGTGTTTAAATCATGAAACTTCATAGTTTAGTGAGAAGTAAAGGGCTTACTGATAAGCTTAATAGAAGATGAAGAGGTAACGCTTCAGGTAGAGGTAATTTCTCAGGTAGAGGTTGTAATGGTCAGAAATCAAGAAGTGGTCATTCAATGAAACCTTTCTTTGAATGAGGACAAACTTCAGTTGTAATGAGAATGCCTAAACATAGAGGATTTAAAAGATATTATAAGCTTTTGACTCCTGTACAAGCAGTTAATCTTGATGTAATTCAAAAAGATGAAAAGATTACTGAAGTTGTTTCTAAGGAAGTTCTATTGCAACTTGGTTATATTCGTTCAGCAGATGTTGCAGTTAAAATTCTTTGAACTTGAGATTTACAAAAGGCTTTGTCTTTTGAAGGAATTGAACATTTCTCTGCTACTGCTAAAGCTAAAATTGAAAAAGCAGGTTGAAGTATAAAATAGTGTTTATCATATAGAAGAAACGCAACCTGAGTTGCGTTTTATTCTTTTATAATAAACATTTCTATTGAAAAGAATTGTCTAATTATTATTAATCACATATATTTACTATTGTTTTTATAAGAGATGAATGCTGTAAAATTATTTTGTAAGAAGGTTGGTGAAATCTTCGGAAATAAAAAGATCAGAAATAAAATTTTGTTTACTCTTATGGTTTTGGCAATCTACAGGTTATTAGTTTTTATTCCTGTTCCATTTGCTGATATTTCTGTATTGATGAATCAAACTCTTAATTCTGGTTCTGATTTCGGTTATTTTGTTATGTTGCTTTGATGAGCATTAGATCAATTTGCTTTTATTGCAATCTGAATCTCTCCTTACATTACAGCATCAATCATCATGCAGTTGTTGTGAGTTATCCTTCCATCTGTTGAGGAACTTACAGAACAATGAGAAGTTGGTCATGCTAAGATTAATCAATATACTAGATATTTAACTTTCCCATTAGCTTTTTTACAAGGTATTGGATCTGTATATTTGATTAATAGTATGCTTTGAGGAGCAGCTATCCCAACTGATTTTTGAACTGTAGTATTAGCTGGTTTCGTGATGGCTGTTGGTTCTATCCTCTTAATGTGGATGTGAGAACTTATCACTGAGAAGTGAGTATCTAATGGTATTTCAATGTTGATCTTCTCTTCAATCGTTGCTTGAATTACACAACAAGTATATGGAAGCTTAGCTTCTTCAACTAATATTTGGTGAGTTATTGTATTTATGTTATTAATTGTGTTAGTTCTTGTTGTATTATCTATCTTCATTATTAAGTCTATTAAAGAAATTCCTATTATCTATGCAAAGCAAGGTAAGGCTCAACAATCTTCATTGTTACCTATCCCAATGAACCCTGTAGGTATGGTTCCTATTATCTTTGCTATGGCATTTGTATCATTCCCTCAATTATTAGCTAAATTAATTACTCAATTCCAGCCAGGTAATGGTAGATTAGTATCTGTTGCTAACTGGATTGATGCTAACTTTAATATCTATGCACAGAATCCTGGTTTTTGGGCTGTATTTGCATATGTAATCTTCATAGTATTATTTACATTCTTCTATGCTATGATTACATTCAGTCCAGATAGAATCTCTGATAATATCCAAAAGAGAGGTGGATTTATCCCTTGAATCAGACCTGGTAAAGCTACAGCAAAATATATTAATGGTATCTTAATGCATCTTTGTTTCTGGTGAGGTCTTGGACTAGCAGTAGTTGGTATCTATACTTATATTTTACAATGGATTCCTTTCATTCAAACAATTGTTGAATCAATCTGATCTCTTCCAGTTGTTGTTACAGGTTCTTGAGTTATTATTATTGTATGAGTTGTACAAGAAATTATTAATAAGATTCAAGGTGATCTTGTAATGCAAAAATATGAAATGTATGAAGATTAATTTATAATATAAAATTGACTAGTCTTAATCGACTAGTCTTTTTTTTAATTATTAATTATTTCTTTTAAGATTTCTTTGTTAAGTGAATCTTTTATGTAAAAATGCATTTTGTCTGAGGTTTTGTTGTAACGATATTCATAGTGATCATTTTGGCAGTTAAGTATGTTTTCTATAAGTTCTTTTGATATTTTGATAGTTACATTGTTAGTATTTTGTTTTATTATTGTGTTAGTCATTTCTTTTCTACGTTCATCTTCTGTTAGAAGATTTAGTGTTAATTCTTTTTTTGTTTTTTCTTTTATGTTGTTAGTATTTTCATTTTGAGAGTGAAAAAAAAGTTCTGTTTCGATATTTTCTCAGTTGCTTATTTTTTTAAGAGATTCTTCATCTAGTAAGAAAAAATAGTCTTGATTACTTTTTTCAAAGATAACTCATTCTGTTCTTTGCTGTATTTCTTCCATTTTTACTCTTGGTATTAAATTTAATTTATATTATTAAATAAGGTGATATTTTGCAAGTATTTTCTTTTAAAGAAATTCTAATTCTCTCTTGTATTTAAAAATTGCAATATTATTATACTTTTATTGTTTGATGTGTCAGTTTTTTTGATTTTTTATATTTGTTTTAGTCATATGGAATTAACAGTAGAGAAGTATTTAGAGTGAATAAAAAATAATAGTTTTACAGCTAAAGAGGTTGTACTTTCTTATCAAAAGCAAGCTAAATTAATGAATGATTCACTAAATGCTGTAGTTCGTTTTAATGATAGTTTTGTTTCAAAGAATTTAGATGAATTTGCTTCTCGTCCTCTAGCTGCTTTACCTATAATGGTAAAAGATAATATTTTGGTAGAGTGAGAATTAGCTACTTGTAGTTCTAAGATGATGGAAAATTATAAAGCTCCTTATACTGCGACTTGTATGAAGAATATGATTGATGCATGAGCTCTTATGATTTGACAAACAAATATGGATGAATTTGCAATGTGATGATCAACAGAAACTTCATATTATGGTAAAACATTAAATCCTCATTGAAAAAATCGTATTCCTGGATGAAGTAGTTGAGGTTCTGCAGTATCTGTTGCTGCATGAATGGCTATAGCTGCATTGTGAACTGATACATGATGAAGTGTTCGTCAACCTGCTAGTATGTGTTGAGTTGTCTGATTTAAGCCAACTTATTGAGCAATTTCTCGTTATTGAGTTGTTGCAATGGCTTCTTCTTTGGATCAAGTTTGAATTTTTGCAAAAACAGTTGAAGATGTTAGACTTCTTTTCCCTTATTTAGCTTGATATGATGAAAAGGACTCAACTTCATCTAAAAATGCGGATGAAATGAAGAAATGTAATGTTGCTAAGAAGGATAGTTATAAAATTTTGGTTCCAGAAGAGTTTATTAATGAGTGATTAGATACAGAGATAAAAGAATTGTTCTTAAAAAAGATTGATGAGTTGAGGGGGAAATGATGTGTTGTAGAAATTAAACCATTGCCTATTATGAAAGACGCATTGGCTATTTATTATACATTGATGCCTGCTGAAGTTTCAACAAATCTTTCTCGTTTTGATTGACTTCGTTTTTGACATCAAGATGATACTCAAAAATATGTTTCATTAGATGATTATTATGCAAGTATTAGATCTGAATGATTCTGAGAAGAAGTAAAAAGAAGAATATTATTGTGAACTTTTGTTTTGAGCTCCGCTAATTATGAATGATATTATTTGAAAGCATTAGAGGCTCAAAAGCAACTAAAAGCAGATTTAGAAGAGGTTTATAACGAGTACGATGCTATTCTTTCTCCAACTTCACCTGAAGTGGCTTGGAGAATAGGGGAAAAGGTTTCTGATCCATTGAAGATGTATTTATCTGATTTGTATACTGTTCCTGCTAATTTAGCATGATTGCCAGCAATTTCTGTTCCTATGTGAAATGTTGATAAAGATGGAGAGTCTTTACCTATTGGTGTTCAAATAATGTGAAAAAAATGGAGTGATTGGATGATTTTTGATATTGCTGATTTGATTTAAATATTTTTGGAATTGTTAAAATTTGCCTTAAATTTTGGCTTAAATACTTGATTATCTAAAAGTGACTTTTTTTATGGTTTTGAAAATGCTGATAGTTATTTGTGAAATTTTGATATTTGATTTATTGAAAATAAAGCTTTAAGTGCTGAATTGAGATAATAAACAACCATTTTTGTAAAAAAGTTATAAAATAGTATAAAAATCTCTTGATTTTATATCCTGTTTTGTTATAAAATGTCACTGTCATCATAATCAAGTGACTATGCGGATATGATGTAGTTGGTGTAGCATAGCAGACTTCAGCTCTGTTTGTACGGGTTCGAGTCCCGTTATCCGCTGATTTATAACTACTTCTATTGATGTTTGGTCGTATTCTTTGAGGACTTGCTATTATGGCTATTGGTGCAGCGTGCTGTTACTATTCGTATGATTTGGTAAGCGCTTTCTGAAGAAATGACTGGATGGAAAGGAACTTATGAGGTACAAGAAATTGAGTGGTTCTTTTCTGATTTGCAATGGTAGTTATTTGAATATTGATGGTATTTGGTGTATTTAGTATTTCAAGTCCTGCTACTCAAGTATCATGAGTTGGGTTGTAATACTAAGAAAATTAAATTGTATTGGGCTCTTAGCTTAGTTGGTAGAGCGCCTGCTTTGCACGCAGGAGGTCAGGGGTTCGACTCCCCTAGAGTCCAAATTTTGTTTAATGGGGAGATGGCAGAGCGGTCAATTGCATCAGACTGTAAATCTGACGCCTCACGGCTACGTAGGTTCAAATCCTACTCTCCCCAAACTGGAGTCCCTATAGTTCAATGGATAGAACAACAGCCTTCTAAGCTGTGGATCCAGGTTCGATCCCTGGTGGGGATAGATGAATTATTTTTGGGCTCTCGTGGTCTAGTGGTTTAGGACGCCACCCTCTCACGGTGGAAATCGAGGGTTCGAGTCCCTCCGGGAGCGGTTATTTTATTCTCGTTACATGTTATATGGATCAAAAAACTTTTAAGTCGTCTAGCAATAATCAAAGCTTTTGATGACAAAAAAAGAATTTTTGAGGACAGAATAAAGCCGATAGGGGTGGAAACAATATATCTGCATTCAAAGCTAAGGTTATTTATGTGAATGATCAAATAAAGGCTCCGAATGTTATGATTATTGATGATAATAAGGCAAATCTATGAGTATTTCCTAGAAGAGTTGCTCTTGAAATGGCTAATGAAAAGTGATTGGATTTAGTTCAATTGACTTATGATCCTGAGAAAATGCTTTCAACAGTTAGATTAACTGACTATTGAAAATATATGTATCAAAAGTGAAAAGAAGAAAAAGAGAGAAGAAAATCTCAAAAGTGAAAAGATACTAAGGAGTTAAAAGTTAGCTATTCTATATGAGAGAATGATCTTCAATTGAAGGTTAAAAAAGCTCAAGAAATCTTACAATGATGAGATAATGTGAAATTCTCAATTAGATTGAAATGAAGAGAGAGAATGTATGCTGAAAAAGCTGTTCAGAAATTAGAAGCTATTCAATGAATGTTGGCTGACTTCTGAAAGACTCAGTATGATACTCCAAGAAAAGAAGCAAATTGATATAGTATTATTTTATTTAGTAAATAGGCTCAACTGATGGCTAATAAATTAAAGACACATTCTGGAGCTGCTAAAAGGTTTAAGATAACAAAAAGCAAGAAGGTGTTCTCTTCAAAACAATGAAACAATCATCTTTTGACAAATAAATGAAAGACTAACAAAAAGTTTGGTTATTGAAAAGAGGTTGTTGGAGCAACAGCAAAAATGTTGAAAAATTTACTTCCTTATAAATAGGTTAAAAAATGGTTAGAGTTACTAATTGATTACAAAGACAAAGAAGACATAAGAGATTTGTTGCACAAGCTACATGATTTAGATTGGGAAGAAAAAATCTCTATAAACAAGTTAGATTGGCTTTGGTAAAGCAATGACAACATGCTTATGAAAGTAGAAGATTAAAGAAAAGAGATTTCAGAAGACTATGGATCGAAAGATTGTCTGCTGTTGTTAGAGAAAAAGGTTGAAAGTATTCTGTGTTTGTAAACACAATGTATAATAAAGACGTTAAGTTAGATAGAAAAGTTCTTTCAAATATCGCAGTGGCTTTCCCTGTTGTATTTGACAAAATGTATGATGAAATAATGAAATAAAGCAATAGGGGACGGTAGCAGTTTTCATAATTGCTATCGTCCTTTATGTCTACTTATGCCGAGGTGGTGGAATTGGTAGACACGAAGGACTTAAAATCCTTTGAGGCTTATACCCTCGTGCCGGTTCGATTCCGGTCCTCGGCAAACTTAATTATATGAGTTAGGTTTTAATTATTATTTGTAATATTCATGTGATTCACTGTTCGAAGAACTGGAGATTTGAATACCAATGAGAGAATTATTTCTTTTTATAAGAAAGAGCTTTGGGCTTCTCATATTTTGGATAAAGCAAAGAAGCAAAAGCATTATGGTACAAAATGGTATAGAAAGTTTGTTAGTTATGATTTCCCTTCTTCTAGAAGATATAAGAGAATGAGAGCTATTGTTTCTGATGCTTATAGAAAGACTAAGAAGAAATATAATACTTTAGCACAACTTGGTAAGATTGTGTAAATTTATTTGGTATTTGTTATTAAACGATGTATGCAGTAGTAGATTTACAATGACATCAATATATTGTTTCAGAGAAAGATGAAATTGTTGTAGATAATGTTGATATTGCTCAATGATGATCTCTAGTAGCTGATAAAGTATTGGCTGTATTTGATGAAAAAGGTGACTCAGTTAAAGTTTGAAAACCATATGTTGATTGAGCTAGCGTAGAATTTAATGTTTGAGAAACTCAAAAGGGTGAAAAAGTTAAAATTCTTAAGTTTAAAAGAAAAACAAGATATGCTAGATTGAAGGGATTTAGACCTCTTCAAACGGTTTTAACTGTTAAAAAGATCGTTGGTTAATGGCTAAAACATGAGTATTGGAATGGGATTGAGAAATCCTTGAACAACTTCCAGCTGGAAAGTATATGGTTAAATTAAAAGATACCGATATGGTTATTACTTGTTATAAAGCTGGAAAAATGAAACAATCTCATATTTGAATTATTGAATGAGACATGGTTAAGGTTGAGGTTAATCAATATGATATGAAGCAAGGTAGAATTATATATAGATATAATGTTGCTACTAAGGCTTCACAAGATGATATTGCTGAATAATTATTTAAATCTTATGTTTGAAGACAATGAAAGTGGTAACTTCTCTTAAAAAAAGGTGTATGTATTGTCAAATTGTAAAGAGAAAAGGAAAATTGTATGTAACTTGTAAAAAGAATCCTAGACATAAGGCTAGACAGGGATAATTTTATTTATATTTGTTTTTTTTGAGAAATGTTTAGATTAATGGGACATGTTCTTCCAGAAGAGAAATCTATTTGGATTGCGTTAACAACCATTTATTGAATTGGAAGAGAAAGATCAAGAAAAATCTTAGATCAACTTAAAATTAATTATATGAAAAAGGTAAAAGATGTTACTGAAGAAGAACAAAAGTTGATTTCTGATGAATTAAAGAACTATGTTCTTGAAAATGATCTTAAGAGGGAGGTTGCTTCTGCTATTAAGAGATTAAAGGAAATTAAATGTTATAGATGAATGAGACATAATCTTTGACTTCCTGTTAGATGACAATTAACAAGAAAGAATGCAAGAACTGCTAAAAAACTTCTTGGAAGATCAAAGGTTAGACCTGTATTAAAGAAATAGTTTTATCTAGTTTTTTCTATGGAAAATGGCTGTTACAAAGGCAAAAAAGAAGGATATTAAAGTAGTTAGTGGAGTTTTGCATGTTCATACAACTTCAAATAATACATTAGTTACATTAATTGACCAAGAATGAAATAAAATTCTTTGAGGTGGTACTTGAAAGGTTTGATATAAAGGTTCAAAGAAGAGTACACCATATGCTGCTGAAATGCTTACAAAGAATATTCTTAAAGAAGCTCAAAATTACTGATTAAAGGAAATTTGAATTATCTTTAAGGGAATTGGTATGGCTAGAGAATGAGTCTTCAAAGCTATTACAGAGATTGGTGTAATTGATATTGCTTATATTAAAGAAGAAACTGGTATCCAATTTGGTGGTTGTAAAGGTGAAAGACCAAAAAGAAATTAATATTCATATATGCTTTTTTCTGTTTTATTATTATTTTAAACGATGAGATACACAGGTGCTAAGTTCAGATTATGTAGAAGAGAACAAGTTAATCTATTTGGTTCTCAAAAATATAATATTAAGAAAAGAAGAGCTTTGCCAGGACAACATGGTGCATGAATGCAAAGAAATTCTGAATACTGAAAACTACTTAGAAATAAGCAGGTTGTAAAGAGAAGTTATCTTCTTTCTGAAAAACAGTTTTCAACTATCGTAAAGAAAACAGCTGCTAAATATGCTAAAAATAATAATCTTTCACATGATGTTGCTTTGTTCCAATTCTTGGAAAGAAGACTTGATGTAATAATCTTAAGAGCTGGATTTGCAAATACTATTATGCAAGCTAGACAAATGGTTGTTCATGGTCATTTCCTATTAAATGGTAAAAAGCATAATGTTCCTTCAACTTTTGTTGAAGCAGGTGATAAGATTGAACTTAAAGATAAATTAAAGAATTCTCCTTTATATGCTTCTTTGGCTAAGACTTCTCCAGCAAAAGTTCCTTCTTGGATTAAGGCTGATAGAAATGCTTACTCTATTGAAGTTCTAGGAGCTCCACAATCTGGTGAAATTGAAACATTGTGAGATCTTCTAAAGGTTATCGAATTCTATGCTAGAGCGTAGTAAATAAGTAAGCCTATTAACAAAAACTTTATATCATATTTCTACTTCTATGTTGAACATACAACAATTTATCGGAGTTCCAAAGATCGGTTTCAGCCAACTTGAAGATGGCGCTACAAGATTTGAATTGAAATATGTACCAAGAGGATTCGGTCACACTCTATGAAACGCTTTAAGAAGAATTATTCTTGCTTATAATTTAGGTGGAGCTATTACAGGGTTAAAGATTAAATGAGTTCCACATGAATACGATATTATTAGTGGGGTAAGAGAAAATGTAATTAATATTATGTTGAATCTTAAAACACTTCGCTTTAAATTAGATGAAAACGTTGATTCACTTCAGTGGGTTTCACAAAAGTTTAAGTGAGTTGGTTCCTATAGTGCTGCTGATTTGAAATTACCTACAGGTATTGAATTATTAAACTGAGATGTACATTTGTTTGAAATAACTGATAGTTCAGTTGAGTTAAGTATTGATTTGAGAATTGAAAAAGGATATTGATATTATAGTCTTGATTATCTAAGACAAAGAGATAAGAGTCCAGATTGAAATGCTGAAGTTTGATTGCTATTAATTGATAATGACTTTTCATTAGTTGATTATGTTAGATATGATGTTGAAGAAGTTATTGAAGACTTTAGTGGTAGTACAAAGGATGCATTAAATATTGAGGTTAAAGCAAAATATGAAGCTATTTCTCCTAAAGAAATTGTTATGTTTGCTTGAGAGGTATTAGCAAGTTATGCAAAACTCTTTGTATTTGATAATGTATATATTGATAAATCAGTATTGGTTGATTATGAAGATTTAACAGAAGATTCATCATCTCCTGTTGAAGAATGATCTTCAGTTAAGACAATGCCTATTGATGCTCTTCCATTAAGTGAGAGAACTAGAAATGCATTGATAAAGAATAATATTCTTTATGTTGAAGATCTTGAAAAGAAAAAGAAGTCAGAATTGCTTGTTATGAAATGAGTTTGAAGAAAAGCAATTGATGAAATTACATCTTCATTATCAAACATTGGTAAGGTATTGATTGGTTAAATTAGGATAATTTATTATTTATTATGGTTTTAAAATGAGACACCAGCAAAATAAGCTCTTACAAGTAAATACTGGAGCAAAAAGTAAATGAGTATTTATGAGAATGCAACTTTCAAGTTTAATTAGAGCTGGAAAGATTACAACAACTTCTAAAAGAGCTAAGGTTTTAAAAGCTTTCACAGATGAATTCTTCTCTATGTTATTAAGTTTTGATTCAAAATATGATGAAAAAGCTGCTAAGAGAGAAGTTATTAAGTATGTAAAATCTGTAGTTTATGGTGAAGAAGAATGAAAGAAAGTTATTGAGAATCTTTTGCCTAAGTATAGAGAAGAAAAAAGAACTTCAGGGTTCACTACTTCTTATAGACTTGGTTTCAGAGTTTGAGATGCTGCAGCAAAAATTATGTTAAAGTTAGCATAGTCGTCATTTATTTTAGTTATCGTATGTGAGTAATAATGGAGTTCACTAAGAAAGATTTAAATAAGACCATCTGGGTTAAACAGACTGATCAAGAAAAAAATAGAAGATGGTATCGTGTTGATGCTACTTGAAAAACTCTTGGTAGATTAGCTGCTGATGTAGCTAAGAAACTAATGGGTAAAGATAGAGCTTATTATTCTGATTTCTGGGATGCTGGTAGTTTTGTAATCGTAGAAAACGTTGAGAATATGGTTGCTACTGGTAAAAAGCTTTCTGATAAGGTTTATTATACTTATAGTGGTTATAAAGGTAATCTTAAGACTATCACTTTGTGAGAGTTAATGAAGAAAAATCCTTGAAAAGCTTTGTGGTATGCCGTTAGATGAATGCTTCCTAAGAATAAGTTGAGAGACTCTAGAATCAAGAGACTAAAATTAATTAAAGGAACAACTACTAAATACGATAATTTTAAACCAATTAACCTTTATAAATAATGGCAAACAGAGAGTACACAAATGCAGTTGGAAGAAGAAAGGAAACAACAGCAACTGTAAAGTTATATGCTAAAGGAGCATGAAATTATCTTGTAAAGACAGCTAGTGGTAAGGAATATAGCTTAGCAGATTATTTTGGATGAAATGTTTATTTGTATCAAAATGCTATTCAACCTTTTACAACTTTAGGTTCTGATGTTGTTAAGAAGTTTGATGCAGAAATTAAAATTGTTGGTGGAGGTATTGCATGACAATCTGATGCTATTAGATTAGCTTTCTCAAGAGCTTTGGTTGAATGGAATTCTGATTTAAGACCTTCTTTAAAACCTCATGGTTTATTAAAAAGAGATCCTAGAGTTAAGGAAAGAAAGAAGCCAGGTTTGAAAAAAGCGAGAAAGGCTCCAACATGGTCAAAGAGATAATTATATATTTTTGTGAGAAAGAATCAGTTTATACTGGTTCTTTTTCTTTTGCTTTTTTTTTAAATAAAGATATAGTTTTTTTGTTTTATCCTTTATTTAATTGTAATGAATAAAGATATCGTATTCTTTTGAATCCAATGATCTTGAAAATGAACACAAGCTAAGATTTTTTTGGAAAAGTATAATAATTATAAGTATATTGAGCCTGGTCAAATTTTTAGAGCTTTAAGTTCTAATGATAATGTTATTTCTTCATATATGAAGGATACAATGGCTCAGGGTAAAATGTTATCAGATTCTTTGGCTTTTGATCTTTTTTCTATGTGTTCTCATTTGTTAGAAGATGGTGAATATATGTTAACTGATTGATTCCCAAGAACAATGGCTCAACTTCATTACTTTATTGCAAAGGAATGTGAGATGAAGAGAGATTTTGTTGGAGTTTATTTTGATATTTCTAGAGAGACTGCTGTTGAAAGAATTCTTAATAGAGCGAAAGAACAAAATAGAGCAGATGATATGGATATGAATACGATAAATAAGAGGTTAGATACTTTTGAGAAGGAAACAATGCCAGTGATAAAATATTTTGACAGTATCTGAAAATTGGTGACGGTCAGAGCTGATGTTTCTGTTGATGAAATTTATAAAAAAATGATTGAGCAGTTGTGAATGTAATATTTTTTAAAAATCCTACTGGTTACGAAATTTCTAGTCTGTTTTATTAGACTAGATTTCGTTTTATTTACTAGGATTTTTTTATTCGATGTCTGTAAGAAATTTTCCTGTGTTTGTACTTCAATCTTTTCGCATTGATTGTCAGTTTCGTTCTGCGTAGTCTTTTTTGTATATTTTTTCAAATCCTGTTATTTTTCCAATGTGGAATACTCAGCTTTGGTTTTCATCATTATCTATATAATAGTAATTTCATTTTTTTCGTTCAGTTCCTTTAATTAGTTCGTAGAATTTTTCTCAGTTTATTTCGAGGTATTTTCATTTAGCATTGTTTTTTATGATTGAGACATCAATAAGTAATTTATTATTTTTTCGTGAGCTTATGTCTTTGATGTTTATTTGTGGATAACTTATTGATTCAAAGGTTGTTCACGTTTTTGTTTCTATTTCTAGTAAGGTTGATAGTTCTTTTGTTTTTTCTTTTATTAAAAAATCCCTTTTTTGATTGAAAGGGCGTTCGTTTCTTTGTTTCCTTGTTTCCATCTTTTTTATGGTTATTGGGTAAAATCAAGTATTATAATTTCTTTTAAAATTTACAAGGCCTGTTTTTTAAAATGTATCGTTTTTGGTGGATAATCTTTCTTTTTGTTTCATAAATTTTTTTTGAGTGATGAAATTTTTTGATGATTATGAGAATCTTTATTATGTAGAGTGGTTAGATATTCGTTCTGATTTGCATTTTCTTAAGGTGTGTATCTTTTAATAAAAATATTCTATATCATAATTTTAAAATAAGGCAAGTATTATTTTATTTAATAGTATCTTAAAATAAGAAAAAAATTTTTTTTGGAATATACTTGAGATAGAGAATTTTATTTATGAATTGCCGTATGATGTCAAAAAAGGAGTATATTACATTGTTCCTTGATAAGGTAAAAGAGTTTTGGGAACCCGCAAGATGATTTACTGTTTTGATGAGGTCCAATACTCTAAATGATCAACAAGTTGATGAACTTTTTTCTTTTTTTAAGAGTGTAGTTCAAACTGCTTCTGATGAGCAGAAAAAATGGAGAATTCAAAAGGCAATTGTTGCTGTTGAGAAGATAAAAAATAACGAAGCATCTTCTCAAACATTGTGAATGGATTTAGATAAAATTCTATGAGAAATTTAGTTTATTTATTATTTTATAATTTATACTTATTAAAATGGCAGCAGAAAAAGAAAGAGCTTTATTAAGTACTGAAAAGCTTAACACTAAAGAAGAGTTGAAGCAATTAGCAGATGAATTGAATAAACTCATTGACAGTGATGAATGAAAGAGTAAACTTGCTAAAAACTTAGATGAGTGAGTTTCTAATCTTTTAAAAAGAAATTGAATTGTTGGACAAATCCAAGAGCTTTATAAAAGCCAGGATGATCCTGAAGCTAAGGAATGATTACAAAGATTATTGAGACTTGCAAAAGTTGAGGATGAAGTAAGAGATGAACAGAGAGAAATTAATGTTCGTCTTGAAGCTATGAAAGCACAAGCAGCATTGTCTGAGGATGTTCGTAGTGATGCAAGTAAATTAAAAGAAGCTGTTAAATCTCAAATTGAATCTAGAATTACTCAATTGTTATCAAAGGGTGATTTTCAAGGAGCATTGGATAATGCCGTTTATTTATTATCTGCAGAAGATAAGTCTTCAGCTTTTTCAATTGTTAAGTATATTTTAAAGAGAACTCCTGCTAGTGAGACTCTTTATATTAAAGATAAGAAAATTACTAATTCTAAGAGAAAGGAGTGGATTCAAAAAATGGATGATAATATGGAAGCTGCTGCAAGAGAATTTCAATCAACTTATTATCAAGATGTTACTATTGATGAGTGGTCTGTAAGTAAAACAGATAAACATAGTGACAAAAAAGCTGCCAAATCATTAGATAAAGAACTTACATGAAATAAGGATCTTTATAAAATTTCTAAACGTATTAATGTAGCATCTGCTTGAGCTCTTATTGAAAAGAATTTACAAGATATTAAGGATCTTTTCAATACTTCAGTTCAAAATAATCCAGATGCTGAAACTGCTGAAAATGCATTTAAGGCGGAGTTGCAAAAAGAATTCTTTCTTAAACGTTGATATCTTCCAAAAAGTTGAAAAGTAGATGATTTAGGTAAAAAGGAATTAAATGCTTTGACAGATTTATGTGCTTATAGAATGTTAGCAGAAAGTGATGATAAAGCTAAATCTTCTTATGAAGCATTGGTTGGTTCTCAAATTGTTTGAGCTTCAACCAGTGAATTAGAACAAGCTAGAAAAGTTTTAGATAATGTTAAAATTGATTCTTTAACACCTGCTGAATGAGCATCTGAAGAAGAAAAGGCTGCTTTAAAGAAAAGAGCTAAAAATACTTTATTGACTCTTTTGTGAGATTTGAACTGGGATGGACAAGTTACAAATACATCAAGAGTTGAATGAGTTGATAGAAAATGATTAGATAAGTGAACAGTATTCTGAGGTCAAATTTCAAGTGCACTTGATGTAGCAATCGTAAGGCAATGAGAAGAGAATGTTGTTACTAATATTCAATCTGTCATTAATTGACTTAATTGATTAGATGGATTTAAGGTAGAACCTAAAACAATCGAGGGTCTTGTTGCTGCTTTTAAGAATAATCCATCAGCTTTGATTGCTTTCCGTAATAAAATAAAGAATGAACCAGATCGTTGAGAATGAATGTTTAATCTTGGACTTGATTATGCATCTACTAGAATCAAATTAGTTGATAGAATGGTAAAAAAGGAAGAAGAGGCAATGAAAGAAGAAGAAAAGAGGAGAGAAATGATTGCAAATTTCTTTGAAACTTCAGAATGAAAGAAAATTTTAGACCAAATGAATTTAGAATTTGATAAGAAGATGGATTCTGAATTGAGTTGAAGAGTCCTATCTTTTATCCGTGATTACAAGACATCTAAAGATTTTGAAGAGTTATGAAAAACTGATGAATGAAAGAAGATTCAGAATCAGATTGCTGAGATTGAAAATATGTTGGCAGATGATGAAAAGAGAAAGGCATTACTAGATTCTCAGGTTATGAAAGATATGTATAAGAATTTCGTTATATCTAGTATTTGAGCAAGTTTTACTGATATAAGTGTAGATGGCCAACATGTAACTTGAGGTTGAATTTGAAGTAGTATAATGAATGAAAAATTGAATAATTGGTTAAAGGAGAATACAAGTAATATAATCAATAGAGCTTCAGCATCAGTTGGTGCTTATTGTATGGATTGAAAAGTGTCTCTAGGTTTATGATTAGGCTTTGGTTCTTCAACAAATTTAAATAATAATGCAAGAGCTTATTATTCAATATGAGGTTCATGGTCTCCTTTTAGTCCAAGTGGAATGTCTTTTAATGGTGTCACTTGAATTGAGACAAGAGTTAATCCTAGTGCTGATGATTCTCTTGATACAAAGAGTTCTCATTATATTTGACTTGCCGGTGCTTATGGATATTGAATAAATTTTTCAGATCATAATTTAAATGCTCACAATCTTTCATTAAGCGGATATTGGAGAAGAGATAAACTTGATGGAGTTGAAAGAAAAGCTGAAAAGGTAAGAGAAAAAATGGTGCCAATATTTCAACATTTATTTGAAATTGATTGAGAAGTAACTGTTCAATCTATTTTGGATAATCTAAGAGGTTGAAAAATGAATGATGGTACAGAATTTAATTGATTTGCAAGAACAAGTTGAGATACATTGTATAGAACTGCTATAGAAATTAATAATATGTTTACTTCATATAAGAATAAATTAGGTGCTGAAAATGCTAATAGAGAGGCAATAATTAGAAAACTTTCTGAAGATTTTGCAGATAATCTTGCTCGTGAAATGAGAAATAAAGATATAGAGAAAATTGTAGATGAATGATTATATTTATCGTGAGCTAATATTTGAGTTTCTTGGAGTTTTGCTAGTTTATTTACATGATTTTTCCTTTCATGAGGATTAACATTTACATATTATGAAGATACTGAATATAGGGAAAATCAAGCATTCCTTGAACAGGCTAGAAAGGGAATGGAAGATCCTGATAATTATGAAACTATTACAAATTTGTCAAAAACATATCAGGAAAAAATGAATATGATGAATACTTTGCTAGGAGATCAATATTTGGTATATAATCCTGAATCTAATCCAGAATCATGATGAAAGGAACCAGCCAATATTGTTTTGTCAAAGGAAGTATTTGGTAGAGATATAAAAGTTTTATGTCATCCTGATTTGGCTCCATATATTATTCAAGAAAATTGAGTAATTAAGATGCCTGGTAATGCTGATGTTTCATTAGCTCAAATTAGACATCAATGAAAAGTTGAAAATACATTAATTTTAGGTGCTAAATCTAGTAAAGATTGTGAAGCAATTGCTTTGGATAATGATCAATTAAAGTGGGAATGAAAGTCAAATGTTGTATTTGGTTCTAAGCAAGATGAATTTGAAAAATATAATACTGAGATTAAGACAGAAATTAAGCCAATGAAAGTTTGATTGGATTGACAACCAAATGATACATTGGTAGGCTATTTGGCTAGGGAAGAATGATCAAATGCTTTAGTTAATTTTAGACTTAGTGGTAAATGGAAGACATTTGCTAAATATGTCCAATCGAATCCTGAAAGATGAGGAGACAGTTCGGAAGGTCAAAAACATTTTATTGATGAGGCAAAGTCTTATCTTCCTGAATCATTACAAACAGTTAAGGACGCTGAATGAAAGCCTGTTCAAATGGAGTTTACAGTCGATGATATAAGGTTTATTTATGCTTCTTTGTCTCGTGTTTCTCAAACTAGAGATAAACAATTGGAGGTAACTGCATTGGTTAGTCAGGCTAATACATATTTGGATTCTTTGAGAAAATCATTGTCTGCAACTAGTATCTCGAGTCTTGAAAAATATATAAACAAAGTTGGTGATGGAGGCTCTCTTGAAAAAGGTGAGTGGGATAATATGAAGAGAATACTAGGCATTAATTATGATCATTGGGAATCTAAACCTTCTATATCAAATGCTCAAAAGTTGTTTCATATTTTAACTCCTGTGAAGTATTTGGCAAACAAAAGAACAGATGCTTATGAGCGTAAAATCAAAAATGAATATGCTAAGCTTGGAAATGGTTCTAAAGCTTTGCTGGAGGCAAGAAATAAGTCATTGGAAAAATTAAATGGTAAAATGACAGCAAAATGAGAGTTAAAGACAGGTTGGATTGGTGCTGTTGCATGATATGATGGTGTTGGAGATACAATTAACGATAAATTTGTTTCATCTCCTAAGATTATTTCTTGATCAGAGGTCCTTATTGCAGATTCTGTTGATGTAAAGAAACATTTTTTGACTGAGTTAGCTCATGATGATGCTGCTCAATTTAAAGCAATAAAGGAGAAAATTATTTCTACATTGGAAAATTCGGTTAATGATGAAGATAAAGCATTAGCTAAAGAGTGGAGAAGTGATAATATGACTAATGATAAATTTATAGATGAAATATTGAGTGCAAAAACAGTGGATAGTCAAAACAATGAAGTTCCTAGGGTTTCATTTAATATGCAATATGCATTCTTTGCTGATTGTGTTAATGAAACAATTCTTCTTGGAGATGTTAATGTGGTTACTACTACTGAAACACAAATTCAAGCTACACCTGATGTTCATTATTATGGTGCAACAGTTACAAATGATGCTCTTACTATAGGTCATAGTTTATCTTTTTGAGCAACTGTTGGAAAGATTGATTCAAAGCAAAATGAAAAACCTGAAGAACCAACAAAAACGGAGCCTGAAAAGGAGCAAACAAAGACAAAACCTTTATCTGATTTAGATGAATTGACCAAAAATCCAAATATTGAAGAAGTTGATTTTGATGGACAAGAATTTGTATGGGTAGATGAAGACTGAAAAACGAGATATATGAATTTTGTTTATGATGTAGATAAACAATGTTATATGGCATATGATTTTGATGATGATACAAATCCATGTTGGATAATGCTTGAATGATGAGGATTGGAATTCTATGATACATGGAAGTCTTCAAATTTAGAGCAAGCAACTGAGGTGTCAATCCAAAATTTTGATGATTATGTAGAACAGGTTGCTATTTCAAAACCTAACCTTAGTCGTCAAGCATTGAATTTAAATTGGCAATTGTATCATATACTCCATACAACTCAAAATGCAACTGAAAGGAGAATGGCTATGCCTCATACACTTAAACAAAAAAGAAGTGGTAAATAGAATTTATTATTAAATGGTTATTCTAATGCGTTGATTGAAGAAATGTTTTTTATTACTGTTTGCGTTTGTGCTTTTAACATGTTTTGTTAATGCTTGAAATAATGCTGAGATTGATGGATTAGTTTCTAGTTTTACGCATTCTTCATTAAAGTCTTGTACGAGTAATAATACATTTCATCAAGTCATGTATTTATGATCTCAAGGTCATGAACTTGTTGATACTCTTTCGGTAACGGATCCTAATTATACTAGTTATGTTTGGCAGATTCGTTCGAAAGGTTCCAATAAAGAAAAATATACATATTATAGTGTTTATAATGCTATACCTAATGCTATATCGGTACCAGCACTTAAATTCTATTCTGAGGGTAAACCTCATAATGTAGGTACGGTTGTTGTGATGGGAACGAAGGATTGAGCAAAAATAACATCAAATATTCCTTCAACGTATAAGAGAAGTGAGGTCGCTGCTCAGGTGGTTTATCATGTTTATAGGATATGATATAAGCGAGCATCGTGACCTCAGAAGATGACTTATACTTATCATAATGCTGCATGAGATTTAGTGCAGAATAGTAATTATACTTATGGTGTAGTTTGAAATCCTAGTCCAGAAGCAGATGATGAATGTTTAAATATACATATTTGATTCTGTTGAGATTGAATATTGGATAATTGATCTCGTAGTTATTCTGAAGATGTCAGTGCTCCTGGTATCTTAAATGGTTGAGAAGAATGTGATGATGGAGCTAATAATGGTACTTCTAGTAGTAATTGTACGAGCAATTGTAAAATAAAGCCAGATGTAGCAAGTTGTGGAAGTGCGAATTGAAAAGAATATGAAAGTAAACCAACAAGTAATCTATGTTGAGAATGAACAGCAAGTACAGTAACAGAATGAACAACAAAATATACTTGGACATGTACGAAATGAAAAGTGGTAGAAAGTTGTGAAGCAAAAAGATTACAACCAACATGTTGAGAAGCAAATGGTTGAACATATGAAAGTAAACCAACAACAAAGTTGTGTTGAGATTGATCAACAGCAAGTACAGTGAAAGAAGAAGATTGACAATATAAATGGAGCTGTAAAAGATCATGACTAGAAGTATCATGTAGTGCAAATAAAAAGGAACCAGATGTAGCAAGTTGTTGAAGTGCAAATTGAGGAGAATATGAAAGTAAACCGACAAGTAATTTGTGTTGAGATTGATCAACAGCAAGTACAGTAACAGAATGAACAACAAAGTATACATGGACATGTACAAAATGAAATGATGAAAAAAGTTGTGAGGCGAAAAGATTACAACCTTTATGTTGAGAAGCAAATGGTTGAACATATGAAAGTAAGCCAACAACTAAATTGTGTGGAGATTGATCAACATCAAGTACTGTAATAGTAAAAGATAAAAAATATGAATGGACTTGTAAAAGATCATGATTAGAAGTTTCATGTGATGCAAATAGAGCACAACCATCATGTTGAGAAGCAAATGGTTGAACATATGAAAGTAAGCCGACGACTAAATTATGTGGAGATTGATCAACGGCAAGTACAGTAACAGAAAAAGATGGACAATATAAATGGAGCTGTAAAAGATCATGACTAGAAGTATCATGTAGTGCAGATAAAAAGGAACCAGATAAGGCAAGTTGTTGAAGTGCAAATTGAAAAGAATATGAAAGCAAGCCAACAACTAATCTATGTTGAGACTGAACAGCAAGTGCTGTGACAGAATGAACAACAAAGTATACATGGACATGTACTAAATGAAGTGATGTAAAAAGTTGTGAAGCAAAAAGATTACAACCATCATGTTGAGAAGCGAATGGTTGAACATATGAAAGTAAGCCAACAACAAAACTATGTGGAGATTGATCAACAGCAAGTAAAGTAAAAGAAGAAAATGGAAAATATAAATGGAGCTGTAAAAGATCATGACTAGAAAAGCAATGTTCTGCTACAAAAGAGAAAGAACCTGTTGTGCAGATAGATGGTAAAGAAGTGATGTGAGATTCAACGACTTTTAAAATTTGAGAAAAAATTTGATTTAAGGTTGCTTTTTCAAATCCAACAAATTCAGTGGTAACTGATGTTGTAATTAAGGATCTTTTCCCTATTCAGCTTGATTATGATGGTAAAGCTAAAGTTGAAGGTGTCTGAAACGTTAATATTTGAACATATTTATCATGAACTGATTGATTAGTTGTTGAATTCTCTTGATTTTCGATGCAGCCAAAACAGTCGTGATATCTTTATATAACATGAATAGTTAATTCAATTTCTGATAATGGGATAAATTGGGTGTGCTCATATAAAAAAGATTGAACAACAGATAATTCTTTATGTAAGGAAGCTCGTTTTGAATTTAAAAAAGATTTGAAAATTTCAAAAAGTGCATCAAGTAAGGAGGTCTCAGTATGATCTGTTGTAGATTATACGATAACAATTCAAAATAATGGATGAGAATATTCGTGATTAAAAATAATTGATACATTATCGTGATGACTTTCATATATTAATAATAGTCCAGCTAGTGTTATTAAATGAAATGCGGAAATAAAAGATCAAAGGGTGAGCTGAAATCAGTTGATTGTTGATTTAGGTGTTTGAGATTTTTGAATTTCTGATATTATTGAGTTAAAATATTCTGTAAAAGTTGATGAACTTAGAGATACTTATGGTAATTTAGTTTGTGTGCATGATGGATGATGACAATTGATAAATTGTGGAAATGAGAAAATTAAAAAGGAAACTGCTGTATTATCTATAGATAAGAAAATTGGAAAGACTGATGATTTTAACGGTACATGGTTAAAACAGCAGATATTTGAAGGCTCTTCAGGTGCATATTTTAAAATAGATGTTGAAAATACAAAAGGGGCTGTTAATGAATTTGTGATTCACGATAAAATTAATTATAATCAATTTTCATTTGATTTGAAAGATTGAGATTCTTTGAATTATAGAATTAATAAAAAATGAAATGATACATATACTTTTGACTATAGTTGGGAAATCGTAAATTGAGAATTGGTAATTACAGGAGTCCTTACAGAATGAGCTTTTTTGGCTTGAGATGTGTATTCTGTAATTATTCCTGCAACATTGTTGTCAGAAGAATGAACAAATGAGGCTTGTTTGTCTAATTGACAGTGTTCTAACGCATCTTTTGGTTCGGTTCCAACTCCTCGTTATTGTTGAGATTGAATTCAAAATTGAATTGAATATTGTGATTTATGAGAAAATTGATGAATTATAAATAGTGCAGGTAAATTATTTAGTAATGAAAATATTTTTGATTCTAAGTATGCAAATTGGAGTTGTACAAAAGATTGTACTTTAAAGAATGAATCAGTTATTCCAAAATGTTTTAATGTTCAAAATGGTTCAATCTCGATAATGTCTTGAGAATTCTTGCCTTTTTATTGGAATATTGAATGAATGTTGGGAACTCATACTTCAGATGAAAGAAAGGCTTATTTGAAAGATAATTTTTTCTCTAATTGAGAACAGTGTAATGTGGATAATGTTTATAAGATAGATTTAAGTTCTTTATTATGTGATTTTTATGTGTATTGACCAAGTGTTGGTTGAGAAAAAAATATAGTTTATACGTTACAAGATATTCCTTGTGTTTGAATTAATTGATGGTGAAATGAATCTGGTTATTATAAACTAATGCAAAGTTATATATCACAAAATTGGTCATGATGGTTTGCTGGTAGTGTTTGAACTAATTGACCAAGATGAGAAGATATGAAAAATGTTTTTGAAACATTAGATAATGGCCGAGATTATGGCTATCCAACATTATTCCCTTTTGCGTCAAAATTGATAATTGAGAATTTTTGAGCTCCGAAGTCTAGTGTTCTATGAACGTCAAGGACAGTGTCCTCTAATTGAAATGGGTCTCCGTTGAAATATTTTTGAGAATACAAGGTTTCATTAGATCGTATAAAATATAGATATTGTGGTTATGTGATGGGTGATGAGTGAGTTGAATATAAAATGATGGATAAGGAATTTAATGAAAGAGTTTGTGAGGTTGATTTTTCAGTTACCGATCATTATTTAGTTCAAAAAAGTCCTTATGGTTTCATAGATGAAACAACGAAAACTAATTTAAAAAGTTATCGTTTAAAAAATGGTTATCCTTTATTTGAGTTTGAGGCTTGAGATCAAAAAGTTAGTAATTATCAAATGCTGTCAAGTGTTTCTGGTAATTTTGATACATTTATTTCAAAGTATTCAATAGCTGCTAAAGGAGAATGACAGTTAAGACAAGTCCCATGAAAATCTATTTTTATAACTGATTTGGATGCTGGTCAAAAATTTAATCTTTCAGATAGAGTTTTTTCAAATGTGTTAAATAGTGGTAAACCGTTTACATTAATAGCTTCTAAATGAGCGGATATTGTAATAAAAGGTAATGTTGTTCAAAATATGATGATTATTACACAATGAAAAATTATTTTTGATGCTGAAGGTTCTTGTAATGCTAAAAGAGAGGGAACGACAAAATATAGTAAGGCATGACAGGTTGTCCAATGAATCTTTTATGCGTGAAGTTGATTTGATTCAGATAATGATATATTAAATAATGATTTCAATCATGAAGAATGGTGTAATTATTGAAATCTACATATTAAGTGAGTTGTTTTGTGAAAACTTAAAGATGTGAAAAATAAGAGAAGATCTGAATTATATACGTGGTTTAACCCCCACGATGAAAAGAGAGATATTGTTCTCAATTGAGCATCTGTGATGATTGAATTTAATTCAAATTTACTTACTTCAGATATCCCTTGAGTAAGTGAGTTTAACAAGTTATTAACAACACAAAGAGAATAAATATTAAGAGCAGCTATTAAAGCTGTTCTTTTTTAAAGCAGTTTTCTTAAAAAAAGGATTGACATTTCTTTTTAAATATGTAAAAGTATGTGTTTAAGTTTCTGATAATGCTTATTTGAATTGAATTTTCTTGGAAATCTATAAAATTTGATTTTTATTGATTTTCGATTAAAATTAGTCTAATGAGTATTTTATATATTATGTAGCTCATAATTAATTTATCTTTTATTGGATATACCAATGAAAAACTTTCAAAAAACATTTATTGCTTGATTGGCTTTTGCAACGTTATTCGTAACGAGTTTTGCTAATGCTGAATTGGTTAAAACTCAACCACAAACAAGCTTGTATGAGTGAAATACCCAATGTGATTGAGGTACTTTTGATCAAGTAATGTATGCGTGATCAGATGGTCATGAAATGATTGATACGCTTACAGTGACAAATCCTAGTTTTACTAGTTATCTTTGGCAATTCCGTTCTGATTGAGCGACTCCAGATAATTATACTTGGTATAGTTCTTATAATGTTATTCCTAATGCAATCACTATTCCGTCATTAGTTTATTATTCTCAAGGTAAACCTCATAATGTTAATACAGTGGTTGTAATGGGTACTCCTAGTGGTTCAAACTGAGCAAAAATAACATCTAATATTCCTTCAACATATAAAAGAAGTGATATTGCTGCACAAGTTGTTTATCATGTGTATAGAATATGATACAAGTATGCAGAATGAGAGCAAGAAATGAAATATTTAGATTATGGTAATTTATGAGCGTCTACACAAATATATAAATATGGTAAAACTTGATCACCTAGTAAGCAAGATGATAGGGAGTGTTTAAATATCCATATTTGATTTTGTTGAGATTGAATATTAGATAATTGAACTAAGAATTTTTCAGAAAATATTGATTCTCCATTAAATTGATGAGAAGAATGTGATGATTGAGCTGCAAATGGTACAGATGCTAGTAATTGTACAGCTTCTTGTACATTAAAGCCAGTTACACCAAAAGTAACTCCTAAGTGTGTATCTTCATATGAAGGAGATTTATATAATAAGAATTATCCTGCAGCACTTTTAAATGCTGATAAGATTCTTTGTAATCCAGGTGAGGTTACAAGTTTTGTTGGTCCAGTAGATCCTGATAGAACTTATTCATGGAAATGTACTTGATCAGAATGAACAACTCCTGATGATTGTAATGCTAAGGAATTATGGTGTTGAGATGGTAAAGTGCAAACAACATACGGAGAAGAATGTGACCCTAATGAAACTAACCCTAATTGGGGGGATAAAGAATGTAGTTCTTCTTGTAAATTATCAGATAAAAATATTTATGATCTTGCTTTAACTAAAACATTAGCTGAAGAAGGTAAGACTTATAAACCAGGTGATAGTATTTACTATAGAATAACAATACATAATCAATGAGATTATGTAGCTAAAAATATCGAAATTACTGATTATATCCCTTATGGATTAATTCTTGATGATAATAAATGGACTCAAGAAGGTAATGTAGCAAAAAGATTAATTACTACAGCAATTCAACCTTGAACAAGTGTCAGTAGTATAACTATTAAATTTAAGATTGATCCTAACTTTAATTGAACTTCAATTATAAATGGAGCTGAAATTAGTAAGGATAATTCAGATGATTATGGTACTGAAGATATAGATAGTAATCCAGATACTAATCCAAATGATGATTGTATTATTCCTTATGAACATCTTATTTATTGAAATGGTAAGGCTTATTCTGAAGAAGGAAAGGCTTGTGATGAAACAACTGATGAAGATGATCATGATCAGGTTCCTATTTATTTTGAAGATGAACCAGGTATTCCAACAATTGATAAGAATCTTATGTGAGATAAAGATCATCCATATAAGGTATGAGATTTAGTTGGATTTAAAATGGTATTTAAGAATACAACTAATAAAGCTGTAATACATGCCATTATTAAGGATCAACTTCCTTTGAATCTTGAATATGTAAGCAGTGAAATTTATGGTGTTTCTTCTGCTAATACAGGTGTTTATAAGGTTGGTGGAGTTACTGTGTTAGAATATTCATGATTTGATTTAGCTCCTAATCAAGAAGGTTATCTTATTATGACTGGTAAGGTATTAAGTGAACATCTTGATAGTAGAGTTAATAATGTATGTATTTATGGAAATGACCAAAAGAATGATGATGGATCAGATAAAAGTTATGTATGTGATAATGATAAATATATTATTTGATGAAGAGATATTAAAATAGAAAAAACAGTAGATAAAAAAGAAGTTGTTTTAGGCGATATCGTTGAGTATACAATCACTGTAACTGCATTGGATTGAGAATATACTGGTTATCAAATTACAGATACTCTTCCAAAAGGTATTTCATTCTATAGTTTCGATGATAAAGCTGTAAAATGTACAACAGATTATAGTTATAATTACAGTACTTGAAAAACTAAAAACTGATTAGATACTATTGTTTGGAATTATTCATTCAAAAAAGGATTTAAAAAATGAGATGTACTAACTGTTAAATTTAAGGCAAAAATAACAGAGCTTTATAAAACATATAGTACCAATATTGCTTGTCTATTACCTCCAGGTGAAGAAGAAATCTGTGATGAGGTTGATGTTATGCCGCATGTAGTATTGAATATTAAAAAGTATGTTAGTAATTCAGCTAATGGACCATGGTATGATACAGGTATGACATTAGAAAATGGTAAAAATGCATACTTTAAGATTGTTGTAGATTGAGCAGATGACCCATTGGAAAAATTCATCGTTAAGGATGCTTTGAATGATGCTAAATTATTGTTTAAAAATGATTCATGGTCATTAGCAAATAATGCATTTACATGAACTATTAAGTTCTGACCATATAATACTTGAGTAAAGGATGATTATAAGATTACTCCTAGAGTAAATGCAACAACTACTTGAACTACAGCATTATCTTGGGATGTATATATGTGAAAAGGATTATTTATGTCTTGAGATAAATTTGAAGCGATTTTCG
>CAMOEC010000007.1 GCA_946611795.1 uncultured bacterium
CTTCACCATTTTTCTTAACACCTTTCATTACGTTTTCGATGAAGCAGTTAACTAATTCAGCAGCTAACTTTTTAGAAACTCCTAATTCAGCAGCAAGAGCTTCAGTTAATTGAGTCTTTGTCATTTTTAATGTTATATAGGAAATAAAATAATATAACAATGGATACTATAGGGGATTTTAAGTAAAATGCAAGAGAATATTTAGGTAAAAATAGCTTTTTTCTTAAAAAATTGCGTTTTATACTAAATAAGGAGCTAGATTCTATTTCTAACTCCTTATCATAACTGACGTTTTGAAGATGTTCGGTTTTATGGTGTCGGATGATTAAAAAACAAATAAAGTAGGTATAATCGCCAAATAAAACTGTTGTATTTTAATCTCAAGACTGTTTGTTGGTTTCGATAAGTGTATTAAGCTTTTTTGCAAGTGCTCTTGGATCAGGAACATAAGATAATTCCAAGTGCTTTCAAGAGCTTAAATTAAGATCTCAATCAGTGTAAATGTTTAGGTCTCAATATTGAAGAAGAGCTCAAGTTAATCAACGTTTTGATGATTGTATTATTTTAATTGCAGCGGTGGAAATATTCATAGAATCTGTTCTAAAGAATCACTTTTGTTTATATGTAGTAAGTCAATCTTTTGTACAGATATTAAAGGTCATTTCATAGTCAATGAGCCAATACATTACTCTATTGAGTATTATTATGAATATAATATCTAATAATAAAATTCAAGCTTCAATAGCCATACTTCATATTCAAGTGTTATGAGTTATAATAAATGGAACACTTGCATTGAATATAAGAACTAAAGTGTGAACGATAAAGGTTAATAGAGTACGTTTCATGAATTTCTCAAATCATTTTTGCTTCATCTCAGCATGCTTTAAGTTATCTATATATTTTTTATCAGACTTTATTTGCCATAGAATATTTCAAATAATTCAGACAATTACATATAAACACCGTGAAAAAGTAGTATAAGTATAAAATATCGCTAGGCATCGGAAAAGTGTTTTATTCTCATCAAATAAATGGAGATATATTGAATAAAGCATGGTAATTTCTAAAAAAATAGAAATAAACACTAAAGTTAGTGGAAGTAAAAGCTTTATCCAATGTCTTTTAATAAGAACAGCATTCCCTTCGCCATATTTTGATATAGCTTCGGTTAGTTCTTGTGCATCAAGTTTTGTATTGAAAGACTTAAATAATTTCATTTCAAGTAATAATAATCTGAAAAATCATTAGACAACAATACTTATGTTCATGATATATTAAACAATTGTTTAACAGAATCAAAGTGTTTTTATAAAAAAACTGGTACCGATATAGTACCAGTATTTCTGACCTAAGATGCCCTACATTATTTTTCGTATGAATTAAGCCACATAGTTTCAAGCATTGCAAGCTTTTCATGAATTGCTTTTGCTGCTTTAACTCTCTCTTCGGCATTTTGCAGACTAGGAACTTTCTTAGAATACAGATGAACTTTTTGGTTTAAACTTAATGTGTTGAAGTCCTCATAGAGAATTGAAAGAATCTCATCAATGCCACTAAAATAGCGACATCTAACTAACTCAATCTTAGTAGCAAGTTGAACTCTGTATAGAACATTTCTATAGGCCAGTATTTGACTTGCATACTTAGCAATTTCTTGCAGGAGCTCTGTGCTAGGTCCTTCAGCACTTTCTTCACTACATTTGGCGATCTGCTTTTTCAGCATCTCATCCAGACTTTTAAAAAATTCTACATCCATAGTTTTTAGTATTTATTTTTTTGTTTAACCTAAAAAATATACTCAATAATGAAATTGATTTCAACTAAATTTGCTGAAAAAATGCCTATATATTTCTCTTTGTGGTGTGCTCTCTCACTAGAACATTATAATTGTTAATTTATTTTCAAATAGATAGCTAGCACATGTATCTTACATTAAATTTTATCAAATAATCCTATCTGGAAATTCATAAATACAACGCTTATTTTGTTCCAGAAAAGGAGCACACTACACTTAAGCAAGAAATATTATCATTCAGTCAAAATAAAGTTTATTCTCTATATTCTCTATCAAGAAATTCTTCATAAACTGAAATTGTGCTACTATAATCTTCCTTATTAATATCTCAAAGATATTCTTCATTTACAAAAATAGGTGAGTCGTAGTCTGGCTTTTCATTAACTGCGTAACTCTCATCATTAGTTAAATTGATATTATCCACTTCTTCTCATGCTAAATCTACTCATGTATTAGATTTTTCTCATGCCATATTATTTTTGTTTGGAATGTTATAGTGATTTGAATCTCATTGTTCTTTTTCTTTTAAGACATATTCAACTGTGCCATTGTTTTGTTTCTCTCTTTCTGAATTTGTTACTTTATAACTGTTTTCTACAAAAGCATTATATTTATTTTCAACGAATGCTTTATCCTTTGCTGGATTTGATCTTATTGGTTCTATTGCTGCTTGTCCTCCGTTTATAGTAGTATTTCCTTCAGTAATATTATTCCCATTATCTTCTAAAGTATTAGAAGTATTATCTCAGGAAATGTTACTTTGAGTCTCTGAGTTACTAATTCATAGAATGTTTTTACTGTATTCATATCTACAAAATACGGCAAATCCAATAATTAAAATTATAATTAGTAGTATACTTATTAAAATTTTTTTCATCTTCCAATCTTTAATATATAAAGTTTTGTAGTATCCTATTTAGAACTATATATTAATAAAAATATTTTGTATGTATATTTAATCTCTTTTAATATTTTTTCCAATACTTATGAAGAAATCGTATTGAAATCAAGAAGCTGATTCACTCAGCTAAGCTTACAGCTCACCATATCGCATTAATTCAGAATAATAGAGGAAGAATTATGATACATAAAATAGTTATTACAATACTTCTAAGGAATGAAACAATAGCTGATGCTCTTTCATTTGAAACACTGGTAAAAAATGATGAAGTATAAATATTTAATCAAGCAAACAAAAAACAAAGATAGAACCAGTAACCTCATTGTATTGCAATATTTGAAACATTTTTATCTCATTGATCGAGAAGATTTATTATATAAGGTCCTCATAGATAACAAGCTATAGTTAATACGATTGAGGTAGTGATGATGATTCTAAGATTAATCTTAAGTACAGTTCTTAATGTTTTAAAATCATGTTCTCAATAAAAATAGCTTTCTACTGGAGCTATTCAGTTAGAGAATCACATATAAATAGAGTAGATAAAGAGTTGAATATAAAGAATTATTGTTGCTGCAGCTACTCAGCTTTCTCATAAATATTTAAGCATTAAGATGTTAAAGAGGAATGTTATAATACTAACTGAAACATCAGTGATCATTTCTGATGAACCATTTTCGAACACCTCACATATTTCTTTAAGCTTTAATTTAAACTTGGTAAGATAGAGCTCAGTATTTTTCTCATGGAAATAGACTATTCAAAAAATTGAAACTAATGACCAAGCTATTCAAGAAGATAATCAAGCTCAAGCAACTCACATATTAAAGTGAGCCAAGAAAATATATCATAGTATGATATTTGTTATTCATCAAAAAACCGTAATTAATAATCAGGTCTTTGGTTTTCATGCTGTTATGAAAAGCATTTGAAATACTTGTTGAAGAAGATTTGCAACAGTAAAGAGAGATATAATTCTAAAGTATTTAAAACTATTATCATAGAATGTTTCATTTGCTCAAAGTAATTTAACAATATCTCATGAAAAAATATAGGCAAAAATTGATATTATAACTCATAGGATTATTGTTGATACTATAATTTGGCTGAAAGAATTTCTAGCCTCATTTGCTTTGCCTTCTCATAATTTTTCGGAAATAATTGCACTTCATCAAGTTCAAATCATGACTCAGACAGCAACTATCATGCAGATAAAAGGATAAACAATGTTAATACTAGAAAGAGCATCTACTCAAATAAAAATAGAGGAGAGGAGTCAGTCCGCCATTCAATAAAGTGCTGTAAAAATAAGCATAATTATTGAAGGTAGGGTATATTTTAGAATGGTTCAAGTACTTTTTATATTAGTAATAGGGCTTCTATGCCTTAATCGTTTTCTCATTTTATTCCTATTAAAGTAAAAAATCCATAATCTGTTTCAATTATGGATTTTAAAGAATATTGTTTATTAATTTTCACCACAATCATTGTATATTTTCATTTCAAATTCTGCTGCAGAAATAGTATAGCTAGTAATATAATTCTCTATTTTACTATTATCTTCTTCTTGTAGAGTTTTATATCTTTGATGAAGTTCTGCTACAAAATCTTGATTAATACATCATTTTTCTTCAGCAAAGTGAATCATTTCTAGATATTTACTTTCAAGATCAAACTTTCTTGCTAGTAGATTTCAATCTCTTCATGTAATATTATATCAGAAAATTTCAACTTTTTGAACTATATTCTTAACTCATGAATAGAGAGCTATTTGTTCGGCAGGATGATTTTCAAGATAATAATAGCAAGCTACTAATAGAATTATTCAAATAATTAGTTTAAAAATATTTCATATAAATGTAGCTTTGTCTTCTCTATCCATCTGTTAATAAAATTATTTATAACTAAAATTACAATGAGATTATCTCATCCTTATGTACTAATTGTACAAATTTTTGCAGAATCTTACTTCTTTTTAGACTTCTTACTGTTTGTGAATCTTCAGCAAATATCTTCCAAGAATTCATCAAAGTAACCTGTTATACAAAGAATTCAGAATAATAATAATAAAATTCCCCCAATAAGTCCGCTTAAAACGAATAGAGACCATATAAGAAGTATGATTCAAAGAATTGTAGTAATCTTTTCAATAGTTGAAGATTTATACCACCATTTTTTAATTCAAGTTGCTGCTTGTTTTGTTTGTTCAGCTCCTTTATTAAACTTTTCTTCCAATTCCCATTCTTCAGCTAATTCTCAAGCTACATTTGATACTTTGTTAGAAACTTCATCGATTTTCTTTGCAGCAGCTTTTCAAACTTTTTCAGCTTCTTTTGATAGCTTTTTTGCAGTCTTTTTTGCTGATTTAGTAGCTTTTTCAGCAGCTTCTTCGATTTTTTTTGAAGTCTTTTTTTCTTTCATGATGTGGTAAATAGTAAGATAAAATTAACTTTCTTTTAGTAATTTTAAGTAAATATGCAAGTGAAAACACTTTAATTAAGTTATTTTTACGAAGATTTTTTGTTAAAAAGTGCTTGTTTTTTGCTTTTTTTAATAATTATCAATAAAATTAAGTGTAAACAAAAATGTTTTAATATCCCCATTATGAAATGGAAGAAAACAAAAAACTAGAAGCTATTATGAATGTTTTTAAAGAACTTTCCTATGATGAGAAGAGAGAGAAGGTTATTTCTTTAGTTGAATGATTAGGGGAGGAAGAAGTATATTGAAAAACTCTTTCAATTTTAAAAGAATTTCAACCATCTGATCAATATTTAAATAATTTGTATAGAGTAATTATGGAAAATAAGTTAAGTACTTATGAAGAGTGACAGGTAAAAGAAAAACAAGAAGCACAGCAGAAAATGCATGATTATATGTGAAGACTAAATGAACTATCTCAACAAAAAAGGCAAGAAGATGAAAAAGAAGCCGATGAGTTACTTAGTATGATAGAATAATTTTATATGATAACATAAAAACAATGTCAAATCCAGATAGTCTTACAAAATGAAATGAGGCTCAAGATAATCTAAGTAGTATTACGGATAAAAATGAGATATGAAGAATTGAAAACATTTGAAAGGAAGTTTTAAAGAATGCTGAAAAAAATGACAAAATGAAGTGATATATTGAGAGAGAATCTATGGATGAACTTAATAATATCAAGTCACAATGTCTTAATGTAATTAAAGAAAAAAATGTAGATGATCAGGAAGTCATTGCACAAGCTGTTTTATCATTGTTGAGAATAAATCAAATTTTAGGAAATTTGAAAATTATTAATGCTGCAGATATTGATTTGAGAAGTAATTGTTTAAATCAATTAAAATCAATGCTATGAACGAATCAAGTTGATTTTAAATCAATACTATGATGAGAAGAATGAATTCTTGTTGACGAATTTTGTTCAAAAATAATTGAATGATTAAAACAAACTTCTAAAGAAAATAATGAAAACAAAAAAATTAAAGAGAATTTAGATAAGTATAATAAAGGTGATAAAAGTTTAATTCAGGAAATGAAGAATTTTTTAAAGTCTTATAATGAAGTTGGAATTTCTGTTTCAGATGCTTTTTTGAAAATGAGAAAAGACATAAACAGAAATGTAAAAACGAAAGAGCAATTTTCAAATAATGTTTTTAATTTAATAAAAGCCTGTTGTCCAGATCTTAATATAAGTTGAGTAACTTTAGATGATAAATTTTATTCGGAAGATATAATGAAATTTCAACAACTTGTTAAAGAAAATGCTGATGCTAAAAAATGAAAATATCTGGAGGCATGGAAAGAAATGGAGTGAAATATGGGGAAAAAGAATCCAATTGATTGATTATTATGAAGAGTTACATTGAATTGTTTAATGAAATATGTTGAACTATGACTACAATTTGATTCTACAAATCGTGAAAATTCATGAATTGCTAAATTCGAAAAAGGTACTGATGAATTGAAGGCAACTTGAGATGTGTTAGATAGAATGCCGACAACATTTGCAGCAATTAAAAAATATTGAACTCTTGAAAACCACTCTTGATGGCAATTCTTTAACTTTAATGATAATCCTAAAGAATCTGATTTTGTAAAAAAAGAAGTGAATTCAGAAAAAAAATATGTCCAAATTGATTGAAAAAAGTATTACGTTGAGTGAGCTGAAGACTCAGATGCTCAGTTCAAAAATGTTCCAAAAACAATTATACAAAGAGATGTTGAGTGAAATATTGTTTCTAAAAAGAAGGTTACTGAATTATGTTTTTGAAAATTTGTAAAAGATGGAAATGAAAATTCAACATTCGAATGATCAAAAATTATTATTGATGCAGAATGAAAACAAATTAAATCTGAAATTATGACAGATACTGTAATCAAAAATAAGAAGTGAAAAGGTGAAAGAGTTGGGGCAAAAACATGGTGATGAAAAGAAAAAAGATGAGCTGACCATAATTGAAATGAAATTGTTATACAAAATTCAAAATGGAGATTAGATCTCTTTAGTGAAAATTGAAAGGATACAAAAGAAATGAATTCTGATCAAATTAAAAAATTGGTTGAAGATACTGGCGCTAGGAAAGCTGTAATTAATCAAATAATTGATTTATATAAAGACACTATGCATAAGCCATCAAGGATTTGAAGAGCGAACCTTAATAAATTTATACATGCATGTTTAATTAATGTTTATTGAAATAGATTTGAATGAATTTGAAATAAATCGGCAGTTGATATCTGGCTGCGGTGAAAAGAAACTTTGCCTTTTGCTAAATGAATGAATTTAGATCCTACAGAAAAGTTATGAAAGCGTTGTAACTGAGCACTATGAGAAAATGAAAATTCTACAGTAATGGATAGAATCCTCTATATGTTAAAACGATTGAATGAGGATCATCCTGATAAATTTGGAATTTATGATGATCTAAAGTGTAAAGAGGATAAGTTAACTAACCATGAAATTGATGATTTAAATAAATGATCATGATATTTAGATCTTAGAAGATTTTCAGACTTCAGTAACGATGTATTAAATAAATTAAGGGAGTTTAAATGAGCATTAAGTTTAAATTGAAATAAAGTAGATGAAAAATTAGTTTGATCTTTAAATAAATTAGAATTAAAAAATCTCGAAATATCTTGAAACGTTAATGAACACATATTAAAATTTTTAGAAGGATTCCGTTGAAAAGTTGTACTAGATGATATTACTGAAATTACTTTATGAGAGGCAGAATCGTTTGCTAAAATAAAATGAGAATTAAATATTTGATTAACTAAGATAGACAAAGAAGTTTGAAAAGCCCTATCGAAAATCAAGGCACCTTTAAGGTTAACTAATTTAAACGAAATATCAAACGAAACAGCTATAACTATTTTAGAAAATCATGAAGGTATATTGGAATTATCTTGAATAAAAAATATGGATGTAAATACTGCTAAAGCAATAGTGGAGCATGCAAAAAATAAATTTCAAACAATAATAAATTTATCAGAACTTAATCTCTGAGATCCTCAAGTTATATCTGAGTTAAAAGATTGTAATAATGTAATTTTGAGAGCAAATACGATTGCTTGAGATAATCTTGCTGCAACAAAAAATGAATTGTGACAAGTATTAAAAAATAATTCATTACAAATCTGGAAAAAAACAGCATCTTGAAGATTAATACAAGTTAAATTTTAAAGAATTTGCTGTCTCCTAAAGATTCTTAATTTTAAAAACTTTACTTGATTTAATTACAAACAAAATTACCCTAAACAATAAGAAAATAAATTTTACTTTCTTATTGCTTTTTGTTATGAAAAAACCTCTCCTCTCATTACTTCTTTGATGAGCTGCACTTTCTTTATCTGTATGCTCAGCACAATCAATTATTGATGTCCAATTACTTGATCAAATAAATTCTTGAGCAGAACAGTCTGCATCTTCTTTAAAATTTACTCAAGCTAAAAGTTGTGAAACGATTCAAGAAATGTTAAAAAAATATGCTAAAGAACAGCCTAGACGTATGTATGACTTGAATGGTTGATTGATGTTATATAAATCTTCTGTAATTAAATCAATGGCTGTAGAGGAGGCTGTTATGGAGGATGATTCTTTTGATTTTGATACAATAGACTCTTCATCTACTGATTACTCAACAACAAATATTCAAAAAGCTTGAGTTGATGAACCAGAGATAATTAAAACAGATTGAAAATACTTCTATTATTATAATTCAAAAACAGATAAAATATCTATAGTCCAATCTCCATTAGATCTTGATTCAGCTAAACTAGATCCAAATAAAGTAAAAATAGTAAAAGAAATAGCTATTCCACAATGACTTTCAAATGTTGAGTTATTTATTCAAAACGAACGTTTAACTCTTATATGAAGCTATTGGTCTTCAAGTTGGAACACAGAAGATTTATTTAATGGTTCTCGTACAATATTAGCAATATATGATGTTTCAGATATTGATAATTTAAAACTTGTAAAATTTGAAAACCTTCCTTGAACATATCAGCATTCAAGGCTAATTGATAATCAATTATATGTTATAACACAACAATCTCTTAATTGGTACTATTGGCCTAAATATAATGTTAATATTACAAAATGATTAAGTAGTGTTGAAGTAACAGATAAGTGAGCAGAGGTCAAAAAAGTTGATTGTAGTAATATTTCATATGTACTTCCTGAAGACAAAGAATTAAAATTAAATCCTGTATTTACAATTGTTACTTCTTTAAATATAAAAGATGCTTCTAAGTCTCCTGAAGTAACTGCCCTCTTGTCCCCTACTTGAGAAATACATATGTCTCAAGATTCATTATATCTTGTTTCTAATTTTTATACACCTGCAAGTTGGCGTTGTCCAAGATGATTAGTTTGTGTAGGTTCTTATTATTGAGGTACAACACAAACCTTAATCCATAAATTTAAGAGAAATTGATTAGTTTTAAAGTATGAAAATACAGCAGCTGTCCCATGAAGCTTATTAACACAATATAGTATGGATGAAGACGCTCAAGGTAATTTCAGAATTCTTACAGAAACTTGGAACAATGATCAAGCAACTAATCTTTATGTCCTTGATAAAAATCTTACTTTAGCTGGTAAATTAGAAAATATAGAACCAGGTGAAGATTTTAAATCATCAAGATATATTTGAGATAAGTTATATTTAGTAACATTCCAACAAATAGATCCATTATTTGTTATTGATATTAAAGATATAAAGAATCCTAAAATCTTATGAGAATTAAAAATCCCTTGATATTCAACATATCTTCATCCTTTAAAAACTGACTGAAGTAAACAATATATCTTAGGTCTTTGATATTCTACAGCAGATAACTGATATTGATGAGTTGTAAATTCATGAGTAAAACTCTCTCTATTTGAAATTGATTATTGAAAAAAAGATGCTAATGATAAAATCTCAATAAAAGAAATTGATTCATTAACTCAGTGATGAAGGTCTTCAAGTTCAGAAGCTCTTAATAATCCAAGATTATTCGTAATGGATAAAAACTTTAATGTAACATTACCACTTAATCTAACAGAATGGAAAACAGAGTGACAAAACTGTAGTATATCATACGATGCTAATGGAAAAGAAACCTCTAAAAATTGTTATCCTATAACAAAGCAATCACAGAATTTTGTAGGTCTTAAAACATTTAATGTAACACCTGAAAATTGAATAAAAGAAACATTTGCAAAGAACTATCTCGATGAAGTAAAAACAAATAGTCGATATCTTTCAAATCAAAGAGTAGGATTCGTATGAGATGCTCTTTATACGTTTAATCCATTATTTGTTGATTTTATCTTCCCTAATAATACTTCAAAACTAGTACATTTTGATAAATAAGAATGATTAGTTTTATATGTATATAATATTGTTACATGAAAAAAATATTACCCATAATATCATTCTCAGCGCTAATAACGATATCCTGTGCTCAAGCATTAGACTTATCTTCAGCACTAACTGAATCTGATAAAGCATTACAGAATTCAACTTCACAAATAGCATGATTTTTGCAGTCTGATGATGCAGCTTCAAATGATTTAATAATTCAATCACTACATAATAAATGAATAACTATTTATGAAACACGGAATGATTTTAAGCCGAATCAAAATATAAGAAGAGATGAAGCTGCTAAAATGCTAACGCTTGCAGTTTCTGAACTTTGAACAGACTTAAAGTCAGCTAATGTTTCATGCTCTTTCTCAGATACTGATAAAGCTTGGAAAGATCTAGTTGATATTTTAAAAGAATCCTGTGAAAAATGATTGTTTAAATGAAGTAACTGAAAATTTAATCCTCAGAATTCTATAACAAACTGACAAATACTAACAGTTTTATGAAGAATGTTATATGGAGTACAAGATGAATCAGTTGGTCATTATGCAACAAAATATGTTACATTATTAGAAAATGATTGATATCTTGAGAATCTTAGTATTCCATTCTCAGAGCGAGATAAACCTGCTGAGAGATGAACACTTGCTAAGTTGTTAATTAGAGTTATTGAGTAATGAATGATAAATACATACGAAGTAGGATAAATGATTATCCTACTTTTTTCTTATCTCTATAACAAAAATTTATGGTAATAAAAAAAAAGACACCTAAGTGTCTTCTTTTTTTAAATAATATATTTAAGCAGCTTTTCTACTAGCGAATACTCTATATCATAAGTATAATGCAACAGTAATAAGAAGCATTACAGCGAAATCTTCAGCAGGTCAAACCTTTGGTGCTTTTTTGATTTCAGGTGTTACATCAGCTTCATGTCTTACATTTACATCATATCTATATTCTCTACCTTTAGCATCTCTAGGGATGAAAGCGAAGAGTAATTCATCTTCAGAATCTTTTGTAGTATATTGGAATTTTTCTTGAGTCATAGGAACTGTTCCTAAAGTAACATAATCTGCATTAGCTTTATCAAAGATTCTAATTTCTACATTATCTGAATAAGGCACAGCAGTCCAAGTTAATGTAACAACATTTCCATTAACAGAGTGAGAAATATCAGCCATAGACATATCAGCTCCTCAATCTGCAACATTATGTTCTTCATCTTCTTCATTAAGAGCAACTGTTAATTCTTTAGTAGTTGTTTCATCTTCTGATTTTTGTTCTTCAACTGGAGCAACTTCTTGTACAGGAGCACGTCCAAAGTTGTTACAATCATCACCAATAGCGTATGTTACTGTTCAGAAATCGAAACAGAAAGCTTTTGAATAGTTACCAGGAATTACATTGTCATTTACAGGAACGATAATTCCAAAATAACTTTTATCATCAGTTACATCACTTTGTTTAATTGATAGATCAACTGATTCATCTAGTTCCATAATTGAAACAGGTTCTAATTCTTTCAAAGAATCTCTTTGTTCAGCAGTATAATTTTTAATTGGTTTTTCTCAAAGAACGATATGATATTCACCAACTGCTGTATCTTTTGAATCTCTAAGGACAGGAGAAGTAATCATTAAACGATTAATTCCATCTTCTGTTGTTTGAAATCCTGCGATATTAATATTTACATTATCTGAATATCCGAAATCATGATTTTCATCGAATACACGATTGTAATCTAATCATGCTGCAGATACTATAGATGTTCATAATACGAGCATCATTGCTAAAGAAAGCTGTTTTTTCATCTTTTATACACTGTAATTAAAATAAAATGTATAATTTATTGTAGTCTAAAAGCATTAAAATGCAAAGTTTCAGACTTTTTCAGTCTTTTTCTAATAATTTTAAGCCAAAAGGCAATAGTTATAATTAAAAATAATAACCAAAATTTTAAAAAGTGTATAGAATAATAGA
>CAMOEC010000008.1 GCA_946611795.1 uncultured bacterium
TAGAATTCTGGATATGAAGATCTAGAGAATCTTTAAAGGCAATAGGAATTGAGAATCCAACAAATGAAGATATTATGGAAATAGCAGAAAGAGCATTTAACGGATATTTAAGAGATATTTTTTGAACAGAAGTTTGGCCACTTCATTTTACAGCAATTAGTATGGATCAGCAAGAAGAATTACTAAAAGCTGAACTTTGATTTGCTAAGTTCTATGCATATCTCCTAAAAAATCAGATTCCAAACTAATATTTACATCAATCTTCTAACGCTTCATAGTGATTAACTACCTCTTTAAAGGTAGTTTTTTCTATTGTTTTTAAACAAACTTCACGAAGTTGTGCATTAGCTAAAATTTTCCAAGGCTCAACGGCTTTTTGGAGACTTATTTTCATTGTTTCTTGATTTTCAATAGGAGCTTTTGAAATAACACAAAGATCAAAATTAATAATTCTATCACATTCTTCTATTCAAAACCATGATTCTCTAACTGGTTTAGGAGCCTCAGTTCAACTAATATTTTCAATATTTTCTCAAGAGCTAACTTCTGAAACATTTTCATTAGTTGAATTTTCAGCATTTTCAACAGCTTTTTCTTCAACATTTCAGGTATTTTCTGTTGTTACTTTATTTTCTGAAACTTCTTTATTTTCTGTTTGTTCAACTGTTTGTTCAACAGGCTTTTCATCCATATCTTCACGGTATTCTTGAATAAGAGCATCCATTGCTCATCATCAAGTTACAACATCTCAAGTTAACGTTTGTTGTTGGTTATCCTCTCAACATCAAGCGAAAAAAACAAGAGAGATTATTGAAAAATAAAGGAGGTATTTTTTCATTTAATGTGTTTATATAAAACTAGGCACGAAGAAGCTCATATCAATCTTTGTTATCTTTAATAACCCATCAAGCTTCTTGGATTTTTCATCTGAGTTCATCAGCTAAAGCATAATTTTTATCAGCTTTTGCTTGTTTCCTTTCATCAGCTAATGCAATAATTTCTGCGGGGATTTCTATAGGAGATTCTTCAACAGAATCAAATAATCATATTTTAAGAATCTTTTCATCAAGTTCTTTTATAGCTTCAATTGCATCAATTCATCATTTTGAAACAGCAGTATGAAGAGCAGAAAGAAGTTTTGGAGTGTTAATATTATCGGCTAAAGCTTCTTCGAAGGTTTCTTTCCAATTTTCTCAATTACCTTTCTCTTGATTAGCTTGAATATTAGCAATCTTTTTAATTAAACCATTTCTTTCATTTTTAGATTGTTCTAAGGCATCCCAAGTGAAATTCTGAAAATTTCAATATTGAGCCTTAAAATAGAAATATCTAAGATCTAATGGTGAATATCATTTAGCTTTAATATCTTCAAGAGAATAAAAATTCCCTAAAGATTTACTCATCTTTCCTCAATCAACTTGAAGAAACTCATTGTGAAGCCAATATTTTACCCAAGGTTTCTTTCAGAATCCACATTCAGCTTGTGCAATTTCATTAGGATGGTGAATAGTAATATGATCAGCTCATCAATGGTGGATATCGAATTGTTCTCCTAAGTATTTAGAAGACATAGCACTACATTCAATATGCCATCCAGGGAATCAAACTCACCATGGAGAATCCCATTCCATATCTCTTTTTCATTTCTCCATAGAGAATTTCCATAGAGCAAAATCAGTAGGATTCTTTTTCCCTTTCATATCAACTCTTTCTCAAGCTCTTAGGTCTTCTAAACGTTTTTTATAATTAGGTCCCATAAGTTTTCAATAATCTTCAACTTTACTAGTATCCATATAGATTCAATCTCAAGGAACTTCATAAGTATATCACTTATCTTCAAGAAGTTTTACAAGATTAATCTGTTCTTGAATATGTTCAGTTGCTCTTGGCATAACATCAAATTCTTCGATATTCATATCTTTTAATCCATCTCTGAAGATTTTCTCATATTTTTTAGCAACATCTCGAGCAGAAATTCAATCTCTTTTAGCTCATTTTTCAAGCTTATCTTCTCAATCATCAGCATCAGAAACAAGATGTCAAACATCGGTAATATTCATTACGGCTTTTACAGGATATCAGAAATATTTTAGAGTATTTCTAATAAGGTCAGCAGTAAAAGATGCTCTAAGATTTCCAATATGTGGAATATAATAAACAGTAGGTCAACATGAATAGATGCCGACAAAGTCTCTTTTTCATTTAAAACTCTCTTCTTCCATTAGAGGAATAAATTCTTCTTTTTCACGAGTAAGCGTGTTGAAAAGCTTTAATTTCATAGTGACATCTTTAAAAGAAATGAAATAATATTATTTTATCTTGTATTTATAAATGATAAAGATATAAGTAAACATTGCAATAAAAAAATATAAAAAAACCAAAAACAAGTACTAATTATGAAAAAGAATCCATTAAACTTAGATGCATGTGAGGCGCTTGATAAAATCCAAAAGCACTTTGAAACAGTAAAAACTCTCATTGGCGAGGCAGTGAAGAATAAGCACTCTCAGCAACTGAAGCATTATTTGATTCAGCTGAATGTCTTGCTCAGAAGAAGTGAGGATCTGAGGCTTAAGTTCATCTACGGCGCAAGCCTGAACCTTTCGTACTACATTGAAGATGAGATCCTTAATTGCAAATCTCTTCTCAAGGCTTGGGAGTAGCATCCGGACATTGAGACTGTGATTATTATCTCAGTCTCTTTTTTTTATTCTAAAAATCTTGATAATACAACCGACATCCCTAAACTACATTTATTATATTTATTCCTTAAGAAAGATAATGAGCGTAGTTGTAAAAATCCAAGATCCAACAGGAACAGAAATCGGTTCTTTTGAAGCAGAAGATGAAAAGAATCTTTGTGAAATGGCAGCAATGCATGGAATAGAAATCCTTAAATCATGTGGAGCATGATTCTGTGGTGTTTGTATGTGTGAAGTACTTGAGGGGTGAGAAGCTGTTGATGTGAATAAAACAGGAAATGCAGGAATAAGTACATGAGATCCAAAGAATCCAGATCATGTCCTATGATGTGTATGAGGAATAAAATCAGAGATGTTCAATGATGAAAAAGAACATGTTGTAGTGCTAAAAAAAATGTATTAATAAAAATTTGTCACAGATAAGGAAATCTTATCGTATTTCAAAGAGATAACTTTTACCTTATCAAATTTATACGAACAGTGTTGCATGACAATAATTCAATTCGATGAATCGTTTTTGTTATTATTAATTCAACAGGACAGCTGAGCATTTAATACTTTTTATTTGCAAACAGTTGATATTTTTTTTCGTTATTTGAAGAGTAATTTTTTCCTTTCTCAAGAAGATTCTGAAGATATTATCGCAGATTTTTATGTAAAATTTCGAACTGCTGTTAAAAAATATGATATTAAACAGTCATTCTCAGCATATACATGGGCAATATTTAAAAATACAGTAAAAGATTATTTCAAAAAACATAAAGATCTTCCATTTACAGAACTAGATTCTGATGATGAAGAATCAGAAAAATTTGAAGATACTCTGGTTGATGATGAGGATTTTGATCTATTCTTAGAACAAGATTTTGAATTAGATCAAATTAAGGATGCAATGCAAAGTCTAGATGCACTAAGCAGAGAAATTGTCTTCTTAAGATTTATAGAAGATAAATCATATGCTGAAATAGAAGAGCAGTTACTTATTTCTCAAGACACAATTAGACAAAGAATTTCAAGAGCATTAAAGAAACTAAAAGATATTCTTAACCCATAATATTATTAATATGAAGATTATATGAATAACAGGGCCAGCTGCTGCTGGTAAATGAACAGTGGTAGATTATTTTGTTAATAAATTATGATTCATTCATTATTCAGCAAGTTGATATCTTACTGAGCTTTTGGAAAAGCAAAATAAGGAAATCAATAGAGACACAATGAGAGAATTGGCTGATGGATTAAGAGCACAATATTGACCAAGCTATCTTATTTCAGAACTTTACAATCAGGCTGTAAAGAATTGAAAAAATGCAATTATAGAATCAGTACGTACTATTTGAGAAGTAGAACTACTAAGAACAAAAGAAGATTTTATATTGCTTTCAGTAGATGCAGATCAAGAGTTGAGGTATAAAAGAGCATTAGAAAGAAATTCAGCTAAAGATCATATTAGCTTTGAGAAATTTAAAGAACAAGAGGATTTAGAAAGTGCAAATGAAGACCCTAATAAATGAAATATTAAAGCTTGTCAGAAACTTGCAGATATAGAACTACAAAATAACTGAAATATTGATGAATTGTATGCTTCAATAGAGAATTTTATAAAAACTTATCAAATCTAACTGATAAGTTTTTTTATTTTTTCAAAAGTATTGATGAAAAAATTATGTTTAACAGGTGTAATTATAATACTTATTGCTATTTGAATATGGTACTTCTTAGAGATAAATCATAGTGATAACAATAAACCTACTCAATGAGTAACAGGATATAATGAAGAATCTTTTCCACAAACAATTCTCACATGAGATGAAGATAATCTACAACCAGAACTTGATGTAGAACAAGAAACTTGAGAAATTGAAGAAGAGATTGAAGAAAAAATAGAAGAAAAAAATGAAGAGAACGTAAAAGAATCAGAAATAAAAGAACCGGAAATAGAAAATAATTATCCTATTTATTGAGTCATAGAAAATGATTATTGAGATGAGTCAGCTCAATGAGAAGAGGATGAGAATATTCAAGAAACAGAAGAATTGTTAACGGAAGCTTTAAATCAACGAGATGAGGATATGAAAAAAGAAGAAAAAGTATCAAATATAACAGTAGTAATCGACTGAAAAAACTATGCAGCTGAATTGGAAGATAATGAAACAGCTCAAAATTTTTATCAAACAATTATTGCTAATAAGAAAGAATTTTTGATGGAGGATCTTAATGAAAACGAAAAATACATTTATCTACAAGAAAAGCTTCCAAATAGTCCAAAAGTCCCTGAAAAAATAGAAAGTTGAGATATAATGTTATATTGAAATAATTGTATAGTTATTTTCTATAAATCATTCACAACAACCTATTCTTATACAAAAATAGGTCATATCAA
>CAMOEC010000009.1 GCA_946611795.1 uncultured bacterium
ATTACATTCAGAAGGATTTACATTTTCTGCAGCTCTTTGAAGCATTAACATAACCCAACCTCTCATTTCTGTTGCGTTAGCATCTGCGATATTATTCATTATACCTGCATCTTTTAATGCTTGTAAGTGCTTTGCATAATAAGTAAATAAAATGGAATAATGCTAGTTATAAACTATTGCTATGAAGATGATAAGGTGCAAAAGTCAATAAAATAATCACATTTTTAGCACGAACTTTTAATAATTTTTACACATTTTTGTGAGGAACTTTTGATAAAATTTACACGTTTTTGTGAGGAACTTTATAAAAATATCATAATTATTTAATCCATCTAATAAAAATAACATTCAAAAAAATTAAACATTTTTTAATTTCAGGATATAATAGAATCTTATTTTATTCTTTAAAAAATATTCTGATGAAAAAATCTAAAATCATTAATCTCTACATTAAAAATTTAAAAGAAAAATGATCTTCTAAAAAACTTTTAATTGAAAGAGAAAGAAGATTAAATCATTTCTTTAACTCATTATGAAAGGATGAAAAAACTTGGAATACGGTCACTGTAAAAGAAATTGAAAAGTATGTCAAAAATTTAAAAATTCAATTTAATTCTAAAGTAACAGTTCTCTCATGAATAAAATCCTTTGTAAAGTTTTGTAATTCAATAAGACAACTAAAAAATCTTCATTCTGATGCTATTTTTCTTCCTAAAATGGAAATAAAAGAAGCTTGTTATTTAACAGAAAATCAAATATTAGAAATCTTTAATAAAATAGAAAAGAAACCATTAAAATTCAAAACAGCTATAATACTATTAGCAACAACCTGAGCAAGAATTCATGAAATCTGTAATTTAACAAAGCATCAATTAAATAATGCATTATTAGTCAATTGAAATTATCAAATATCAATCATTGGTAAAAGGAAAATTAAGCGTCCTTTATTTATTTCTCCTAAGGCACATGAGTTGTGTAAAACATTAACAAAAACACATAGAGAAAAAACAATTCTTTGAATTACTAAGTGAACACTTTCAACAGAGATAAGAAAATTTAGTAAAGAAGTTAATATCAAATTCTCGGCTCATGCCTTTAGGCATTCATTTATCACTTGATTAGCTAAACAATGAGCAAGTATTTATAAAATAGCAAGATTAGCATGACATACTAATATAAATACAACAAATAGATATCTTCATAGTGCTGATGCAGAGCTTGCTGAAACGGTTAATATGCTTAATTATAGATAAAACTCATTAAATTAATCGGCGGTAATATTTTATTGATTTGTGGAATACATTATGCATAAGGTATTCTGCTTATTTAAGAAGTTTGATTTTAGAGTAGATAATAAAAAAAGACAGTTTGGAGACGAACTGTCTTTAAGTATCTGAGAAACACACAGAGCTAGCTTAACCAATATATACAGACTCTTTAATATTCTCAATCATTGTTCTTATTTCATTTAATCAATATTCAAAATTATTTCTAATAAAACCATTTTCTCTCATAAGGGTTACAAGTTTATCATCGATATCTTGCATTCCTTCCATTAATAACATCAAATCATTTTCAGAAGTAATCAAACCATTATTAATCTCTTTCCCCATTCTTGTAGCATGTGCTCTAAGTTGTAAAAGAGTTCTAATGATAACATCAACATATTCAGTATCAAATGAATGAACAATGCCTCATCCATATTGACTTGCTTGTTCTGTTGTGAATTCTAAAGCTGAAATTAAAGCATCACAAGTTGAAGCAATTTTATCAAGTAATTCAGTCATTTTAGTAGTAGTACTTGATAGTGTGTTGATGTTCTCCATGGTGTTTCTTCTTTAATAGATAAATAATTTGTGTAACTCAATTATAGCCCAAAACAAAAAAAATCAAAAAAAATAAAAAAAATGATGTCGCTTTAACCTTATCATTTTTTAAAAAATGTATATCTTAAGAAAAAAATTAATAAAAACAGTTCTTACCATTGTTTGACAGAAATATCATTTCTTATACAATAAGGTAATCATCAATAATATTTGCATCACCATTAGAAATTAGTCACAAAATTTCTTCATTTGGGTTTCCCGTAGCAGTAATAAAGAGAACATTTAAAGTTCCTCAAGTTCTTCTACTTTGAGTGAAAAGTTCTCAAGCCTCAAATATTGTTGTATCTTGTGAAATAAAACGATAATCTTTCCAATTATATTGAAGTTGTATATGTTCAACTTTAGTTAGTCCTAAATCGATATAGTCATTGTTAATTAAAAGATCAGAGATCCAATAAAGCAATCTCGCATCATTTAAAATACCAATAAAGTTTTCATTCTCATCGTAAACAGGGATATTGCTATATCCATTCTTTTTCATTTCAGGAATAATGTTCTTTAGAAAATCTTCTTTATGTGCTTTAAAGACTTTCTTTCTAAAAAGATCTAATACTTTAGCAGGTTTAGTTATTTTTTCAGCATATTCTCTTAATTTATCTATTGCTGCATCAGTAGGGCAGGCAAAAGTTTCTCAGTTAGATTTAATTCCATGGGTAATAAAATTTCTTAATTCACCAATATTTTTTAATTGATAGATATGTTTTCTGACAAACGAGGTTATACTGTAATTTCATTCCGCAATTTTCTTAATTTTTTCGTTGTAAGGGGAAAACCCGTCCTCTCACAAAACTTTATCAAAATGCTTATCTATTTCATTAAAGTAAGCCAAAAAACTAATAATATTTTCTTCATTTGTATTTTTTTCTAATTGATCCATGAATTTTTTATTTGATATAAATTTTTATTTATTATTTTTATGGCTATTTTATTTAATCAATGATTTTGCTGTTCTATTTAATAGCTCATAGAGGAACGACATCCATAATATATAGTTATATAAAAGTATAATCGAATTTTTTAATTAAATCAAATTTTTAAGACTAAAATTCTAAAAATATCTAAATTCCGAAAGTAATAATACAGATGAAAAGGTACTATTTTTTTAAAAAAGTGTTTATTTCTTGAAAAACAAGAAAAAAACATATTAATTTTACTATTGACATTTACAATAAAATATTTATAAAATGTATCGGAAATAATTCCAATAAAACAAAAAACAAATACATGAAGTTATGAAAAAAACGAACAACAAATTCGCAGCAACGCTCTGTATCTTGAGCTTGCTTTCAGTCGCAGCAATCTACTTTGAATTCGCCGCAACAGTGGTGATGATAATTGCACTCGGCTTTTCGGCCTTCATCTCATTCATTGCTATGATGTGCGTATACCATTACAATGGTTACGACTTCAACGTTGGCCAGTTCTGGTTCGCCTATTCGGCAGTTTGTGGGGTGATTATCAATGCAGCAATCTTTGCTCACGGCACCCACATCATGGGTGAGCATGTAGCTCTCTCAATCATCCTTGGGTTGATTCCCTCCATCCTCCCAATAATCGGAATCTTTATTGGAGATGTAGGCAGAATCCTCATCAAGGCTGAGCCATCGGCCATCTAAAAATTTACCAGCAATTGGGTTTCCATTGCTGGTTTTTTTAAAAATTAAATATTTGTATAAAAAATATGAAATTTTTTGCTTTTTTTTGATTTTGAAATATAATTAGTTTGTTTTAGAAAACTTTAATAGTGGCGAAATAAGTATGGACACAGCGGAATATAGAGCACAGTTACAGCAATCAATACTTAGATCAGACATCGTAAAGATTTTTGATAATCTTTTAACTATTGCTGTAGAAGAAGGTGCATCAGATATTCACATTGAGCCTCTTGAAAACTACTCTAGAATTAGATTAAGAATAGACTGAGTGCTTCAAGAACTAATCCAGTATCCTAGATCTCTCCATGAATCAGTTATCTCAAAGTTTAAGATTGAATCTGGACAGATGAGACCTGATGAAAAGAGACTTCCACAGGATGCCCGTGTTTCTTCAGTAACTCAAACAAATAAAGAAATCGATCTCCGTGCCAACACTTTACCAACAGTATGGTGAGAAAAACTCGTAATGCGTATTGTGGATAAATCTAAACCTATCCCTGCTTTGAATACACTAGGTATTGTGGGAACTAATAAAGATTCTATTGAAAAACATCTTCAAGATCCGAACGGTATTATTCTTAATACTGGACCTACTGGATCATGAAAAACTACAACACTTTATGCCGCTCTAAGTGAAATTAATGATATTGAAAGAAATATTATTACTTATGAAGATCCGGTCGAAAATAAAATGGAAGGATTGAACCAATCACAAGTAAGATCAGATATTGGTTATACTTTTCTTTCTGGTTTAAGATCTGCCCTAAGACAAGACCCTGATGTTATCATGGTATGAGAAATTCGTGATCAGGAGACTCTAGAAATGGCCATGGAATCTGCCATGACCTGACACTTGGTGTTCTCTACAATCCATACGAACTCAGCTATTGAAACCTTAACCAGAGCCTACAATCTTTGAGCTAAACCATTTATGGTTGCTGGTACCTTCAACCTAGTAATTGCGCAAAGACTTTGTAGATGAATCTGTCCTAATTGTAAATGAAAAATTAATGTAAAAACAGATCCAAGATATCTTAATGCCTTAGAAACCTTTAAAGAATTCGATAGAGAAGCTTTAAAAATCGAACTTCAAAAGAGAGGAATCACTGGAGAAGAATGGAGTAATTTTGTAAAAGAAGGAGTGGTTGCTATGTGAACTGGTAAAGATCCAAAGACAGGAAATGTTTGTCCTGTATGTATGGGTTCTGGATATAAGTGAAGAGTTTGAATCTATGAACTTATGGACTATACTGATGATATTAAAAACTTAGTGCTTGATAATAAGTCAGCATTTGAAATTGGTCATTACGCTCTTTCAAAATGAATGATTGATCTAGAGAGAGATGGAATTTTCAAGATTATGAAATGAATGACAACCATAGATGAACTTTACAGGTTCGTAAGACTTAGGAATAAGAAATAATCTCTTTATCCTTCAATGCAAAAATAAAAATGAAAAAGAATTTTATGGATAAATTAGTACAAGAATTAAATAAACCACCTCTATCTGTGAAGGTAAACTTTTTTAGACTTCTTGCGGTGGCACAAAATGCATGATTGGGTATTAGAGAATCATTAGTTTCTATTAACTCTTCAGAATCAAATAAAACCATGAAGGACTTAGTGAACGGAATGGTTGCAGCTTTAACAGAGTGAGCATCATTAGCTGATGCAATGCAAGAATATGATTACTTTTTTAAATCTGAAGAAATTGAACTTGTAAGATCTGCTCAGATTACCGGTAATATGGCAAAAGTGGTAGGAGAACTTTCTCAAGAATTGGAAAGAGATGAAGAAGTAAATGCTAAAATATCAAAAGCGTTAAGTTACCCTATTATGATTTTGGCGATTGCAGTTGTTGCCGTAGTTGTTGTGCTTGTATATGTTATGCCAAGTATCGTAGATATGTTTGTACAATGAGATGCAGAACTTCCAGGTATTACACAATTTATGCTTAAAGTATCTGACTTCTTTAAAGAGAATTGGCATATCGTTCTAGCTATCCTCGTATCAATTTCAGCATGATATAAAATTGCTTATAGTAAATGGATTATGTTTAAAATCTTTATTGATACTTTATTTGTAAAAGTTCCTGTGATTTGAGATGTAGTAAAAATGTTCTACATGTATAAGTTCTCAAACCTTCTTTCTCAATTCTACGAAGCATGAGTATCACCAGTAGTATCATTAAATCTATTAGCAAATATCTTTGATAACTTCAATTATAAAAAGAAGATGCTTGATGCTAAATCCGATCTAGAATCATGATTTACACTTTATGAAGCATTATCTAATTCATATCTTTTTGATCCAATCTTGGTACAGATTATTAATGTGTGAGAAAGTACATGATCATTAACAAGTGTGTTAGGTAAGATGGCATCTTTCTATCATAATAACTTTAGTAATACAATTGATACTGCAACTTCATTAATCCAGCCTATTTTCATGGTGGTTATTGCCTCTGTCGTTGGTGTGATTGTGGCTTCAATTTACCTTCCAATGGCCGACATGATGCAAGCTGTGCAGAATCTTTAATCCAAAAAATAGAAGATGAAAAAAAAGAGTATTGGAATACTATTAACAGCAATTATTTCCTTAGGTTTTGGCTTTGTGTCTGCATCTAGAGTAACAGAAATTGTAGAATATCATTTTCAACTTAGTTCAATTTATTGAGTTAAAACCAATATCCCAGATACACAAAATATTACAACTAATATTTGGTATCTTTTAACACAATCAGATGAATATCTTAAAGAGAATATGGCAACACTTTTAAATGATGAATCAACAAGGCGTTCTAATCTTAACACCTATATTTCAGATTGATCAAGACTTCTAAATGCATTATGATACCAAAAAAATAGACTTAATAACCAACTTCAAAATAGTGCATCAAAAATTCAATCTTGTCAAAATCAGCTAACAGATGCTAATCAAAAATATATAACAAGTCTTAGTAATAGAAATGAAATGGGATTTAATCAGTCTGTTGCAAATGCTAAATCTGCAAGAAATTGTATCGTAGAAGAACAAGTTAATCAAAGTGCGGCAAGATCTCTTCTTAATCAAGTTCAAAACTATACTGACAGAATCACAAGAAGAAATACTTACTTAAAGAATAATCAAACATTAATCTTAAGACATTATGATATTCTAAAACCTTCTCTTCTTAGAGAGCTCTATCCAATTTCTATCGAACTTGAATCTTAAATATCATAAGCAAGAAGATATTGAGCAATCTGTTTGAAAATAGGTCAGGCGGTAAATCATCACCACTGGCTTCTTCTTGGACGACGAATCCAAATAACAACAACATATTTTGGATCTTCAATACTAATTACTCCAGCAAAAGTTCCATTTGTCCAACCTTCTCATCTTCAATATTTTCAACGGAAGGCAATCTGTGCTGTTCAACTTTTTGCTCATAGCTTAACTTCAGGGATGTTGGCACTTGTTAACTCATTATTTGTATTTAAGACTTCCCAAAGTCCTTCAGTAATAGTTTCAGAAGTAGAGTCTTTGAAAATTTTTCTTTTATCTTTATTAGCAAGGATATCTTGAGTAATATTTCCAGCTCACTTGTTGAGAATCTTAGAAATGATAGTTGGTTTTATATAATATCATCAATTAACTAATGCAGCATAAGCGGCGGCTAATTGAATCTGGGTTACAGTAAGTCACTGTCCAAATGAGTTATTCAAAAGTCTTGAAGTAGAAACGAGGTTCTCTTTATCAACGAATCATCATTTTTCTCATGCAAGTTCAATATCAGTAATTTCTCAGAATCATAATTTAGAAAGATAATTATAGAATGCATATTTTTGGATTTTCTGAATGATTTTCACCATTCAAATGTTACAAGACCATACAAGGGCATGTAGAAAATTATGAGTTCATTCACAAATCTTTGATGCATTTTTAATAGTATATTCTCAAACCTCAACAAATCATTTATCGACATAAGTATCATTAAGACTTATTTCATCGGTATCAAGTCCAATAGCTGTTGTGAATGATTTAAAAATACTACCTGGTTCATATGGAGTAGAAATATTGTTATCAACAAATACCTGAGCCCCATAAATATTAGAATTAAGATATTTTTGTAATCCAGTATTTTGTCTTTCAGAAATACTCGCTACTTTGTAATTTCATCAAGTATAAATATAAACAGGAATTTCATTATAACTTAGATCATCAACAATATGAGCATATTCTTGACCTAAAGGTATTTTTGTATAAGCATCATTATAGTTGTTTGGATTGAAACTTGGAGCAGAAACAGAAGCTTTAACTTCTCAATTTTCTGTATCAAGAACCATAATACTAATAGCATCAGCTCTTAAGGCAGTTAATTGTTCTTTTGCTAATTGCTCAGCTTCTCTTTGAAGTCATAAATCTATAGTTAAATAGATGTCACTTCAATCCTGTGGCTGAATAATTTCAAATTCATTAGTTCCAACATTTCAAGCCATTCATGAACTTCTTCATTTAATTTCTCCTTTAACTCCTTTTAGAGTTTCATCAAAATATTGCTCAATTCAATAATAAGCATCTCAATTTCTATCAACATATCAGAGAATATTAGCCATAAAATCTCAATATGGATAGTATCTTGTGTTGTAAGGTTCAAGAATTAAACCATATAATACAGGAATTCAAATATAACGATTACTAGCAGGATCTCTTTTTGATTTTTCATTTTGATGTTTAACTTTTAAGTTTCTTACTTCTTCTGCTAATTCAGGATTTAATCATGAAATAATCTTAATATATCTTCGTTCTTGTGGTTCAAATAACCTTTCAAAATTATCTCAGATAGGAATTTTCCATTTTTTTAGAATAGTTTTTAATTGAGACATTGAACGAGATTTATTGTTCTTTGCAGCATTAGGAATAACGTAGACATAATTATCTTTAATAATGCTAATAAAAGGAAGATTTAATCCTTTTAATTCTTCCAAGAAATCTTTTTGTGTAAAATATCATAAATAATTAGAATTCTTTATTCATATTTGAATTTTTTCATTAAGCCTAGTTGTGATAAGCTCCATAGCTCTACTTTCAGTGAATTCATCTACAGCTTTGTTAAATGCATCATTATATCCTGTAAAGTCAAAAGTATCATATTCAGGAGATCTAATTCATTGACCATAATAAAAAAGATCAGGTTTTTTAGGTAATAATTCAACTCAAGCAAATAATTCAACATTCTTTACACATTCAGCCTTTGTTGGTTCATGCATTCCATTTATCACACAAAGATGTTTATAGATAATAGGTGCAATAATTTCTATAAAACGAGGCTTCATTGGTCATGAAGGTAATCCTTTTGCAAGATTTTCTGCAGGGAATTCTGTTAAATCTTTTGGATCTAAGGCTAAATCATATAAAGTAATATTTTCTGTTAATTGAACTTCATGTCCTCCTTTATCAAGTGCATAAATATTTCCTCTTTCAGGATCTAGTGATGATTCTTTATAATGAAGTCTACTTAACTGCATATCATATTCATCGTGTTTAACAATTTGTAACCAAAAAAGTTTTGCAGCTAAGATAAAAAATAAGAATAAGAAAAAAGTTATTAAAGTTAATTCTTTACTGTGTATAACTGTATTTACAATTGGTATAGATTTTATCATCTCCCATAAAGAAGGTTCTTTTACAGAAGATCTTTTAGGCTTATATAAAGTATTCATTATGCTAACAAAGTTTTTTATTGGATATAAAATCCTTTCGTATCGTAAATATTTTCAAGACTATAAGTAAATCATCCTGTTCCTCACCGATTTCTGTTAGAGAATAAGTGGTCACTAAGTCCTGCAGTTAAAGTTATTTTGAAGTAAGGATTAATATGTGAGCCAACTTCTTTCCAGGCTAATTCCTGGTCTTTTTCTGGATAAACCTCAATATTCCATCAAAGAATGTTAAGCTTTTCATCAAACAGATTTACCCATCAATCATTAATATCCTTTGGTAGTTTATAATCATTGTAAGGTTGTCAAAGAGCTTCTCAATTACAGTTATAGTATTGTCATGCATCACAAGCCCAAGAATCTACTTGTCAGTCAAATACTCATAAATCACTTAAAGAATTACTAAATTTATGATTATTTCATGCATCAAATCATCTAAGTTTTAAGATTTGAACAGTATACCATCATGATGATCAATAGGTCTTTGCGTCTTTTTCTGAGTATGCATTAAATATTCTTCTTAAGAAAACTCTTTTAGTTTTATCGTGTGAGATAAGATAAAGTTCTTGAACATTTTCAGGATCTCAAACAGCGATACTTCACATACCTCTATCTCTATCATCTGCATCTCAAACATTTGGAGATTTTTGACTAATACGACTTCAATCAGTATCTTCTCCAAAATCCCAAAAACTTCGTTTATATTCTCAATATGAATATGGAGCAGTAGGATTAGCTGTAGGGTAATCAGTGTAGATACTCAACAAATGGCTTCAAGTTTCGGCTCCGTGTCAGTTTCAGTAGTAGGTTGGAACAGTACAGTGTCAACTTAATCCAACATCCCATTTGAAATCATCACCTTTTCATCAATCAGGAGTACATCATAAAGCTCTTCTGTTATAATATTCTTCATAATCAATAGTATAATCTTGAAATATAATAGAAAATCTATCCATTGCATCATTTACTTGCTGGATTAGTGTCTGTCTTGCATCATTAAAATTTTTAACTTTAGGCAAGGTATCAAGAAGACTATACACGATAATAATTATTGATGAAGCAATCATTGTAACAAGGAGTACTTCAACGAGGGTGAATCACTTTCTTTTGAACATAATAGCAAACATAATGAAATAATCTTTCTTATTGGAGTAAGCTATTTAACTTAGCTCTAGTTGCATTTCAGAACCATCAGTAAGCTGATTTATCTTTTTCTTTTCAAGTAATAATTCCTTCTTTAAGTTGGAATTGATAAACAGCTTCAATAGTTGCAGGAGAATAAACACCTGTTATTTTTCAATTATAATATCCCCAATTTTTAAGAACAGTTTGTAAAGTTTTTACTTGTTCATGATATTGGTTCTTCTTAAAAGCTTGTGTGAAAGTAACTTTAGTTACTGCTACTTCGTTTGCTGGAGCTTCAGCACCTGTTGCAACATCTCAAGTTGATTCTTCTACCTTTGGAGAAATAGACTTCAACATAGCTTTAAAGTTTTTAACATATTTTCTTGTTAGTTTTTCAGTATCTTTCTTAAAGAAAACAACAGTTGGCTCTTCTAGAATAGACATATCTATTTTTCAGTCCTTTACAGCATTAGTTAAAAGATTTAAACCTTTAACAAGACTTTCACTTACGCTTGCAACATCTTTAGCGTAACTTCAGATATTGAAAGTAGTTGTAAGAAGTAATGAACAATCTACATTTTTATCTGAGTTTAAGAATTGTTTATCTACATTAGCTTTTCTATCTAAAAGATCTGCATATTTTTCATAAGAGAAGATTGCAGAGAAAAGATAATATTCAGCTTTTTTCTCTTCTTCTTTATATTTTTTTACAAAATTATCTTTATGAATATAGTATTGAGCTTGAATATCACCATTAGGTTGGTAAGTTGAAATAGATTCTGTGATAATAGAATCTAATTGTTTAGCAAAGTCTTCTTCTGATTCTTCTCTTGCTTTTTCTAGATCAACTAAGAGAGAAGACTTGTCTTTTACAGCTCATGAAAATTGATCAAGAGCTTTAGTTACATCATTAGCTGCTTTTTGAATAGCATTAAATGCATCTAATTTAATAGCAAGTCAATTTAATAATTCTGAATTGTTATCAACATATTCTAAGAAATTAGCTTTAGCTTTAGTTGCTTTTGTGTAATAATCGTTTTCTAAATCTGTTATTTTTTGAGCATTCTGATTGTAATAACTATCGATGCTATTTCAGAAAACGATAGGGTCTTCTTTAAGAAGTCAGAAAGATAATCTCTTAATATCTCAATCTAACTTAATGTATTCATTAAGAATAGTTTCTTGTAATCATGAAATGAGTTTATTGAAATCCAAATCTTGATCTTCTTCAGAAATTGCTCATAGACAACTAGCTGCTTTAAACAAACTTGTTTCAGTTATTGCTGAATTTTCTTTAGCAGTGTTAGCTAATTTTTCTTTACTAAGTTCAAGATTTTTTAATAGTTGTGTTCTATTGTTATCCAATTTTGTTGAAAAACCTGTTATTTGAGATCATGTCAAATTTGCAGCACTAGCACTATTAAAGGCTACTAGAAGGCATAATCATAAAAGAGAAAATCAAATTTTTTTCATACGAAAAAGATAAAAGATAAATAGTATTTGTATGAGTATTGTTTTTATAAAAAAATTCAAGTTGAAATCTTAAAATAAAACACTAAAAGAACCGATAAAGAATATGATTTTTACATCATAAATTATTGATATGACATTAGTCCCTACGGTAATTGAAAAAACAAAAGCTTGAGAAAGAGCGTATGATATTTATTCAAGACTCTTAGAGGATAGAATAATCTTTGTTTGAGAACAAGTACATAGTGCTATGGCTAACACTATAATTGCACAAATGTTATTCTTAGAAAAAAAAGATCCTGATAAAGATGTAATTATGTATATTAATACTCCAGGATGAGAAGTTAATTCATGATTAGCTATCTATGATACTATGCAAATTCTTAAATGTGATGTTCAAACAATTTGTACATGATTAGCTGCATCAATGTGATCTCTTCTTTTAGCTGGTGGTACAAAGTGAAAAAGATTTGCATTACCTCATTCAAGAATAATGATACATCAACCTTTAATAGCAGGTGGAGGAATTTCAGGACAAGCAACTGATATTCAAATTGAAGCAGAAGAAATGATGAAAGTTAAAGAAATATTAACTGGAATTATAGCAACTCATGCAGGTAAAAAATATGATGAAGCGTTAGCTGACATGGAAAGAAATAAATGGATGAGTCCTAAAGATGCTCTAGAATATGGTTTAATTGATAGAATTATTGGTGAAAAATAGTTTATTATAAGTTTATATATGCCTCAATATCTTCATAGTATTGGGGCTTTTTTTATTCCTAAAAGTAGACGAGAATGTGTGTGGTGTATTTTTTCTAAAATTCCACTTGAAAAAGCGAGGCAAAAAATTATATAGTTATTCGTTAATTTTGAGACATTGGGGAATCGTCTAATGGTAGGACACCGGACTTTGACTCCGTTTGTCCAGGTTCGAATCCTGGTTCCCCAGAATAATGCGGAGTAGAGAAACGGTATCTCGTCGGGCTCATAACCCGAAGATAGGTGGTTCAATTCCATCCTCCGCAACCAAATAGCTATTTATGCCGATCGGGAGTAGCTTAATCGGTAGAGCATCAGACTCTGAATCTGGGGGTTACAGGTTCGAATCCTGTCTCCCGAGAATATACTCCTTAGAGACATAGATGCCGGGATGGTGGAACTGGTAGACACGCTTGGCTTAGAACCAAGTGCCTTACGGTGTGCAGGTTCAAGTCCTGTTCCCGGTAATTATTATTGAGAAATGATTGTTACTAAAAGGGGTTTCTATATGTTGATTAAAAAAATCTTCATAAAAAGTAAAAAATCTCTTGAAAATGGGTCAGAATTTTGTATAGTCTTTCTCGTTAATCCGAGGTAGCTCAGCGGTAGAGCAGTTGGCTGTTAACCAATTGGTCGTGGGTTCGAACCCCACTCTCGGAGATTTGTGCTTTATATTTAGTTATCAGTTTTTCAATGCCAATTAAGAAGTCTGCGGTTAAAGCTATGAATAGGTCACAAGTTCTTGCAAAAAGAAACTATGATTTCAAATTGAGAATGAAGATGGCTATGAAAAAATTCCTTAAAGCAGTCGAAGCAAAAGAAGAACTGACTATTGAGGATTTGAGTAAAGTATTCAAAGCAATTGATAAAGCCGAAAAAGTTGGAATCATTAAGAAAAGAAATGCAGCTAGAAAAAAGGCTAGAGTTTCTAAAGCATTTGATTCATTAAAGAAATAGTCCTCTTTGGACTTTTATGCCAGCTTAGCTCAATAGGTAGAGCAACCGCCTTGTAAGCGGTAGGTTGTCGGTTCAATTCCGACAGCTGGCTCCATTTAAGTTTATAGTTAGATGAAAGCCATCATTTGGGGTGGTAGTTCAGCCGGCTAGAACGCCTGCCTGTCACGCAGGAGGTCGAGGGTTCGAGTCCCTTCCATCCCGCCACTTCTCTAACTTCATGGTCTTATCGTCTAACGGCTAGGACAGGAGACTTTCAATCTTCTAATCGGGGTTCGATTCCCCGTAAGACCGCCATTATAATGGGTGATTAGCTCAGTTGGCTAGAGCATCTGCCTTACAAGCAGGGGGTCATAGGTTCGAGTCCTATATCACCCACCATTAAAAACTCTACCAAATATTATAATGGGCCTATAGCTCAGTTGGTTAGAGCAGA
>CAMOEC010000010.1 GCA_946611795.1 uncultured bacterium
ACAATAAAATAGCTTCTACTTGTAAAATATTCTATAATTACTATTCTCAATTAATTATTTTTAACAAGGTTAAAGTAATGAATAGATTACTAAGAATTTGATTAGATAATTTCTTATTATCATTTATCCCTATTGTTTCATGGTTCTTTCTATGACTTATAGGAAGTTCTGATTTAATAGTTATTTTTTCATTAACATATCCTATTCAATTTGTTGGATCTATAATCCTTTCTATTTTTTCTATTGGAGCAAATATAGAAAAAGAGAAAAAATGAAATAAAAATTCTGTTATGTCATGATTGGTAATATGAAGTATTATAGCGATAATAGTCTATTGATTGTTTGCTTATAATATAGAATGATATACCAATTTCATGAATATGGATGTAGATGCCTATAAAATCTTCTCAATATATTCTATACTTCAATTATTCTTAGCTTTCGAGCTTTCACTTGTCCTAAATAAGCTTTATTTTGAATGAAACAATAAACTAGCTAATAAATATTCAATAATATCTAATTCTTTAAGCTTTGTGTTCCTAATAGGTACTGCATTATTAACTAAAAATCAGATAATAATCACAATCTGTGCATTAATCCCAAATGCATTATTTATTCTTTATATTCTAATCAAGAATAGTAATAAATTTAAGTTCCATACCAATCTCCTTCAATGGATAAAATATGATAGTTCAGAATTGTTTACTAAAATTGCCTTATTCCTTATTTATCTCTTCTGATTAAGTAATATTTTTCAATTCTGAGAAGAATATGCAGCAGCTATAGCATTTATGAGTCTAATAACAGATACTCAACGGGATATGGCAATGGCAGTTGGTACACTAGCCAAGGTAGATATAAGTAAGAATAAATTCAATTATTATGAACATAGAAAGAATGCTTTTAGATATATTTTTCTTTTAATTGTATCAATAATTGTTTTATTTGTAACATTATTTAGTGTTTATGATATTGCTTTAGAAATTGCTGTTATTTACTTAATCTTTGATATTGTTGATTTCTTATTTTTCCCTGTAAATGAATTAAAAACATGCCATTTACAGATAGAACGATCAGCTTCAAAAACAACATGAAATATCTTCTGCTCATATTGTATTAGGACATTATTATCTTTCTTACCAACTCCATTCTGTACAGCTATATGACAGATGGCTACAGCTATTTATGAGTTTATTGCTTTTGGATATTTAACAAAAAAGCATTATAAACTAAATGAGAATTGAAAATTTATAAAGAAAGATTAGGAGAATTTATTGTTTAGGAATTAACTTTAATTTCATTTTTAATAGAGCATCTTCTAAGGTCTCTCACTTAGAAAGCTCTATTTTTTTATGTGGATTTTCTATAAATTGTTGATATCTATGAGTAAAACTACTTATAACTTTATCTATATAGGTTTCATTATTGCCTCTTTCACGAAAACGTTTTTCGTATTCACCTAAAGCATCTTTAGTTGGGAAACATAAGTAATAATCTATTCAATATTTATCATAATATGGTAAAGCTTCTTCAGGATGGATCCATACAAGAACAATATCATATTCTTCTTGGGCTTTTTTAACTGCTTGTATATAGTTCATTGGAAAATCTTTATTAAGAATCCTTCATTCTTTACCTTTAACTTTCTCAGGATCATATGAATCTAAACCACTATAATCATATTTGTATGGAGTAGATTCAACATCCATAACATTGCTATATTTTTTTGCTAAAGTTGTTTTTCATATCCCTGCAAAACCAGCTATTACTATTCCCTTTGCCATTAGACTTTTTATAATGATTGTAAAGTTGTTAATAAAGAATTATCTTTATCAATTAAAATACATTTTCATCAAAAGACCGATGCTTTTTCTAATACTGTAGGAGTATCATCTATCCATAAGAATTCCGATGATTTGATATTAAATATTTTTTCTAATTTAGAAACAAATTCTAGAGATTGTTTAGAATAAAATTTTCAATCATTTTCAGCAAAAGTAATATCAAAACATGGATATGGAAAATCTTCTGAATTAACTCAATATTTAGCTATCAATACATTATCCAAATGTTTCTTATGATTGTTTGTACAAATACAAATTTCATAATTAGACTGTAATTTCTCTAATATTCCTAAAATTCATTCTGAATCTCTTTTTATATGAGAATAATCTACCGTATTTAACATTTTATCTATGAATTCATTCATATCTATGTTTAATAAATCTGTTACATAACGAATATAATTATAAAATCATTTAACAGGTTTATCGTCCGTACAATGTTCAACACGTGTAAATTTATATTTCTGATAACCTAACTCATCACAGACATCATTAAAAGCATATACCATAGCATTAACATCTAATTCACTAGGGCTATATAAGACTCAATCACAATCTAAAATTAAAAGTTTTTTCATAATGGTTAATTACACTAAAAATTCTTTATCAATAAATTCAAAAACATGTTTATCATTAAACGGAAATTCTGATGCATTGATTGTTAATAGTGTTCATAACGAAAATTCTGCTACATTAAGACGTTTCATGGCTTCAGAATAATCTTCAAATGATTGATATTGGGGTAAACTATCTCAAATCTTTGGATAAGATGAGTGAAAATGTCATGGGTGACGTTTACCAGATAAATCACGGTCATGGAAACGCTGGTATGATAGTTCTACGGGTAAATCTAAACATATAGTTAGAATATCAATATCTTTAAAAATCTGACTTAATTGTTCTATATGCCTATTATCAAATGGATATTCTAATACAGGAATCTTATTATTTTTGATAGCATCTTGAGCTTGCTTTAATCATAACTCAAAAGCCTTCTTATGCAAATCACGTTTTTCTTCTTTATTTGAAAATCATACAGAATCATAAAGTCATTCCTGAATTGAATCAATAGAGATTATAGATAAATCTAGATATCTTTCCTGTAATTTTGTAAGGAATGATGTCTTCCCTGATCATGGCATTCCCGCCACTAAAATACATTTAGATTTCATCTATTTAACAACAAATAAATACGTAATTATCATAGGTAAGTTTATAAAGAAAGCAAGTATTTAAAACTGTTGAAATCAATGAAATAAAACTCTTGAAATAAAAATTAAAAATACTTAAATTAAAATGATAAAACAAATAGTAACAATAATAAAAACAGAAAGGAGATAATATATGTTTAAAATTATCAAAGAAACAAAATTCTTGTGGATGAGTCTTTCAATGTTTTTTGCGGTGATTTTCACATTCGCAATTATGGCATTTGCTATGGAATCTTGTTACGATAATCCTCAGACTTATCGATTGTTCGGTTTCTTCTCGTTAGGAATATCAATTGGTTTGGTGGCTATGTATTGGGTGTTTATTCTCTTATATCAAAGGATAACAGATTTTATTCTAGATAAAGGAAAATATCAACTTCCAGAAGTTAGAAATGTTATGAACAAATTGATAGGATTATTCTATTTCTTATTAGTTATAGACGTTGCTCTTTATTTCTATTTTGTAAAAGAGCCACTATACTATAGTTTAGTAGAATTAGTTATGATATTCTCTTTGTTTGTAGGATTTATAACTTTAGGCATAATCTTTTCAAAAGCAAAACATCAGCTTCCATACAAGAAAGAACAACTGATTAATTTAATCGCTCTAATCTTTTTCTTGAGTTCTGTCTTCGTTACCAGAATGCTCAACATTGATATATTAACAATAAAGACTCCATTCTTTGGAATTTTTGCATCAATAATGATGAATATCGTGTTGTATAAAAAAGTAATTGAAGGAAGGTTCTTTGAATAAGTTAGCTCTGATAGGTGCTTAAAATAAGCACCTTTTTAATAAATATTTTGTTTGAAATAATAGATAATTCTATTATATAAATCATATCAGTATTTATTATTTACACATAGTATGAAACCAGATATCTTATACTTAGATAAAACACCTTATGAAAATGGTAAAATCTCATGAGAATATTTTAGACAAAGAGTAAAAATTGATACAACAGAAATAGAAAAGATATTATCTGATAATGATACAAAAAAGAAGGTTGAAACTCAGTTTAATAACCTAAAGCAACAATATCCAAAATACTATGATGAAGTAATTGGAAAAGCTGACTGACTTTGAATAGATAGATTAACTTATTTTTCAATATTATGCCCTGAAATTACTGATATTGATTTTGAACATTGTACTACCATTATGTGTAAAAAAGATAATGGCCACTTTATCATCTCTCATAATGAAGATGATGATTGGGTTGATGGAAATTTCTGTATATGTAAGGTTAAAATAGATGATAATAATTGGTTTGTAACTAATGATGCGTATAATATGCCTTTTTGAAACGGTATGAGTTGGAATAGTTATGGTATAGTAAAAACTGTGAATTATTGTCATGATGAAGATATAAATTTAAATAATCTTCCGAGATATTTTTCACAAAGACATTTAACAGAGGCTAAATCAATTGATGAAATGATTGCTAGATGTAAGGAAATGAAAGTTGCTTCTGGTTTTCATATTAATGCAATTGATATAAACAATAATATTGCTGTATCTATTGAAGCATATAGTAATTGAATAGATGTTGAATATATAGATGATTATTATGTTCATAGT
>CAMOEC010000011.1 GCA_946611795.1 uncultured bacterium
AAACCAAGTGCAAGAAGAGTAATATATGCAAAGAGTTACTAATAATATCTATGATAATTGTTCAACTTGATTTGGATTATTATCAATATCATTTGGAGTATCAACTTCTTTAACCGTAATATCTGCTGTACCACGGATAAACGGTTTATCAAAACTATCATTTTTCGCCATCACTTGTTCATTCCAATTAGCATTCATTTCCGGTAATTTACCATCAATACCGATAGTATTTCATCTTTCAGCCATACCAGGAAAAAATTTTTCAAGTATATCTTTAGACTTTTTATTATATTTAAACAATTCAGCAATAGCACCTTCTTTAGATGTTATATTTTTTTGTAATGGCTCTCCGTACAGCTGCATATTAGTTGTAATAGCATTAATACGAGCTTCTGATTGAGCATCAACATAATCAAACAATTTATCAGCACGTTCATCACTTTCATTACCTCTATATTGTTCAACTCATCACATTTTTATTAAAGAAAAATATAAAATTAATTACTTTTAAACTTCATTTCAAATGATTTCCCTTGTTTTACTAATTGATAAGTAAATTCTACATCATTTATCTTCATCGAATAACGATTATCTCATTCTGGTAAACGATATATAACCTCTTCTCAATCAGGCAAAACCTCAATAATTAATAAGATTGTTCTTCTTTGTCCATCATACCAAAAATTAACAGGTACAATACAATCTCAATTAGGACTTAAAGTTGGTATTACATCAGTTCAAACTCCTTCAAATCAGAAATCTTTATCATCCTTTTTTCAACTCTCAAATGAAAGAAATTCAGGATTTTGGATATCTTCTTTTACTTTATTAACTATCATAGTAATCTCTGATGGAGTTAACTGTCTTTCAGTTGTTGAAAGTTTATCTTCAAAATTCAAAAGACCTTCCAATCAAGCTCAAGCTCAAGTTTCCTTAATAAGATCAATGATTGCATTATCCAATGATACTTTTTTTTCTACAGGGACATTATTCCCTACCTCTTTTTTTGCTTTTTTCATTATAATAATTTGATAGGAAATAAAATTATATAGATGACATCATCTCATCTAAATTCACAGCTTCTTCAGATTTTTGTTCTTGTTGTTTCATTGCATTAACTTGATCCATCCTTTTTTGCATTTGTTGCTGTTGAACACTACTATAAGTTTGATTTACAGAATCCTTAAAAACTTGATACAATTTTTCAAAAACATCAGGATCTAGTTGATCATTTTGTATCAATGCCTTCAGTCACCACCCCATTTTCCAATTTGGAAGGGCATCAATTACTTTCAACATAAACTCTTTTTTTGTCATATTTTTGTTTGCTGAAATAAAAAATTTCATAAACTAATTTTAACCAAAAAAAATTATAAGTCAAAAATCCGCTATTTTTTTCATTTTATCATCAAAAAATTGAGAAATTATTGTAAAATTAAAAAACTTATTTATAATTAAGCTCAACTATGAATATTTTTTATTTATGTTGTAAAAAAATTATGAAAAAACTGGTTAAGAAAATTCTATGTTATGACAAAATATATCCTGTTATTAAAGATTCATCACTATATCACCTCTACAAAAAAACTCAATGAGATATAGCAAATTCTCTATATAACAATCCAGGTAATGGTTTTTTCATAATTTGAGTAACTTGAACCAATTGAAAAACAACAACAGTAAACCTATTACAAAAAATATTAAACGATAACGTAGCACCAACTATTTCAATTAGTACTGCAGATATCAGAATAAAAAATCAAAGAAAAACGAATTCAAAAAAAATGACTTCACTAAATGTTTTTGATTTACAATCACTACTAACAAGTGCAAAAGAAAGTGGATGTAGAATTGCAGTACTTGAAGCTTCTTCGCAATGATTAGACCAACATAGATTTGAAGGAATTGATTTTGATGTAGCCGTTTTAACAAACATTACACATGATCATCTTGATTATCACTGAAACATGGAGAAATATGCTGATGCAAAAAAACTTCTTTTCAAAAATGTATTAACAAACAAAAAACAAACCAAAATATGAGTATTCCCAACAGATGATACCTTTTGAAGAAAACGATTTGAAGAAATGCCACTTGATAAAAAAATTAGTTATTCTTCATCTGCATCATCAATCTTAAAAGCAACACAAATAATTGAATACCTAGATCATACAGAATTCACATTCTCTTATTTAGGTAAATTATATAGAACAAAAACACATCTACTATGAGCTTATAATGTTAATAACATTCTCGCAGCAATGGCTGTTGGAATAGAAATTGGATTAGACATAGAAAAGATTCTTGCTTCAATTGAAAGCTTCCAATGAGTAAATGGAAGACTTCAAAAACAAGAAATAAATGGAGCAACATATTTTGTTGATTTTGCTCATACACCTGATGCTCTAGAGAAAACTCTAACATTTCTTGAAAAAGAAAAGGGAGAAAACAGACTTATCACTGTATTTGGAGTTCCAGGGAATAGAGATACAGAAAAAAGACCAATCATGTGAGAATTGGCTCGAAAATTTTCAGATATTGCAATCTGTACTGATGATGATCCAGACACAGAAAACAGATTAAGAATCTTAGATGAATTGAGTAAACCAATTCAAGAAAGATTCCTCGCACCATGAAAAACTTCATACATTATACCAGAAAGACGCTTTGCCATAAAATTTGCAACAGAAATAGCAAAACCATGAGATATAGTCCTTCTTGCTGGTAAATGACATGAAACAGTACAACTAACTAACTACTGAAAAAGAGAACGAAATGACTACAATGAACTTGAAAAAATAAAAAACGGACAAAATTAGTACAATCTTTAAATATTAAATAAAAACATGCAAACACAACTAACAAAAATTATTGCAACAGTTAAAGACGACTGCCCTATTGATAAAGTTATCCAATTATACAATGCATGAGTTGATGTTATTAGAATTAATTTTACACATGCAACACCAGAAAGTAGTCAAAAACTATTAGAAGAAATTAACAAATCAAATAAACAAGGATATACACATCTTAGTATCCTACTTGATACTAAAGGTCCAGATATAAGGACAGGAATAAGAAAAGAACCTCTTCAAGTTAAAAAAAATCAAATTTTTAACATATACATTGATGAAACAAAGATTACTAAAAATTCAGATATTTTTTGTGATTATGCAGGAATTTTAAAAGATGTAAAACCTGGTCAAGAAATTATTATTGATTCATGACTTTTACTCGTTGAAGTAAAAGAAATAAAGAAAGACCATCTTATTGTAAAAGCATTAAATGACGCAGAAATATGATCTAAAAGACACATCAACCTACCTTGAGTAAAAGTATCATTACCTGCTATGATTGAAAAAGACAGGACTGATATTTTATTCTGAATAAAAATGTGAATTTCTTATGTTGCAGCATCATTTATTAGAACATGAGAAAACGTAAGAGAGATTAGAAACTTCCTAGACAAAAATTGATGAAAACACGTAAAAATCATTTCTAAAATAGAAAATAAAGAAGCATTAGAAAACCTAGAAGATATTGTAAAAAAATCTGACTGAATTATGGTTGCAAGATGAGATTTAGGTATAGAAATGCCAATATATGAACTACCTGTATATCAAAAGAAAATACTAGATATGTGTTTTCAATATGGAAAACCTGTTATCATTGCAACAGAATTAATGAAAAGTATGGTAAATAATCCATTCCCAACAAGAGCAGAAGTAAGTGATGTATACAACTCTGTTATAATGAGAGCTGATGCTGTTATGTTATCTGATGAAACAGCCATAGGTAAATATCCAATTAAAGCTGTTCAATATATGGAAAAAATCGTTGGAGAAGCCGAAAAAACAACAACAAATAAACATAAAGATTTTGATATACAAACAACAGATGAATCAGAAATACTAAAAAAAGCATTATCACGTTATGCTTTAATGCTTGCTGACGAAATCCATGCAAAAGCCGTTGTTGCTTTCTCATATTCATGAAACCTTGCAAGATACCTTTCAGCACTTAAACCAAACATTCCTGTTATATCATTTACAGAAGACTTTGAGACACACTACTCTATGGGAATAAACTTCGGAGTATTTTCAAAAAAGATAAGAAAATTCTCTAAACATATGTCAGAAGATCAAGAAATAGCAATAGAAGCCCTAAAAGAAGAAAAAATGATAAAAAAATGAGACCAAATAATCATTATATGAGTTAGACTCTATAACTGAATTCGTCAACCTCAAATTAGAGTGGTACCTATAGTTTAAAAATCTGATTATTGAAATAAAACCAGAAATACATAGTATATACACTATGTATTTTTCTATATTAATATAATATTATGAAAGCTGAAATTTTAAAATGGAATAATGAAACAGCCCAAAAAGCTAAAGAAATTATTCAAAAATGAGACATCGTTGCATTCCCTACAGAAACTATTTACTGACTAGGAGCTGATGCTTTAAATACTCCTGCTGTAAAAAAAATATTTGAGGCGAAAGGAAGACCTAGTTCTAATCCTCTTATTGTTCATATTTGAAAAAAAGAACAAATAAATTGATTATGAATTGTTGAAAATAAGTATCAACAACAAATAATTGATAAATTATTTCCAGGACCTATTACTCTCTTACTAAAAAAAGAACCTTGCATACCAGAAGTTGTAACACAGAATCCTTATGTTTGAATAAGGATGCCTTCTAATGTAATAGCAAACGAATTTCTTATTGCGGTTGAGGCACCAATAGCCGCTCCTAGTGCAAATATTTCATGAAAACCAAGTCCAACATCTGCTCCAATGGTTGCTGATAATGTATGAGACAAAATTGAACTTATTATTGATGGTTGAAGTTCTGATTATGGAATAGAATCAACCGTTGTTAAGGTTGACGAAGAAGATTGAAAATGAAAAATTTGAATCTTAAGACCATGATTTATAACAAAAGAAGATTTAGAAGAATTCTTCAAATGACAAAATGTAGAAGTCGAATACACATCAAAAGACAAAAACATGTCTCCATGAACAAGATTTAAACATTATTCAATACCTTGAGAAATTATAATCATCAATACTTATAGCGAAATTGAGCAAAAAGATGATGAAGAAATAGCAATAATTGCAACAAAAGAATGGATTAATAAAGAAATCAACGAATCAAATAAGAAAAAAAACTCATTAATTCTAGAACGAGGAACAGAAGAAAACCTTGCTAGTTGTGCTCATAGTTTATTTGATCTTTATCATAGATGCGAAACACTATGAATAAAAAAAGTCTTTATACAAAGACTTCCTGAAAACTGACTATGATTTGCAATAATGAACAGAGTTAAAAGATCTGCTGAAAAGTAAAAAGAAGCAATAATGCTTCTTTTTTTATTTCTTTGCTTCTTCACTACTTAGTAATTCATGAAGAATTCAATTAACTAATTTAGGAGATCAATCATCAGCATATCTTTTAGCTAGCTCAACCATCTCATTTATTATCACTTCTTTTGGAGTTCAAAGGACCTTGTATTCAATATATCACAAAAGTAATAACACTTGATCCATTGGATCCATTTTTTCATATGAAAAGGTTTTTGCATACTCATTTATTTTCTTATCAAAATCTTTTTCATATTTTTTCAATGCTCATCAAACCTGAAGAACATAATCAACATCAACATCATCAGCAGACCATTGATCAAAAAAGTATCACATTATATAAGAAAAATCCTCATCGATATCATAATGCTGAGCATATTTAGAAATTTTTTCTTTGATTTCATCATCCCAATGAAGAATTTCCTGTTTTTTATTCTCAACAGCCTTCAAAAAAGCATCATCTAAGAATTTAGAATTATCTTTCTTAACTTCAGGATCAGCATCATAAAACTTTGGGCTTCATCCCTCATCTCAAACATATCCTCTTTCATTTAAAAGAGAAAAAAAACAATGCTGATAAAAATACGAAAGAACGATTTTTCTAGCATTGATTCTTTTTTTTATATCCATGAAACAAAATCTTTCTGAAAAGTAAAAGCATAACACTAAGCTTCAACAACAGTTGAAGAACCTTTAGCTTTTATTGTTAAAACTTGTTTTCAATTATAGTATCCACAAGCTGGACAAACTCTATGGTTTAATCTATTAGCTCAACAATTTGGACATTTTGCAGTTTGATATGTTTCAGACAATCTTCTTTGGTTAATTGTCTTCCATGTTGAATGTCTCTTATTAGTTTGAGTCTTACTAATTTTTTTCTTTGGACCGATTGTCATTTCCTTAATAAACTTAACAAATTAAAATATCCAAAATTACTCAGCTTTTTCTTCTTTTTTAGCTGTAGTCTTTTTAGCTGTAGTAGCTTTTTTTGCAGGAGCTTTTTTAGCTGTTTCCTTCTTTGGAGCAGCTTCTTTTACAGTTTCTTTTTTAACAGCAGCCTTCTTTGGAGCAGCTTTCTTAGCAGGAGCCTTAGCTTCATCAGCAGAAACAACTTCTACAACAGTCTTAAGATAAGTTCTTCCATTGAACTTTTTAAAGTTCTTTTTCTTGAAAGCAACTACTCAATCTTTTTCAGCCAAAATGCTGAAATCAGCAGCTTCATAAGTATTTTTTCCGCATTCATACTTACTTCCTTTCTGTCTAATAATAATATTACCTGCAACAACAGGTTGTCCTCAAAATACTTTGACACCACGATATTTTGGTTGTGAATCCTTTAAATTTTTAACGGAACCTGCAGCTTTTTTATGTGCCATAACATTTCAAACAAGATAAAAATCGACTTCAACTGAATATAAAGATTAGGAACAAATATTCAAGACGAAATAAGGATTTATTTTTTAAAAAATCAGAAAATTTTATACTCCTACTCTATAATAGACTTCTTTATCAACTAATTCTCTCTTAGTTCCCCACTTTAATGCAGAAATTTGTTTTATAATTTGAACTTTTTCAGGACTATTTTTTGCAGGAAGATCATAAGGGATTTTTGCCTTAAAAGTAAAAGGCCTTGTCTGTTGATTATTTATTGAAATCTTACAAGCACCCATAAATTTTTCTGTAGATGTAAGATCAGTTTGATTAAATTCAGGCTCAAACTCCTTTGATAAGAATTCAGCATCAGGAGCACCAACCTTATAAACGAACATATTACCAACATTACCAAAAATAGTCTTTGAAAGATCTAGATTTCATCACAATCATTCCTGTTTAAGCTGATCTGTATACTGGTGAGCAACAACTAATCAAAGTCTATACTTTCTGGCCTCAGAAAGAATTGATTCAAAAGAAGCTGAAACATAATTCTGGAACTCATCAACATAAAGATAATGAGGAACTCTATCTTCTTCAGCAATTCTTGCTCTTTTTAATGCAGAAAGTTTTACCTGCATCGCTATAATCTTTCCTATAAGTTTAGATGTTTCTTCTCATGAAATACCTTTTGCCAAATTAAGAAGTATAATCTTCTTCTGCTGCATAGCATCATACATTTTAAATGCAGACTTTGGTTGTCAAATAATATTTCTAACATAAACTCCTGTAGTAAATGGACCAAATTTTGCCTGGATAAATGGAATAATCTCAGCCTTTTCTCTATCTCACATCTTCTTATAAGTTTTATTCCACCATGAAGCAACTACTGGATCTTTTAGGTTTCTCATTTTTGCCTCAGCAAATGCATCATCCGTAAAAAGTCTCATAATATCAACAATTGTTCAACCTTCTGGTTGATCCATTAATAATAAACAAGCATTTCTAAAATAATCCTGAATTCTAGGACCAAAAATTTCTGGTCAATACATTTGAATAAACATTTCAACAAGATCATTTGTCACAACATCTTTTTCATCAGCATCTTCAGGATCAACTTCCAATGGATTTAATCAAATTGGATATGATGTATCTCATAGATTAAAATAAATTAAATCATCTATTCTTTCCTTAGGAAAATGCTTTAGAAGTATCTCAATAGCATCACCATGTGGATCAATAAAAGTAAATCACCTTCCATTTTCCATATCATCAATAGCCTGAGTAAGCATAATTGTTGATTTTCAGGTACCAGTCTGTCATAGAATATAGATATGTCTAAATCTATCACTATCTGTAATTCTTATCTCTTTTTTAACTCCTCAATAATTATTATAACCAACAACGATTCCTTCATTTGGAAGATTATCAGGAGCTGGAACAATTTTAAATTTCTGCCATGCAATCATTGGATTCTGATTAAATCTTCAATGAGGGAAATGGATAATGGATGACAATTCCTTTATATTTAAAATTGTATTCTTTTTAAAATTCCTCAAATCATCCATTAGAGTGCCATCACTATAAAATAGTCTCAATACATAGTGCTTAGCAAATTTTCTTAAATTCTTAGCTTTTTTAAATTTAACAGTATTTAAACCAATATAGTTATATTGATTAAACAACCTTGCAATATCATCAATAATTTTTTTAGGTCTATTTCTATCAGGAGATGTTGCTATTGTTCTCATCTTAACAAGGAACAACTCATCATCCATCTTCTTATCAAAATCTCATAATTGTTGTTGTGAAAAATTATGCTTTTTCTTTTTAGCCTCTTTTTCACTAGAATCAGGTTTATCTGAATTCCAAACCTTTTTAATAAAATCCCAAAATCCTTTTGTTTCTTTTCCTTCTTTTATATCATCTGCCTTTTTTCTCATTTTCTTCAACCAATCTTCATGCAATGGTTCAACCAATATTTGAATTCAAACCTTTTCTTCTTTAGAAATATTAGAAAAAGCAGATAAAATACTATCCATTGGGTCAGCCTCAAATGATTCATAGGTCTTTAATGGATATACACTATTTTTAGTTAAAACAAATTCTCATCAAGCAAAAAATTTACCTGAATCTAATAACTTAGGTTGTTTTACCTGTTCTACGATAGCTCATGTATAAAAAGAAGAAATCATCTTCTCTACAGTAATAAGAAACTCTTTTGGAACTCACAAAAAGAATTTAATTACTTCTCTTTCAACAACAATTTCCATACTGATATAATTATTTCAGTAACGTTTATTTTTCCATGAATCATCAAAAACAGCATAAAAGTTCTTATAAACCTGATTCATAAGTTCTATATTCTGTTTCATTGATTGAATATGATCTTTTGCATCAATATCAGAACTTCTTGCAACAGCATTCTTTGGAATTTGTACTTGTAAGAATCTTAAACCATGTGCTTGTTCTTTTCTATGTTCTCTTTTTTTAGACAAAAAGAAAACCCTATAGAGATTCAATCAAGAATACCATAATATAATACAGACTAATATTCATATAAATATATATTTAATAATATTCATGGTAAAAATAGAGATAAACCTTAATTAAGTATAGAGCTTTCATATAAAAAAGCAAATTTAGACATTTGATTCTATAACATTTCCTTCAATACTTTATAATCAACTTTTCCTGTTCAAAGTAATGGAATACTATCAATTTCTTGAATTCTTGTTATTTGAATCAAATTACTAACTCATTTCGATTTTAAATATTCATTAACCTCCTTAACATTTAACGACATTCATACACAGAACAAAACAATTTCTATTCCATCGTCTTTTTCCTTTCATTCTAATGCCAAATTAATTTCCTCAGAGCTTCAATATTTCTCTTGTAATAACTCCTCTAAAAATGGTAACGAAATCATTTCTCATCAAAGCTTTAGAAATCTCTTTTTTCTTCAAGTTATAAATAAGAAACCATCCTTATCTAAATATCATAAATCTCATGTTCTATACCAAATTTTCTTTCATTGTTCTAAGAATGGAGATTCTAATGACTTATCCTCATATCATCTAAAGACATTATCTCAAGTATAGTAAATCATTCATTCTTTTCAAACAGGCAACTCTTCATCTGTAGCTAAATCACAAATTTTAACTTCACCAACAGCCAAAGGAATACCTACAGATTGTTTCTTTTGTCTTTCAATAGTATTAATTGAAATAATTGGAGCGGTTTCTGTAATACCATATCACTCCAAAATTGTACAATGAGGTATAAGTTTTCTTGTCTTTTCAAAAACAATTTCAGAACATTTTTCTCCTCAAGTAATAACATAACGCAAAGAAGTTAACTGTTCAGGTTTAGCAATATTCAACAAATTTTTCAAAAAAGTTGGAGTTGTTGCTAAAATTGTTGGCTTGGTATGTTTAATTAATTTTGCAACAGTAATTGAATCATTAGGGTCTGGTGTATTAACAGCTCTCAAACCTGCTATAATCGGAAATATTGTATTTACAGTAAATCAGAAACTATGAAATGGTGGTAAATAACAGAATAATGTTTCATCATTATGAACACTTAATATTCATTCAGTTCATTTCCATTCCGCCATCAAATTCTTATGAGACAATGGAACTGCT
>CAMOEC010000012.1 GCA_946611795.1 uncultured bacterium
ATCAGAACTTGTTAATATGTGGTTAAATAAAAAAGCAGAAGATTCATTAGTGTTAGAAGATGAGGTTTGTAGTGATATTGGTGAAATCTGTAATCAAGTAAGTAGATATCCAGAAGTTAAAAAAGAAGCTGAAGAAAAAGTTTCAGAGGTATTAAAAGAAGATACTTTACTTTCATCAACAATATATCATAAGCGATTAAACTTAATTGGAGACTTATTTACTAAAGTAAAGAATGAACCATATTTCAAGACATCTCCATTGTATGTATTTAAGAATCTAACAACATATCTTGGATCATATACAGAACTTAAACATGATACATTGCTTTATGTAAAGCAATCTTATGCAGAAATGTGATGAGCTTGATGAGATTGATGTACAATTTATGTTGAATCTCCAGAATTACCTGTTCCAAAAGGATATATCGAAGCTGATGTAAATTTCATAGATAGATTAATAGAACTTAATGAATATACTACAAAATGGTTCGATAATAAAGATAACTTTAATGGATTTAATGATTTCCTTCATCATCTAAGAAATATTTCAATTCAACAAATGAATGATGAAAAGATATCTGATGAAGACTTTGAATGGCTAAGACTTTCATATGAAAAATTAAGTGGAATAACATACCCTAGAAAAGTCTTCTGACAGCCAGGAGTTAAATTAGAAAGAGGTTCAATAATAGCTGATATCTTTACTTCAGAAGGTTGAAATCCTTTATATGAAGCAGTAGGAAGACCTTTGCTTATGGCATTAATGGTAAAAGATGCTAATGGTGCAAGAGTCGTATTATGACCAATATTCTCTCATTATGAATTCTATCAAACAGATAATATTCTTAATGGAGAGCAAAGATATACTGATGAAGATTGGCAATCATCATATGATAATTTATGACAAGAAGCAAAAGATAAAGCCTATAGTCTTCCAATGAAAAACCTATTTGATTGATTAAGTAAATAATGAAAAGTAGTGTAAAATATTTTATTGTTTTAGGAGTGCTCTTAATGGTAGTATTAGGAGCCTCTTTTCATTATTTCCAAAATAAAAAAGTCTATCTAACAGTCATTCCACACTTTATGATAGATTCATGAAAAGTATCAGACTTTTATAAGTTTACCAAACAGAAATTCTTTTGAGAAACTGCCTTACCAGATAGAGTAGTTCTGATTTCTCCTAATCATTTTTTCCCAGAACAAAATAAAATAGAAGGGTTATGTAAAAACGAAGTATTAAAGTTTAAAAATTATTCTATTAATGCTTTAGCATCTAATATTACTTCAGTAGAATGTAGTTGAGGAGTATTTTATAATATTTGAAACCAGAAATTCACAAAAGATCATGGCTTATGAGAACATTTTAAACGAATAGATGAATATTATCCATGAATAGAGGTTATTCCATTAGCTTTACCTACACATCAATTAAATCATTCAAAAGAAATTGTTCAGTGGATTAAAACCTTACCTTGAAAGACTTTGCTTATAGCATCTGTTGATTTTTCGCACTATAAATCTGAAAAAATAGCAGAAGAAAATGATAAAGTTTCATTCTCTGTTCTTACCTCAACTTGAAATTTTAATGAACTTAGAAATTTGGATGTGGATTGTCCTGCTTGTTTATGAGTTAATTACCTCTTAGCAGAGGAGAATAATTTAAAAATCCAACAACGATACAGAGATTCTTCTAGTACAATTGTTGGATATGATTTAGAAAAGGAAAATACCTCAAGACAATTCTTATTCCGAGAATAATATTATAATGTTGGTTCATAAAGTCAGTCTAAAATAATTTTGCTATTTTCTTTTGGAAGATGCTCATATAACCATTTTTGATAAAGCCCAGGAACTCTTACACATCAGTGAGATTGAGGTTTTCAATTACTCCATCCTTGATGAAGATAATATCCTCAAGTAATCCAAATAGAATAAGGCATTGCTGAATTATGATATCTGCGAGATCTGCGGCGAATTTTGTCGTGCTTTAAATCATATTCTCAGCTTACAGTTCTACGTCATCTTGTTCCTATTGATACATAAGTTGCAAGGGTTAGTTTTCAGTTTTTATAATATGCAAGAGCATTTTTTCAATTCTTACATTGAGTAACAACAATTAAATCATTAGCTTTAACATCCTTATATTTTGAAAAAGCACCATTTGCTAAGCTTGACCAATCAGCAGGAAAGTAATCAGCAAGTTCAGGATAAATTAGAGGAATACTAATGGATTCTTTTTCATCAACCCAATTAGTAACATCAAATTCTTTTCATTTTGCATTATTGTTGGTCATAATATCTGTTGCTTGAGAAAATCACAAAAGATTTCAATAGCTAGGGGCTATCATTCTTCTACTTCAAAAAAATGGAGTTCATTCAAGATTGGAGATATTAACTTCAAAACAGCCATTACTAATTTCAATATTATCAGGTGCTGTATCAGACTTATTTATATTCTCGATAGGGAGTGTAACAGTATCTTTTGAATCATTTAATTCTTTATTTTTATTTCATTCATCATTTAGAGTCTCAACAAGATCTTTTTTTACGTTTTTATCTGTTGCTCAATTACATTGAGAAAATCAAGCAACTCAAGCCATTACTAATCCAGCAGTTAAGATTTTTGATGTCTTACCCATAATTTTTAAACAAAACATAAATAGTACTTAATTATAGATTATTTTCCCATAAAAGCAAAAAACGGTAATCTTGATTTTAATAGGGAGATAACTAGACTCAAACTTGTTTAAAGTTCAGAGTTTGAAGAAGTATGAAGAAAAAAATTTTATTATACTTAAGCATTTTTTTTATTGTTTGTTGATGCATTATATTTGCATATGAATGATTGCGTTCATTAAATATATTCGAAGAAAAGACTGAATATCCATCAGTTGATTTGGTGGCTTGATGAGATATTATGCTTTCTAGGTGAATAGGATGGCGAGCAAGAAAAGAAGGGTATTGACGTGTGTTTACATGAGATAATTATAATCCATTAACACAATATGATTGTTATCAATCTTGAGATTGTATTCTTTTCTTTAATCTTGAAAGTATGTTTTCGAATAAAGATAATGATCAACCTAAATGATGATTTAGTTTTCGTTCAAATATAGCAAATTTAAAATATCTACAAGACTTAAAAAGAGATAATGATTTAATGCTTTCTTTAGCAAATAATCATACTAATAATGCTTGATGAGAAGGTGTAAAACTTACTCGTGAAGTACTAGATTGAGAAAATATAGGACATATTTGAGCTTGAAATAATGAATCACAAGCACAAGAAATAAAAAAAATAGAAAAGAACTGAATTAGTCTATGTTTCCAAGCTTTTTCTTATGATTGAAATAGTGCTAGATATTGATCAGAATTCCTTGCACGAAATCCTTTAAAAATGGATTTAATCTTGCAAACATTAACTGGAATGACTAATCTTTGATGTGATGTAAAGATTTTGAGTCTTCATTGGGGAAATGAATATCGCCTACGCCCAATGCAATGGCAGAGAGATATGGCTTATGAATTGATAGATGCTTGAGCTGATATAATCCTATGATGACATTCTCATGTGCCAGGTTCTTATGAAGAATACAAATGAAAGCCTATTTTTTATTCATTTTGAAACTTTATTTTTGATCAAGATCGAGGTAAAACATCAGCAGAATTTGATTATATCTATGATTTTGAATTAAAAAGAAGAACAGTTCCAACCTATATTCCATTACTTGCTTGATTTACGATAACAAAATATGGAACAGGAATAGAAATAACAAAACCAGAATTTAAAATGGCTCGTGTATCAAAAGGAATATATTCACCAATAGATGATGATACTTTTACTTCAGTAATGAGTGAAATAGCATTTTAACCCATAAAAAACTTAATTGAATGAAAAAAGTTTTATGGATGATATTAATAGGAATCCTCAATCTTTGATATGCATGAGCATATGTTACAATAGATGAAAGTGATGCTGCTCAGATTGAGAAACAAATTAATTCAACAGTAGATTTGACGCTTGAACAGAAAAAAGAAAAATCAAAAATGTTTTATTCGTTGGCAAGGAAAAGCTATGAAATACGTAAAGCTTTTACTTATGCAACAAATACTGTTCCATGGGTTGAATTATCTTGAAACGATTGGAATAACATTAAGCAGAGGATAGCAATCTTAAAAAAACTCTGATCTGCAAAAAGATGAAAAATTCTTGTACAATTGAGAAATGCTCAATATTTAGCACAAGAACTTTGAAGACTTTATGAAATCGAAAGCTTTCCAACTTTTGAAGGATATTGAGTAGCATTAACAGCAACTCCTGTCTTTCAACTTCCAAGAGATAATCCAGACATTAATGAAGTTATCTGATGACCATGAACACAATGACCTAAATTTGATGGTTCAAATTTAATTCGTGAAGTTATAGTAGTTTATCCTAAGTGAACAGTATTCTCATTGAAAGCAAAGAAGATGAAATGAAAGAATACTTACTATGAAGTTCGTACAAATGAATTTGATGCAAAGGAAGATGAAACACATTCATTCTATATTGATTCAAGATTCGTAGATGTATCAAAAACAAGACCAAAAGATATAATTCCAAAGCTTCCAAGCTCAGAACAAATATTATTAAATATGCATAATGCCATTGGTTCTTCATATATTTGGTGAGGAACTTATTACCAAGGAGTACCAGAGTTGAACAACTATTTCCCATCTGATGTTAAATTAAGTGCCAATCAGCTTAAACAAAAAACATTAAAATGAGTGGATTGTTCTTGATTGCTTTATCAAGCAACAAATGGATATACTCCGAGGAACAGTCATTGATTATTAACCTACTGAAATGCCGTTGAAATAGAATGAAACACTATAGATCAAATAGTAAAAAAATTAAGGCCTTTAGATTTGATAGTTTGGGCAGGTCATGTTATCATAGTCTATGATGCTGAACATGTGATAGAAAGTAGATGGTATCCTTGATTTAAAGGTTGAGTAATGATGACTAAGACAAAAACAAGGTTACAAGAGATATTCGAAACAAGACAACCTGTAAATAATTGGAGTGAATCTAAGAAATGAAAAGCAGAGAAATTTGTAGTAAGGAGACGATATGGAATAATGTAAAACAAAGCCAACTGGCTTTGTTTTTTTGAATAGCTATCTTTTTTGCAGGGGATAATTAAGAATAAAATTTTATAAAGTATATTTAACAAAATTATCTATTTACTATGTTTTGTAAAATATTATTTAACAAAATTCTTGAAATTCAAAATTTATTAAGTATAATTTTATAAAATTAGAATTTTTATAATATTGTAAAATAATAATGGCAGAAAAAAACTTATTAGATATATTACAAGAATTAAATTATCGGAATAAAAAGCCAATGAATATTGGCTATTTAAGAACAAAATACTTGGAATATATTCAAAAGAGCTTTGGCACAAAAAATTTGATAAAGGTTTTATTGTGAGAGAGAAGATCTGGTAAGTCTGTGATAATGAAGCAGCTTATTTCTTATTTAATAAATGAAAAAAATATACAGCCAGAGAATATACTTTATTTAGATTTAGAACAGTATAATTTACTAAAAGAAATCAAAAATGCAGATGATTTAGAAAGGGTAGTTAATTTTTATTTAGAAAATATTCATAAAGAAGGAACAGTATATCTTTTCATTGATGAAATACAGCTTATTCAAAATTGGGAATTATATGTTAATGGATTAAGGGCAAATGATAACAAAGATTTTGAAATAATAATAAGTTGAAGTAACTCAAAACTCTTATCATGAGAATTAGCAACACGTTTATCATGAAGGTATATAAGTTTCTTTATCCAGCCTTTTTCATATGAAGAATACATATGAGTGACATGAGAGGTAAAAGGAATAGAGAGTTTAGCAAAATATCTAAATATATGATGAATGCCTGAATTGTTTTCTTTAAATGATGAATGATTAAGGACTAATTATATCAAGCAGTTAAATGATACAATTATTTTTAAAGATATAAGCTCAAGATATTGAATAAAAGATATATCAACGCTTATATCATTATATGTGTTCTTGCTTGGGAATATTGGAAATCTATTTTCAATAAATACAATTGTTAAAAAGTTGAAGTCTGAAAATATTGAAACATCTGTTCCAACGATATGAAGGTATTTATGTTATTTTAAGGATGCATATATTTTTCATGAGGTAAGTAGATACGATTTAATTGGTAAAAAAGTGCTAGAGTGAGAAAAGAAATATTATTTAAATGATTTATCTTTTTTGAACTATTCATTGTCAAATTATGTTGATTATAACTGAAAAAAACTCGAAAATTTTGTATATAATTATTTAATTTGAAAAGGTTACGATGTGTATGTTTGAAAAATAGGTGATAATGAGGTGGACTTTATTGCAGAGAAAGCAGGGAAGAAAATATATATTCAAGTCGCATATTCTATCCCTGATGAAAGAGTGGCAGAAAGGGAATACTGAAATTTAATAAAAATCAAGGATTCTTTCCCAAAATATGTTATAACAATGGATCCTATGAATTATGGAGTTGATGAATATGGTATAATCCATCAACAAGCATGGAATATCAATTTATAAACACCATTATAGCTGTTATTCTACATTTTCTTCATTATTATTTCTTCACCAAACAAGTCAGTAGAGTAGCATAAAAGGATAAACAATCATTCTATCAACAAAGCTGTGAAGAACTAATCACTCAATTCCTAATCCTAGTAATCATAAACCAAATCAGAAGATAAGATAGAGTTGAGATAATTTTTTTTGATCTGCTTTTTTTCATTTCTTTAACTCTTCAACAATATCCTTTGCAACTTTAAGTCCTTGCCAAATAAGCCAAATAAAACAACAAAGCCAAGGAATTAATCATAAGAATCAATATTCCATAAAGATTTGTACATACTGATTCTCAGGATTATACCCATATGTAGTAATTTCGTATTTGCTATTAATTTCTCTTATAATATCACATCTTTCATTCTCTTCATAATCGTAACAAAGTTGATGAGATGCAGGTCAAGAATATCCAGCTCACCATCAAGCAAAAGGTTTTTCTAATCCTAATTTTACTCATTCTGCTAATAATACGATATGTCATGTATTAGAATGTGTTCTCATAAAGATATCTCTAAAATACCATAGTCAGCATAAACAAATAATACAAGCAGGTATTCAAAGATATATTAAAATCTTTTTTGTATATTTCCAATATACTAGTAAAAGAATAATAGCAGTTTCTCATAGCCATACTCACATAGCAGCTCTTGAAAGAGTCGAGAAAACAAGAAATCAGAATCCTAAAGTCCATAAGATTTGGTACTTTCTCGTTTGTTTCCTAAGATAACCGAAAGCAAATACAGGCCAAAAAGCAATCAAGAAGAATCAGAAACTAATAGGTCTTTCAAAAAGGAATTGATTTCTAATTAACCCTCTATTAATTTCTGTATAATAAACAGCAGGAGGATTTCCTCAAATTGTTCCTTCAAAAGAAGTTCTTGAATATCAGAACAAACTTAATGCTCATGGAACTAAATAAAGAATTAACCACCAGCAGATTCCTCAGAAGATAGTAAATTTAAGAATGCTATGATATAAAGTATCATACTTGTTTTGAAGGAGTGGAGTATACCAAGCTAATCCAACTCACAAGAGGAATATTAAAAATCCTAATAAATCATATTTAACAGACAAAATATAAGTTCCTAATCATACTCCTTGTACTAAAACAGCAAGAACAAAAGAGATGATTAATGTAGCAAGGAAATAGATTCCGAACCTAAAAATTGAATTTTTACGTAATTCATTATAAAAATCCTTAAATCCCTTATTCTTTATAGCAATAAAGATTCAACTTCAAACAAGAAGAATAAAAAGCAAAATAATGATTTCTTTCCATAGCCACACAACTTTCCAAAATCATCCATCCCATCAAAGTCTAAAAGTTACAAAAGTTTGTAGGAAAAATTGAACAAGAAGTCAAACTAAGAATATTTTTATTAACCAATCAATAATAACAGGGATTTTCTTTTTCATGAAATGATATTATAAATAAATTTACATTAATATATACTAATGAATCACATGCTGATTAAAAGCTTATTTATTAGTATGCTCATCTTTTTATAAGCTCATTGAGTTGATAGACATCAATTTCTCAATTAGTTTTTATAAGTCATTGAGGATAATCTCAAGTTTTTGACCATTTTTTTAATCTTGTAAATAATTCTTCAGGAATAAGTGTCGCACATTGTACATCTCTTATAATTTCATCATTTTCTTTTCATCTTAAAGGGTAGGTGACTCATTTAGCAAGAGTTTTTAATACCTCACTTGGCTCAAGAGGTCCTTCTTGATTTAAATCATGTAAATGCATTGAAATTTCTGCTCATTTATTCCAGGTATTATCTGTAAGAGAGATATCTTTTTTTAATGCAGTAGTATTAGTGGATAAAGAATAAATCTTAAGGTCAGGATTATTCTTTTTTAATCTATTAACCATTTTAATACTTGTAATATTGGATCCCCAACTTTCATCAGGAATATAGATATGAGGAACAGTTTCTCAAGTTAAAGATTTTCAATATATAACGATATCTCTTGTTCAACTAGGAGCACAAAAATATACTTGTCATTCTCAACCTTCGGCTAAATCTGATGAAATTCTACCTAAAGCTCATTTTTGCTGTAAACTAATAAGAGGTTTTGCTTCTGGTATTTTATTTCAAGCAGGATGGGTAATGACAACATTTGAAAGGGTATTGAGTGTAATATTTTGTAATGAATGAACATTTAGCAGAGGACCAATAATAGTAGTAAAATACTGATTAACATTTTTTACTCATAATTCTTCTGCTTTTTTCATAAATTTTAGAATAGCTAATGGAATATTAGCAAAAGTATCATGATTAAGAATAATGAAATTTTTTTCTCATTTTTCTAATCATAAAATAATATCCTCAAGTAATTTTTCTTCTTCAGGACTCATTTCTAAAAGATGTGGTTGATAATATTTATCAATAGCATCTTGTATCCCTATTCAGAAATGTTCTTTAGAAAAATTATTTAATTTTCTTCAATATTTACTTATTCATTTTCAAAATATTCAAAAGTTCTTCCATTTACCAATATCCATCCAGTCTTGATGAATATCTCATGGTTTATGAATTCTTAAATCACTTAGTTTATTTCAGTCTTTAATATGGGTATTCCAAAAATTCCTATTATAGCAATATAGAAGAATGGCTTCTAATTCTTCTGGATGTTGAAGAATCTCATTAATAAATTCAGGACTGTATTGATTATTTTCAAATTTCTCAGTAGAAATATGGAAGCCCTCATCATTGAGTGCTTTAATTAACTGTTTTTGAGTTCAAATCTGAATATCTTCATGAAGATGAGATGTAAAAGCCTCCAATAAAGATTTAGCTTGCTCAGCAGTATAGTTATCAAATATTCTTAATGTAGGACTATCTGATTTTAACCTATTTGGATTTCTATCCATTAAAAAAAGTAAATAATAAATTCTTTGTATTTACTTTTTATTTTTATCAACCAAAAGGTTAATGATTTATAAAACATTGTCAAAGAAAAATATAAAAAAGAAAAATATAAAAAAGCACCTCAAACGAGATGCTTTTTTAGATATATAAAGAATATTATTCTTCATCCATTCCTTTAATTTTTCCAGCTCTTTCTTCAATAATTTTCTTAGCTAATCCTTCAGGAACTTTATCATAGTTAGAGAATTCCATAGTAAATGCAGCTCTACCTTGAGTGTTAGATCTAAGGTCAGTTACATAACCGAACATCTCAGCCAAAGGAACTTTAGCTTGAATAGCTGTAGCACTACCTCTAGGAGTTTGTCCTAAGATAATACCTCTTCTTGAACTTAAGTCTCCCATTACTGTACCAACATATTCTTCAGGAGTAACGATTTCAACTGACATTATTGGTTCAAGTAGAGCAGGAGAAGCTTTGAAGAATGCTTCTTTGAATGCTTTATATGTAGCAACTTTGAAGGCAACTTCTGAAGAGTCCACATCATGGTAAGATCCAAAGAAAGGAACTACTTTAACGTTGATAATAGGGAATCCAGCAAGAAGACCTTGAGCCATAGTTTCTCTAGCTCCTTTATCAATAGCTGGGATGAATTCGTTAGGGATAACTCAACCTTTAATTTCTGATTCGAATTCGTAGTTCTTATCATCAGGTAATTTTTCAATTCTAAGTTCAACATCTCCATATTGTCATCTACCTCAAGATTGTTTCTTGAAGATACCTCTAGCAGTAGCTGTTTGGAAGATTGTTTCTCTATATGCTACTTGTGGTTTACCTGTATTAACTTCAACTTTATGTTCTCTTCTTAATCTATCAACGATAACATCAAGATGTAATTCTCATACTCATCCAATAACAGTTTGTCCACTTTCTTCATCAGAGTGAGCAGTGAAAGTAGGATCTTCTGCCATTAATTTTGAAAGAGCTAATCATAATTTTTCTTGATCTGCTTTTGATTTTGGTTCAATAGCAATATGGATCACTGGTTCAGGGAATTCCATTTTTTCAAGAACGATTGGTTTAGCAGGGTCACATAGTGTGTGTCCTGTTTGAGTTTCTTTAAGACCTAAGAAAGCACAGATATTACCAGCAGAAATTTCAGAAATTTCTTCCCTCTTATTAGCGTGCATTAACAAAAGTCTTCCAACTCTTTCTTTTTTACCAGTTACAGTATTTAATAATGTATCTCATGATTTAATAACTCCAGAGTATACTCTTACGAAAGTTAATGTACCAACAAATGGGTCTGTCATGATTTTGAACGCAATTGCAGCTGCAGGTTCATCAAGAGATGGTTTTCTAACAACTTCTTGTTTTTCGTTATCTGGATTGTGTCCAACTATTTCACCTCTATCAATTGGAGATGGAAGATAATCAATAACAGCATTAAGTACTAATTGAACTCCTTTGTTTCCAAGAGCAGTTCCACAAAGTACAGGATATAATTCATTTTGAATTGTTCCGTTTCTGATAGCTCTTTTAATAAGTTCAATGCTAATTTCTTCACCACCAAGGAATTTTTCAGCTAATTCATCATCAAACATTGAAATAGCATCAATCATATTTTCTCTGTATTCTTCAGCTTGAGCTTGCATATCTGCAGGGATTTCTCCTTCAACAACATTAACTCATTTTTCTCCTTCAAAGTGGTAAGACTTCATTGTAACTAAGTCTACAACTCCTTCAAAAGTATCTGATTTTCCAATAGGAAGTTGGATAGGAAGAGCTTTTTTACTTAATCTATCTTTAACTGAATCAAGAGACATAAAGAAGTCAGCACCAATCTTATCCATTTTGTTAGCGAAGATAAGTCTAGGAACTCCATATTTATCAGCTTGTCTCCAAACTGTTTCAGTCTGAGGTTCAGCTCCTTGAGAAGCATCTAGAAGAGCAACAGCTCCATCAAGAACTCTAAGAGATCTTTCTACTTCTACTGTAAAGTCAACGTGCCCTGGGGTATCGATCACGTTGATTTGAATATCATGCCGGAAACAAGTTGTAGCAGCTGAGGTAATAGTAATACCTCTTTCTTTTTCTTGTTCCATCCAATCCATATCTGCTTCACCATCGTGAGTTTCTCCGATCTTGTGTTTTTTACCAGTATAGTATAAAATTCTTTCAGTTGTTGTAGTTTTACCAGCATCGATGTGCGCCATGATACCGATATTCCTGATTTTATCCAAAGGTTTTTTCTCGTTTGCCATCAGTATAAAACTTTAAAAATAATAAAAAACATAACCGAGTTTGAATATACAAAAAAGCGCCTTATTTTCAAGCGTTTTTTTATAACAGAAGCAAATGTTTTATCTAATTATTTTTGCGTTTTTTGTGAAGCTTTTTTGCTGAAGAGATTCTTAGGGAGAAATTCTTGTATAATAATAAGACAAACAGCTATAGTTAAACAGCAGTCAGCAATATTAAAAACAGGAAAACTTCAAATACTAATAAAATCCCTAACTCAACCAAAAATAATTCTATCTAATAGATTTCAAAGAGTTCATGCAACTAAGAATCAAAAGCTAATATCAGAAAAGTATTTTTCACGCCAGAGCCAAAAGAAAGCTCAAAGTCCAAGAAAAGAAATAAGAATAACGGCAAAGATATCAGCTGAAATTCACCAAGAGATCCCTTGGTTAAATACAGGTTCTAAAATCCAAAGACTTTTTCAAATTTTTAGATTATAAAAAAGATATTTACTTCACCAATCAATACAAAGTAATAGGACTATTAATAAGATTAGTTTCCAATACTTTTTCATAAATAATCTATATAAATAAATTACATGCTTTCAGGAGTCTCAATTCCTAATAAAGTTAATGCATTTTTAAATGCTTGCTGTAAAGCTCATAATAATGCTAGACGAGCAGCTGAAACTTCTTTGTTATTCTCATCAAGAATTTTTGATTGATGATAATAACTAGAGAATTGTTTAGCTAAGTTTAAAGCAAATCTAGCAATAATATTAGGTTTATATTCTTCAGCACTTTTCTGAACTAAATCAGGGAAACTAGCAAGAAGTAATAAAAGATTTTTCTCGGCATCAGTCTCAAGAAGAGAGTAGTTGACATCTCAAAAGTTCTCACCAGCTTTTTTAAAGATAGAACACATTCTAGCATACATATATTGAAGATATGGTCATGTTTCACCTTCAAAAGAAAGAGCTTGTTGTTTATCAAATAGAATTCATTTTTCTGAATCCTGTAATAGCATACCAAATTTCATAGCAGCGAATGCAACATCTCTAGCGATTTTTCATTTTTCCTCTTCTGGTAAATCACGTCAATCTACCATTTCCTTTGCCTTTGCTAGTAAATCATCACGGAAATCTTCATATAATATAACATTTCAAGCACGAGAAGACATTTTTCAATCAACAAGATCAACTAATGCATAAGAGACATGCTTTAATTTATTAAAATCAAATCAAATAACTTCAAGTGTTTTAAATAATTGTTGAAAATGATGCTCTTGTTCTAGTCAAACAACATATAAAGATTTATCATATTCAGGGAAATCTTGTTGCTTCTGATAAGCTAATGCAATATCTTTAGTTGAATATAATGAAGCTCAAGTAGATTTTAGAAGAAGGAATACTCCTAAATCATATTTCTCAAGATTCATAACAACAGCTCATTGAGATTTTTCAGCAATACCTTTCTCTAATAAGTCATTAACGATTTTGATTCATGGTTTTTCAACATCACTTTCATAATACCATTTATCAAGATGTTCTGTTCATAGTTCTGCAAAAATATGTTTCATATCTTCAAGACAAAGAGCCCTAGTTTCTTTCCAAAGTGCAACGAGTTTTTCATCTCAATCTTCCAAATCTTTCTGAAGTTTCTCAACTTGTGGCTTATAAGTATCTGGATTCTCATCTATTTTCCTTGTAGCAAGGGTGTAAATCTCTCAAACCCATTTAGTAAAGTTCTCTTTAGGAAATTCTACATTAGAAAAATTAGTGTAATACCACAACCATTTAGCAACATGAGCTCAAATATCTCATGGATAACAAGTCTTAATAACTTTATTACCAGCAAATGATAAAACTCTAGAAATACTTTCACTTAAAAGGAAATTTCTAATATGTCCAATATGTATAGATTTATGAGTATTTGGAGCCCATCATTCCAAAAGAATTGTTTTTCAAGTTGGAGTACCTTTTCAAAAATTCTCTCATTCTTTATTAATTGATTCTATAACTTCCTCAGCAAGACTTCAATTATTTATTGTAGCATTAAGATAAGGTCAAACAGCTTGAAATGTGAAGAGATTATCAGATTTATTCTCATCCAAAAAACTTGATAATTCAGTGGCTATTTGATTAGGAGCTTTTTTTAAAGTCTTTGAAAATTGAAAACAAGGGAACGCTAAATCTCAAGGAACATTATCTGGAGCGAGTTGTATTAAAGGTAATAATTCTTCACTATTTAAAGAAAAAAAATTAGAAAGTTTTTCAGCAAATTTTGATTTATAATTATTAATCATTTTATATAACCTTAAATAAATACTGTCTTTTACTATAATAATTCGATAAAAGATTGCAAACCATATCTTTATAAAAAACACTCCAAGAACGATAGGGTGATATTGTAGTTAAAAAAAGATAAATCACCATTTCTTTGGTTTTGCGTATATGGTGAAATGATGCTTTGTTCTGTTAAAAATCGAGGGATTTTGGCATAAATAATATGGCTCTCGGGAAAGATAAGTGAGCCAAAAATAGATACATTGTTAACTAAATTAAGGGGTATTTTATAAAGAACATCAGCTAATATTTTTTATAATTAACTATTGATTCGATTAAAAAAAATATTATATTAAATACGATATTTACATCTTAATTTAATATTAAATATGATATTAGACCAGTGCGTTTCTGTTACTGAATTAAAGAAAGATACTAAGAATATCATTTCTTCTCTAAAAGAGAAGTGACCTATAGTGATTTTTGTAAATAATAAACCAGTTGCAGTCCTTAAAGACATAGAAGATAGTAATTTAACTTTAAAGGAAGAAGAGTTTCATTTTAACTTTTGAGATGAAGGTATAGATCCAAAGGTAATTTTAGATTATTTCAAGAAGTAAAATATGGTTGAGAAATTTTTAAAGTTTATTGCTAAATCTCAGTTCAAAGGTATCCTTCTTAAAGTACTACAAGATATTTATGATGATAATCTTAGTAAATATGATGTAAAAACAATAGAATGAAAGAAATGATATTACAGACTTAGAAAAGGAAATATTAGATTTATTTTTAAGAAAACTGAAAATTGAAACAGAGTTATCGATATTGATAATAGATGAGATATTTACAAGTGAATAGATAAAAAATAATTTTCTAATCATTAATATATTCTTTTATTATCTCATAAAATCTATCTAAAATTCTGCTACTTTAATTCATTATGGCTGTTTTAAAGAAAGGATTAGTTAATATCGTGGATGATGAATTAATTTATAAAGATAACCTATTCCATCTATAACTCAATACAATAACTCCTAATAATATGTAATTTTTATTATATTCACTTGATTTTTAATTTCTAAATCTTACACTCCTAATCGTGTTAGAAAGACTGTATGATATGGCGCTTTGACAGAGTGGTCTATTGTACGGGTCTGCAAAACCTTGGTTCGCGGGTTCGAATCCCGCAGGCGCCTAATGTATCTGTTTACTTTGGACCAAGCGATAAAACCTAGTTCCGTACGCTAACACTATGTGTTATGAAAAGACCTTAACAAACGTTGAGGTTTTTTTTATTGATATCGGAGTGTGGAATTTGTATAGTATTGCTATTTATCTTAATGAGAAAAAATGGAAAAAGAAAGAGAAATTTGAGAGTATGAAAAGAATGCTATAGCTAAGGCACTACAAAATGTAAAAAGAGATTTACATGAAGATTTAAATGATCCTAAAGCATTAAACAAGCTTATAGATGCTATGAGAATGGATGTTAAAGATGCTTGAGAGCGAATAAATTGAAGATTTGTAATAGACGTGGATTGTTCATATGTTGAAAATGGAGTAAGATATCTCATAATAAATTGAATACCTTATCCAGAAATTAAAGGTTCTCAAACAGATGTAGGTTATCAAATCATTAATGAAAATTGAAAAGATACTGTATATATTTGAGAATTTGTTAATTGAAAAAAAGAATGACACTGAATAGTATATTCTGAATGATGATATTATGAGGGGCCATTCAAGAATGATAAACAAGTAAGTAATTATCGATAAAAAAAATATCACGAAAGTGATATTTTTTAGTATGTTGCATCATGAACTGCATCTGCTTTCTGCTGAGTAAACCTCATAATTTCAGGTTGAAAATGAAGTTCAACTTCTCCTACAGCTCAATTCCTGTTCTTTCTGATACAAACATCAGTAGCTCATTTTCTATCAGTGTCAGGATCGTAATAATCTTCTCTATGAAGCATAATTACAGCATCGGCATCTTGTTCGATTGATCCTGATTCTCTTAGGTCGGCAAGCTGAGGTTTTTTATCAACTCTATCTTCAACTTTACGAGAAAGTTGAGAAAGTGCAATAATAGGAACTCATAATTCTCTAGCTAATTCTTTTAATCATCTTGATATTTCAGTAATTTCTTGAACTCTATTTCATGCGAATACGGTCCCGTGCATAAGCTGAAGATAATCTATAATTACAATATCAAGCCCTCATTTTTCTATTTTTAACTTTCTTAATTTTGATTTTAATTCAGGGACACTAAGAGCTCATTTATCATCAATATATATTTTTGCGTCTCAAAGAGTTTCCATAGCATCTCCCATTTTGGCAAAATCTTCATTATTAAGATCTCATTTATTTATTTTATGCATAGGTACTCAAGAAACTTCAGACATAATTCTATCAACAATAGATTCTGAACTCATTTCTAGAGAAATCATTACAGCAGATTTCTTTTGTTTAAGGGTGATGTCTGTTAACATGTTAAGTGCAAAAGAAGTTTTACCCATAGCTGGCCTTGCTGCTAAAATGATTAGTTCTCCAGGCTTGAATCACGTAAGCATGTCATCAATTCCTGGATATCAAGAATTAACTTTTCATTTGTTAAATTCTTCAGGATGATCAACAATTTCCATATAGGTTTCAATTCTTCATTTAAGAATTTCAGATATCTGAAGAATAGTCTCTCAAGTTTGATTCTGTGTTAAATCAAAAATTCTTTTTTCAATAGAGTCGAATATTTCTATAGTATCTTTTTGTTCATAAACATCTCAACTAATTCAGTGGCATACTTTTAATACTTGTCTTAATAATGATTTTTCTTTTACAATTTTACTATATTCAGCACAAGGTTGAGTTGTGAATATAAATGTAGAAAGCTCATAAAGGTAATCTGTTCCTCAAATATTATCAAGATGCCCATTTTTATCTAATTGATCGGAAAGTGTTACAACATCAATGGTTTTACGTAATCACCATAATTGTTGTATAGCTTCATAAATATAATCATGCTCTTTTTGATAGAAGTCTTTATGATCAAGCTTATCTCCCTCATAAATCCACATGGTTTCATTATCCAATAACACTCAGCTGATAACACCTTTTTCAGCTTCAATATTGTGTGGAGGTAGATTAATATTCTCTGGCATTGTTCTTTACAGGTAGAAATAAATTTGACGATTGTTTTTATAAAAAATATAAAATAAAAATCAAGAGAAAAGAGTAGTTAATACCTGATATTTTTTTAATATTTCAACATTTTTTCAACACTATAAGAAAGATGTATTCTATGAGAAATTATTTTAGATTTATGAGAAGAAATTATATGATGGGGCTAAAAACTAGAAGATGAAATTTTAATCAAAGTGCCACAAAGATGTTTTTTTGATGTTCTATAAGTTTTTTCATAAGAGATTTATCTTGCTATTAAATATTCTTCATTGATTTTTTATTTAACAATCCTATAGTAAACTATATGATTTAACTATGATGTTTGCTAATGAAAAAATTTTGATGGGTATCAATAAAACAGGAACCATCAGAGGGAAGACATATATTATTTATTGCTTTTATAGCATTAGCGGTTGTTAGCTTCTCTTTTTTTTCATTATATGCAAGAATTACATACCGATTTTTTTCAAATCATAAAATCGATATTTTTAATGATTTAGAGAAAATAGCACAATATTTTTGGGTATTAGATCCTGAAGTTTCAAATCAATTATTGGTTCTTGATGATGTAATCAAGGATTATCTTTCATGAGATAATGTCCTTCAAACAAAAGAAGCTGAACTTAATGAATTATGGACATATGCAAAAGATCATGATGAGTATCTAACAAGATTATGATTCTGAAATTACGGAAGAATACTAAAAATGCTTTCAGACGCTTGGCCAATGAGAGAAGAAATTTTTGAATTATTGTGAAAATATGAACGTTTTAATTATCTTGTTCCTCTTCAAAATAGTAATGAAAAACGTCCTAATTGAGGATTCTTTTGATCATTTGCATTTATATCGCTTTCATGAGGTCATATTGTAGATATGCAAATTGTTGATTCCTATTTACCAGATCTTGTAGCACCAAATACACGTATTCCATTACCTGAATGGACTCAATGATTCTTATCTGAAAGAACAGCTGGATTCATAGCATGAAATAAATTCTGATTTACAGATATGGATGGGAAGAATCTAAAAACCTTATATGAAAAGGTTTTCCATACAGATTATGATCCAAAGAAAAAAGAACAATTATTTAACCCTGATAAATGGTGACAACTCTTTGAAAGAAATATAAAATGAGTAGTTTTCTTAGATTCAGAACTTATTAATTATCTTATGCCATCATTCCGTGAAAAAGCTCGAGAATGGCAATTCGTTAATGCTAATATTGATCTTATTAGATGAGAAGATGCTGCGAATAAAAAAGAGCTTTACATAAAAGATTTGGAAAAATATTTAGAAGAAAATGCGTTAACACTTGTTCAGTCAACAATAGACTCGACTCAAGAAATGTTGAGTAAATGATTTGTAAATATTTACCTATCAAATGTATCTGATGAGTTATGGTGATTTTTACAAGCTTATGACTTAACAACGATTTATAATCCTAATTATTGGTATTTCTTTAATATTAATAACTCTTTTAACAAATCTGATTGATTTATTAAAAAAGAAATAGAGGTCTCAGATCCATCTGGAAAAGTAGTTCTTTCAACTGAAAATAGGAAATTAAATATTGAGAGCCTAAGTTCTTGATATTATACAATTGCCATCAATTATTCATTTGATATTCCAAAGACATATTTTAGTGCAATGCATAATTTGGAAAAGAAATATAATGTTGAAATGTCTTGAAGAGAACGTTTTATACTTGCTCTTCAAGCAGAAAATCCTGATCCAAGGGAGCCTCTTAGATGGTGGGAGACACAAGAGATAATCTATTTTCCTAAAAATACTGAGATACTATGAATTGATGGAGACGTATTTGATGCTGGAGTATTTGAGTCTGATTTTGCTAATTGAGCATCGTATAAATCTCGTATTATTGAGAATCAAACAACGAATAATGTAACGATTAGTATCAGAGTCTTTTAATTTTCAAAACAAGGTTTATGTTAAAACTTTTACAAGGATATTATCATTTCCTTTCATTATGAAAATTTATGGAGCAAGTAATTATAGCAAATGATTTATCAGAATTAGCTATGAGTATTGCAATCCCCACATGAGAAAAATCTAACTTTACATTGAAAGAATGATTGATAAAGAATCTTTTAAGCTCTATTCATACTCACCCAAAGCAAAGGAATGTTTATTGATATTTAACTGAAATAAGTTCATTCAAAGGAATATTTTCGATAATGAGAGAACTGATAGAAAATGATGAAGTATTTCGTAATTTTTTAAAAGATATCTTAAAGGACCAATATTTCCCATTTGAACAAACAATAAGATTTCTGAGAAATGTTCTTAATCATGGAACTACATCTAATCTTTTAATCAAATGAGAAGATTATGAAGTTCAAAAGGATTTTATTCTTTCTCCTAAAGTTCAAAGAGTGAATAATTTAAAAGGTTCTGCATTAATAAATCTTAATTTTGTGTACTCAAAATATATCCATCAACGAAAAGGTTCTTCAGAATATTGAATCCAACTTTCAATTGATTTTAAAAAGCTAAAACCGTGATTGCAATTGGAAAAATTGGTCAGTCGGCACAACCTTTATCTCCTTTCTGAACTTTGTTATAATCTTTCTCTTTTAAGAGATGTTAAGAACAAGACATTGACGAAAGTAAGTAGAAAGGAGGCTCCTAATAAACAGGTCAAAAGAATTCAGAAAACTAAAAAAGATCAAGGAGAGAGGAAATCTTTTAATAAGCAAAAAAAATAATCATGGTAGCATTTACAATATTCGGATTTTCAATCTATCGATACTGAATTTTTTATGCAGTGTCGTTTATTCTTTGATATTTTTGGCTTTCATGGGTTGGTAAGAAAGAATGGTTTAAAAATTATCCTAAAGTTCAGTATTTTTTAACAGAAGGTCTTGAAGATTTCCTTCTTACAATAGCATTGTGAGTTATTATAGGTTGAAGACTATGACATATTTTGATTTATGGAAATTGATATTATTTTTCTCATTTTGCGGAGATTTTTCAGCTTTGGAAATGATGAATGTCATTTATATGATGAATAATAGGAGTAGTCTTGCTTTTATTCGGATTTCTGAAATATAAGAAAGTTTCGCGAAAGGATGCTTTAATTCTCTTTGATGTGGTGTTGGTATTCGTTCCGTTTTGAATTCTTTTATGAAGATTTGGAAATTATTTAAATCAAGAACTTTATTGAATTCCAATTGCTCAATTACCTTTACGATTAGCTGATGTTTTAACAAATTTATGATTTTCTCATATCTATCCTCAAATAGATAAAATTCAGAGGGTAAACACAAACTTTTTGTCAATGACTCTTGAATGAATCCTTCTTCTCTCAATTCAGTTGATATTCCTTTCTAAAATGTTAAAAAAATGACAGTATAGAATTTGACAGTTATCGACAAATTTCTTATTATGGTATTCAATAATAAGATTCCTATTAGAATATGTAAGAGCTGATTCTCAATTAGAATATATTTGATCTTGTACAAAAAGTCAGTGGTTCTTTATATGCTTTGCTATTCTTGCATTAGGATTAAAACGATACTTTTACAGAAGAAAAAACTTTAATTTAGTCCCATATAAACAAAGAAATGTTTGAAATAACGCTTAAATTTTTGGCTGCAGTTCAAAAAAATAATTCAACAGAGTGGCTTCATACTTATCGAGATCTTTATCAGCAAGAAAAAAAGAGATTTAGTGATTTTGTAGAATCACTATTAACTGAATTCCAGAAAATAAATCCAGAATTAGAATGACAAAAGCCAAAAGATTGTATCTATAGATTTAATAAAGATATTCGTTTTTCAAAAGATAAGAAGCCTTATAAAGAAAACTTTTGAGCTAATTTTTCTTCTTGAGGGGAAAAAGCTTGGGCTCCTTGTTTTTATTTTCACCTTCAACCATGAGATAAAAGTTTTATAACAGCAGGGGTGTATCGACCATCACAGCAAGATGAAAATAGGGTAAGAGCATATTTGTTGATGCATTTTGATGAACGAGATGCTTTTTTAAGTGATAAAAAGATAAATAAATATTTCCATTTTGATGAAGCATATCATCAATATAAGACACCAGCAAGATTATGAAGCTTAATTGCTAATAATCCTGAAATAAGAGAGAATTTAAGTCCGATGTTGGCAGAATACTGAATCTCAAAGGATTATTGAACTTCTGTAGTTAAACATGATTCAAAGAAAGCAGAAAGTATTCTAAAACAACTGGCATATTATAAAGATTGGTCATTTACACATCCTCTAACAGATGAAGATGTAAAATCTCCAAAACTTTATAATGAAGTATTAAATGCTTATAAATTAATTTATCCTGTTATTGATTTCTTTGAAAAAGCTTATGCTTGACCAGAATATGTCTGATTTATAAAGAAGTCAAAATAAAATCGTTTGCCATTCAAAACTGAAATAATATAATTATAAGATAATCTTTACTATTAATATGAAAAATGAGAAAATCTTTTTTGTCGTTGATAATCTTCTCTCTATTTTGAATAATATCTGTTGCTAATGCTCGGTCATATCCTGTAAAACATGTGACTTGAAATTTTTGTGAACAAACATGAGCTGCTTGTACTATAGAATTACCTCGTATTGAATGAGCTGATTATTTAGCATATCAAAATTCCCCACGTTATCGTTCAGTATATACTGTTATGTGGTGAGGAACTTATTATAACTGATGGGATTTTTGATTCTGATCACATCAATGAGTAGATATTGCTAGTACAGAAGGAACTCCTATCTATGCTATGTGAGATGGGGTAGTTGTTGAGGCTGTAGAAAAATGAGAATGGTGAAATACAGTAGTTATAAAGCATACTATTTGATGAGCTTCAATTTGGAGTGTCTATGCTCACTTAAGTGAAATGTTAGTAAAAGTTTGAATGCAGGTAAAAGAGTGAGATTTGATTGCTAAGATGTGAAAGACTTGAAATACAACAGGTATCCATGTTCATTTTCAAATCGATACAGCAGAGTGAAAACACCCTTATTTTCCTAAAGGTTGTGAATGAACGATAACTGAAATCGTGAATGAATGAAGATGTCGAGCACAAATAAAAGATAATACGCTTGATCCAATTCTTTTCTTAGAAACAAATTGAGCTATTTATAAAGCTGAACGTTGAATAGAAGCAGAATCTAAAAGTTCAGATTATCTTGAAGCAAATGAATTGAAGTTTCAAATTTGAACAACAGTAATAAAGCAAGACACTTCTACAACATTGTCAATTATACCTAAAAGAGAGTGAGTAGATTCGTTTTTAAAGGATGATTTATCATTGACAACAACAACAGGATTGCATGTGGCTTCAAATAGGGTCTCATATGTATGAACTTGAAGAGATGTTCTTGTTATTTGAGGGAAATCAGGTTTGCATAAATTGTCAATAAAAAGTTGAAATAAGTCAGTTAAAAAATATAACATCTTCGTTTTGTCTGAGGAAATGATAAATCTCTTACGTACAAAATATAAAGATAATAAAACGATTCAAGAAATATTAGATAACTTATAATAAAAATAAAATACTACAAAAACAAAAATAATTTATTTTAGATTGTAGTATTTTTTCTTAATGGAAAAAGGTAGAGAAGAATGATATGAATTATTAGAAACTCCTTATGAAACAATAGATGAAACAAGAAG
>CAMOEC010000013.1 GCA_946611795.1 uncultured bacterium
TATTTGTAGCATTTTAGCTATTGCTTTTTGCATTCCTAATCATTCGATAAAAAAGTAGACAAGTCCTGTTGAAATGACAGTTCAAGTTAGAGAAATGATTACATATAATAGGAATCTTAGTTTTACGTGATCGTTATGTTTGAAATTACGTTTTAAGTTTAACGAAAAAGATGTTACCATTCATCAAATATCGCTAATAATGTTTGATGGTATAATAGGGAGAGAAAGTGATGTAAGTGTTAAAAATATAACACAATCAACAATAGCTCAAAGAGTGGATAGTATAAGATATCGAAAAGCATGTAATACTTCTTTTTTACCATGTTGTTTGATATGTGTTTTTAGGGATTCTTTTAATTGGTGTCTTTCTTCTTTAGTTAATCTAATTTTCATTTACTTGTTTATAAGTATTTTATAATTTCATTAATGTTGTAATTTCTGTGTCTTTAGGGAAAATATCTCTTCAATGTAATCCTTCGTCAGTAATTTCTATGATAAAGTTTATATAGATGTTTTTTGGGTTAAATTTTTTTACAAGATCGTAGGTTGCTTTCATTGTTCCTCAAGTTGCTAAGAGATCATCATGGAGGAGAACTATATCATTTTCATTAATGGCATCTTTATGAATTTCTATAGTATCTTTTCAGTATTCTTTTTCGTAGCTTTCTTGGATTGTTTCAGCTGGTAATTTTCATAGTTTACGGCAAAGAACAAATCATGCGTTTAATTTCCTTGCAAGAATTGCTCCTATAACAAATCAACGGCTTTCTATTCCTACTACTTTTGTAATTCATTTATCTTTATAAAGTTCGTAGATTTCTTCTTCTATAATTTTCAGACATTCAGGGTTTTTATATAGGGTAGTAACATCACGGAAATTTATTCCTTTAATTGGGAAATCTGGAACAGAACGAAGATTATTGATAAGAGTGGGATTGTTCATGTTTTTTTTGTGAATAAAATTGACTCTAGAATAATAATTTTTTCTATTTTATCAAATAATAATTTTGACTGTGTATGTCTTTGTAAAAATGTCAATTCAATGTTTCAGGGAGGGGGGTGAAAATTTTATAAAATTTTAAATTTTGATTAAAATTTCATTGTAATTTTAAATTCTACAGAAACTGTAAAAGTTATGAGGAAAGTATTAGGAACTATCTCACTTCTAGTCTTGCTCCTCAATATTCTATTAACACCATTAACCTATGCGTGAGAGTATGAGGAAATCCTAGAGATTAGCAGTGATAATACAGCAGAAGAAGTAGTAGAAGAAACTGGAGAGGAAGAAAGCTCTTCAGAGTTTTCTGTAGAAGAAGAAAATTGAGAAGAGGAAAGTGGTTGAGAAGATATTGAGAATTTAACATGAGATATCTTTGAGGAATGAACATGAAATATTGTTGAGGAATGAACGTGAGAAGTTTCTGAAATAGGTAGTTGAGAAGAGCAGGAGTTAACTGGCGAAATTGTAGAATGAGGTACATGAACAATTGTAGAAGAGTTAACATGATTTGCTGATGAATTAACGTGATTTTCTGTAGAATTAACATGAGAAATGGTTGGTAGTTTTGGAACAGGAGAGGAGACTGATGTTGAAGAAATAAATTATAATAAGGAACCAATATTATGAGAAAAAACATATGATAATGTAATAGTAAGAGTAGAAGCATTAACATGAATTTTTCCAGAATGAACAGAATTAACTATAACACCAATCAAATGGTGGAATTTGTCAAATTTAAAAGATAAGTTAGTAGAAGAACAAGAAGAGATAAAAGAGGATACAACAGTAGTAGCATTTGATATAACATTTATGTATTCATGAGAAGAAGTACAACCAAAAGAATGAGAGAAAGTAAAAGTAACATTTGATTATTCAAAAAATGAAGATTTATTAGAAGCAGATAAAAATGATAATCAAGGGATAAAGGTTTACCATATAGAAGATAAAGATGAAGAGTGAAATAAATTAGAAGATGAAGAGAAAAAGATAAGAGATGTAACAAATAAAGAAGAAAGTGGAGAAGAGTGAATAGCTGTTGCAGAGTGAGAAACTTTTTCAATATATGCGATTGTAACTGTAAGTTGAAGTATAGGATGAAATATAACTATTATTCATAACTTAAGTTGATGATATTGGATTGAAGATTGAAGTTTTGAATCAAAAAGTATAGAATATTCAGATTCAGATAATGATTGAATATATACAGCGGAAACTGGTTTTAAAACTCCAAGTAAGACATGATATATGTTCATGTGATGGTTTAATGAAGATTGAAATACAAGGTGGATTTGAGAAAATGCTACTGATGGTATGGAAATTTTTGCAAAATGGCTAGAATTTTGAGATTTAGACGTATATATTTTATCAAACGATACTAATACAAATAAGTATCATTATACTTTAATGGATCGTAATATGGGAGCTGGATCCCAAAATGCTATATGATATTATTATCAATGGTGAAATAATTTTTGATTTACTCCTTGATGGGGAAAAACAGAAAGCGGAAAACGTTGAACAAGTGGTTATTCTTGGAATCATCCTTATGTAAATAGTATATTTTATTTAAATGGTAATAATGATGATGGTAACTGGATAAATCCTAAGAATCCTGATCTTTGGTGATGAAATGAATCTGATGTAACTCATAGGCAATGACCATGTCCTGATTGATACCATGTGCCTACTATAACGGATTGGGATTGAGCAATATCTAAATGGAAAAATAATTATACAAGAGCATATTCTGATTTTTATAAAGATTTTTTGATCGTATGAGCCGCATATTTGGCGAGATGAACTGCAGATAGGGCAACAGGTAATGAGTATTCTAAAGTTAGGTATGCTTCATCTTCGTTAAATAATAATTGATTAAATAAAAAAAATGTGAAGATATTTGGTTCTGATGGAGTAGATTTTGTGCCCCAATCAAATGTAGAAGAGCGAACTGCAAATGCTATGCCTGTCCGTTGTTTTAAAAATACTGTAAATTCTTCTTGAGAAGCTCTTGATTTGTCGGATATTCATTTGGATTGATGAGTAAAGGCAATGTTATCAATAGCATCTTGAGTTGTTGTTGCTATGCAAAATCCAACTAAATCTGGAAGAACATTTGAGTGATGGTATACAAATGATTCTTATGAATGAGATGCTATTGAAACTTGAGATATGGTTCCAGCTTGATCCCATCTATATGCCAAATGGGAGTGTCAAGATTGATATGTCCTTGATTGAGGTGTCTGTGTCAAATGATTTAAAATCACATTTAATGCAACAAAGAATGGTTGAATTACTGAGAGTGCCCCTGTAATTGTTACTTGATGAATAACATCTAAAACAATTGATTTATCTAATTATACGGCAGCGAAAACTTGATTCTATTTTGTATGATGGAATACTTGATTAGATGCAAGAAGAGGACGAATATGAGAGAAGACATTTACAGAATCAACAAAATTATACGCAATATTCCTTGATTTAAATACTTATACTTTTGAAGATGAGGAGTGAAATATCTTATGAACATGATATTATGAGTCATGAGAAGTATCTGATATGTCAAAACTATTAACGGTTGATTATTATAGTGATGAAACATGAGATATGTCTCATTATGTAGATTTGTTAACTCTTTGATTAGATGATCCTTCAAAATGATGGAAATGGACACCATTTTTACCAGAAGATTGAATAGCAACGGGAAACCTTATATTGCATTGAGAGAAATTAAATAAATATACAGTTACTTTTTATAATGATGATTGAACAGACTTCTTATCTTATGATGTGTTAGATTGAACAATAATTAAAGAACCAGTCAGTCATCCAGAGATGTTGGGATATACTTTTTTGTGATGGTATGAAGATGAGGAATTGACTACAAGATTTAATTTTTCTTCAAAAAGGATAACATCAGATACTATAATATATCCAGGATTTAGAGAAGTACTGTGTACTTTTAAAATAGGAACATATAATACATGAATTAGCATCAATTGATTTAGTTGAACACAGACAGAAGAATGTCTGACACATTTTGTGATACCAAGTGAAATTGAATGAAAATCAGTATTAAGAATATGAGAAAAAGCCTTTGATTGAACTTTAGCAAATGCGCAGATAATAAGTTGAGAAATAGTTCTCCCAGATACATTAACATCTATGGGTAGTTCTGCATTTTATAAAAATAACATATCGTGAACCCTCAGAATACCATGATGAGTGACAACTGTAAATAGTTATACATTCAGATGTAATTTAATAGAGAAAGTAATATTTTGAGAATGAATAACGACAATTATTGCTCAAGCATTTAATACAGAAGGTTGTACAGACAGGAAAACTATAAAAAATGTAATATTACCATCGACACTTAAGACGATATGAGATAAAGCATTTAATAGTCAAATAATAGAATGAGAATTGATAATCCCAGATAGTGTGGTTTCAATTGCTGGTTCAGCATTTTATGGAAATAAAATATGATGAGAATTGATAATCCCTGATAGTGTGGTTTCAATCGGTGGTTCTGCATTTCGCAATAATCAGATAACATGATTAATACTATGAAATAGTGTACAAACAATATGAGGTTGGACATTTGATAATAATCAGATAGAATGAGAGTTAATAATTCCAAATAGTGTAACAACAATATGAGAAAGTGCGTTTCAAAATAACCAATTAACATGATTAATACTATGAAATAGTGTACAAACAATATGAAAAACTGCTTTTAATGGGAATAAAATAGAATGAGAATTAATAATCCCAGATAGTGTGGTTTCAATTGGTGTTTCAGCATTTTATAATAATAATATATCGTGAACCCTCAGAATACCATGATGAGTGACAACTGTAACTAATGCATTCAAATGTAATCTGATAGAAGAAATAATATTTTGAGAATGAATTACTACAATTAATGATGAAGCATTTCGTACAAACAATTGTACAACAAAGAAAACTATAAAAAAAGTAACATTTCCATCAACTCTTGAAAAAATATGAAGTTATGCATTTGATGGTCAAATAATAGAATGAGAATTAATAATTCCAGATAGTGTAGTTTCAATTGGTGGTTTAGCATTTTATAATAATAATATATCGTGAACCCTCAGAATACCATGATGAGTGACAACTGTAACTGATGCATTCAGGTGTAATCCTGTAGAAGAAGTAATATTCTGAGAATGAATAGCAACAATTAATAAAAATGCATTTAATACAGATGGTTGTACAGACAAGAAAACGATAAAAAAGGTAACATTCCCATCTACACTTGAATCAATATGAGATTCAGCATTCCGAAATCAAAAAATAGAGTGAGAATTCATTTTCCCAGAATCTTTAACGACACTTGGAACTTCGGTATTTAGAGGAAATAATATATCATGAACATTGGTTGTCCCATGAAGATTGAATGGGGGAAGATTAAACGGATCATTTAGATGTAATTTAATAGAAAATGTAATTATAGAGGAGTGAATCTCTGTTATTTGAGAGTGAGCATTTTATGATGGAAACAAAGATTGTACTAAAAGTAAACACACAATTAAAAGTGTACAATTCCCTTCATCATTAACATGAATTGAATCTAATGTATTTTGGAATAACCAACTAACATGAGTTATAATATGAGAAAATGTCGAAACAATATGAGGACATGCTTTTGATAATCAATATAATGAAAGTGGACATACGTTAAAATCAGTGATTTTGAATGATAAACTTCAAAATATTTGATATAGAACATTTGCAACAAATGATATAAAAAGTGTATATATCCCAGATTCTGTAGAAACTCTAGATAGCCAGACTTTTGATCAAGGTAATAATAGTTTGTGACATAAATATATAACATGATATGTAACCACAAAGAAATCAACGTTGGATTATACATGAGCATATATTAAACCATTATACCAGCTCTATAGTTATACTTTCGTAAATGAAAGTGGAGATATTTTATGAACATGATATTATCCTGAAATACTAACTAGTAATACGACAAAACTAATCCCACTAGATTATTATAATTGAATAGGAAATATCAATGATTTTACAGGAGTAGATGAGTTAATAACGTCACCAGAATGATATAAAGTAGTATGGAGTACTCCATTATCAGAGAATTCAGTCGTTACAGAGAGCTTATTAGTTACTTGAAGTGTTGAAAAAGTACATATCGTAAGATTTAAGAATTCATATACAGGAGATGTTGTAGAATATGTTCCAAATAATCAAACTGTATTGGCTCCTGAAATATATGAAGTAGAAGGATATACTTTAATATGATGGTTTAGCTGAGATCTTAAAGTAGATTTTCCATTACAAGTTACTTCAGATATGACTTTAGTAGCGAAGTATATTCCTAATTTATATATTGTTAATTTTTATGATTATGATGGAGAAAATGTGCTGTCTTGATGAGAATATGAATATGGAACAGAGATAAATGAATTTCCAGAAGTATGAAATAGAGAAGGCCTTTTATTTTGAGGATGGTATTTCTTACAAGAATGAGTGAAAAATTTGATAAAAAAGCCTCTATTTATAGGTAATGATTTTAATCTTTTCCAACGATGGTGAAGTCCTGTTTCAATTATTTATAATGCAAATTGATGAAAATTTGAGGATAATTCTAATCAGAAAACAATTGTTTATGCTGGATTAGATCAAAAAGTAATCAAGTATTCTCATACTCCAAATATAGATGATAATGGTATTCAAAATTGAGGTTATTGAGATAATTATATCCAAAATGATGTTATTACTATTACTTGAGCAAGTAGTATTACTGTAAAATTGACATATGCAACACAACATGATGCGTGATTTTGATGCTCTGTTGTTGACCGAGTATGTGTCAAAGAGTGAAAACATGATTTTAGTAATAGTTGTAAGGAACGCTTATGTGGACCTTGAATGCATACAAAAGAATACACAATAAGTTGAGATTCCGTAACAATTTCATTTAAATCAGATAATTCCTATAGTGATTATTATTGATATTATGCGGTAATAAGTGGTAATTCGATTGATTATAAATCTGAGTATGATATAGAAGATCCAATAAACACAGGATTGAAATTTGATGGTTGGTACAAAGACCAATCATGAACATTACCATTTATTTTACCATTTTGAAAGGAATGAGAGTCTGTTTATGCAAAATGGAAATCATATACTTGATGGAATGGATGTTATAAATACTCAACTCTATGAACAGATGATGATTGAAATCTTATGGTACAAATTGATGATTATTCATGATCTTGTGAAAAAGAGAATTTGGTAATTCCATCAACAATTAATGTAGAAGGAGAATCGTATATTGTGACAAGTTTATGAGCAGGATCATTTAGTGGTAAAGCATTATCATGAAATGTGACTTTACCTAGTCATTTACAATCTATTTGAGATTGAGTCTTTTCTATGAATCCAAATATTACTTCAGTAAATATAGGTGAGTGAGTAATAACTATAGGAAATGGAGCTTTCCAACATAACTCATGATTGAAATGAATTAATTTACCATCAACATTAAAAACAATAGGGGATTCAGCCTTTTACAGTGGATGACTTGAGAGTATAATAATTCCAGACTCTGTAACAACAGTTTGAAATAGGGCATTTTCTAATAATCCAAATTTAAAAACAGTAAAAATAGGAGATTGATTGACGACTTTAAATGAATGAGTATTTCAAAATTGTACAAGTTTAGAAACTGTAGAACTTTGAAATTGACTAGAAACAATTAGTTCTGCATTTGCGTATGATACAGAATTAAAAAATATTATATGGGGAAATAATGTAAAAAATATTAATTGATGAGCATTTTATAATACAGCAATAGAAGAACTAGAGATACCAGATTCTGTAGTAAATATGAATTGAGGAGCATTTTGAAATAATCCAAATCTGAGAGTAGTAAAATTGTGAACATGATTGAAATATTTGTATGATTGAGTATTTTGAAATTGTACATGAATAGAAACATTAGATTTATGAAGAGTTCAATCAATAAATGCAGGTAATTTCGTTAATACCCAAATAACATGATTAGTAATCCCAGATACTGTAACATCTATATCAAATTGAGCATTTTCTAATAATACAAAATTAAAAGCAATAAAACTATGAACATGATTAGAGACATTAAGCTCATGAGTATTTTGGAATTGTACATGAATAGAAACATTAGATTTATGAAGAGTTCAATCGATAAATGCAGGTAATTTCGCTAATACTCAAATAACATGATTAGTGATACCAGATACAGTGACATATATATCAGATTGAGCATTTTCTAATAATACAAAATTAAAAACAGTAAAATTGTGAACATGATTAGAGATATTAAGCTCGTGAGTATTTTGAAATTGCACATGAATAGAAACATTAGATTTATGAAGAGTTCAATCAATATATGCAGGAAATTTCGTTAATACTCAAATAACATGATTAGTAATTCCAGATACAGTGACATATATACAATGATGAGCATTCGCAGATAATACAAAATTAAAAACAGTAAAACTATGAACTTGATTAAAAATTTTGTATGATTGAGTATTTAATGGTTGTACATGAATAGAAACATTAGATTTATGAAGAGTTCAATCAATAAGTGCAGGGAATTTCGTTAATACTCAAATAACATGATTAGTAATACCAGATACTGTAGCATATATAGCGTGAGGAGCATTTGCAGATAATACAAAACTAAAAACAATAAAATTTTGAACATGATTAAAGAATTTGCATATTTGAGTATTCTCGTGATCTTTTAATATAGAGAGTCTTGATTTATGAAAACTTGAAACAATTGATAATTATAATTTTTCATGAACACAAATAACATGATTAGTAATCCCAGATAGTGTAAAAACTATTTATTCTTATTCGTTTGTTAATAATACAAAATTAAGAACAGTAACATTTTGAAAAAATGTTGAATTGATAAGTAATCAAGCATTTGCAAATTCAGCAATAACATGAGTAACAATTCCTGCATCATTAACTGCATTGTGAGCATGAGCATTCTGTTTAGACAACGGAACAAATACCTGAACAGTAGTATGAATACTTTCAGAAAACTCATCAATGACAGCAGAAGAGGTTATATCAGCACATAGAAATGTATGTTTAATAGTAAGAGAAAAACCCCATACAGTAACTTACGATGCAGCTTCACATAGTTGAACAATAGGTGGTAACAAAACAAAAGAGGTTATAGTAAACGATAATGATATAATCCAATTTACATGAGATTGAGCAGAAATTGCAGTATCAGAGAGGGGATACCAATTTATCTGATGGACAAATGTGCTATGATGAACAGAACCATTAATAGAAGAACAAACAATAACAAGTGATATTACGTTCTATCCAATCTTTAAGAAAGATTCTGAGCAAAGGACAGCTCTATTTAGTTGAAACTGAGCTATATTAAGCTGAAATAGTGAAATAGAAATTTCATGTACAATTCCTGCTGTATATAACACATGAGTACAAGAAACAATGTGTCCTATAATTACTCCAGATATCCAAAGAGATTGATATGAGATTCTTTGATATGCAACGGATAAAAATCATAAAGCTACATGTTCAATAACATGAAATCAAGAAGTTCAAATAGCTTGAGATGAAGTTTATTATGCAATAACAAAGAAAAACTTAACAGCTATATTTAATAAAAACTGAAATTTAGCACAGACAAAATATTGAGCATCAGAAACGACAGAAGGAGATATTGAAGAAATATGTGATATATGGAATCAAGAAACAGAATGTGAAGTACGAACTCCTTCAATTTTACCATCAACTGATAAGACATCAATTTGATATACAACAAGTACTACAAGTTCTTGAGAGAATCTTACTTGAGAGAATGTAAAATTAACATTAAGTGAACCTCTTATTAATTATTATGCATGGACACAATCAACACCGCAAGAGGTAAAGGTAAATTATGTATATAGTACTTGAGTAGTTCAATGAACTACAATAGAAAATAATTGTTGGACAGAAGTTAGATATAATTGAGATGAAAATCAAACCTGATGTATAATAACATTACCTGTACTTCAAGTAAGAACAGGATATGTTACACCAAAGTGGTATAGAACAGAAACTGAAGTTGTAGAGACAGATAATGAAAATAAGACAATGTTTTATTATGCAAATTCTCCAATAACTTTAACCTGAAGGGCAGAAATCAGTTGAAAAATAAGTTATCTAGTAAAACATTATTTCCAGATGTTGGAGAATGATTCAATAACAAATAAATATGTATTAAATCAAAGTTATACAGATATTTGATTATCTTGAGCAGCTGATACAATTCTTATTTTGTCATGATTAAAGAAAGAAATAGAATGATTTGAATATTTTAAAGCGACAGTAAATGGTCAGCCAGTAAATGATATAATAGATATTTCTCAGGCAATAGGATATGCTGAGACTCATCAATTAACGACACCTGTAGAGATAAAGCTTCTTTATGAAAGAAATAAGTATGAATACTTATTAAATCAACAGACTAATGTATCAACTGAATGATCAACATTAAGTAATGCTAATATGTATTATGGTCAAACAGTAATATTAAGCTGAAATGTAACTAATGATTGTTATGATCGAAGTTGATGGCAATGATTACCAGAAAATGTTGTAAATGTACAGCAGACATCATTTACAATGCCTGCAGGAAATGTTACTATTACTCCAATAGTTAAAGATAAGACTTATACAATAGTATTTGATAAAAATGCACAAGATGCTGAGTGAACTGTTCCTGATTTGGAAAATGTAAAATGCTCAGATCAAATCCAATTAGATTCAAATAAAATATATACAAGAAATGGTTATGAATTTAAGGAATGGAATACAAATTCAGATTGAACATGAACAGGATATTCAAAAGATGCAACAATCACTACAGCTTTGACAAAGACGTGAGGAGCAGTAGTAACTTTATATGCGCAATGGACAGCTAATAAATATATCATAACATTTGACGCAAATGGATGAGCTGTATCAGAAACAGATAGACAGGTTACATTTGGTGAAGAGTACTGAGTTTTACCTGTACCAACAAGAGAGTGATATACATTTAGTTGATGGTATACACAATCAGAAGGATGAGAATATATAACATGAATAACTAAAGTTACAAAGACAGAAAATCATACACTTTATGCACAATGGAAGATAAGGACATATACAATAACATGGAAAAATAGTACATGAACTGTATTAGAAACAGATGAAAATGTTCCTTATTGAACAATGCCAAGTTATGATTGAGAAGAACCAATAAGTTGATGAAATGTACAATATACATATGCATTTAGTTGATGGACACCAGCAACGTGAATGGTAGTATGAGATCAAGTGTATACGGCAACATATGAAACAATAGTTAATAAGTATGCAATAACATTTGTAGATGAAGATGGAACAGAATTAAAAGCAGCGAAAGAATATGAATATAATACACCAGCTGAAAGTATAGAAAAACCAGCAGATCCAACAAAAACAGCAGATGCACAATATACCTATAGTTTTGTATGATGGACTCCTGAAGTACATAATGTAACTTGAGCACAAGTATATACAGCTACATATAATAAAACTATTAATAAGTATTCGGTTTTGTGGAAGAACCGAGATTGATATGTATTAGAAACTGATGAAAATGTTGAGTATGGATCTAAACCAAAATATGATTGAAATACGCCGTTAAGTGGAGAAACAGTTGAATACCAATATAGATTTGCATGATGGGATCCTTCTATTACCAATGAAACAATAATAGAATGAGATACTGTTTATACAGCAACTTATGAATCGATAAAGAGAAAGTATCAAATAACATGGAAAGATTATGATGATCAGATAATTGATACTACTGAAGTAGAGTATTGAGTAATACCAACACATGTTAATCCAATAAGAACATGACATGAATTTAATACTTGGGATCCAAGTCCTGTAGAAGTGACATGACCAACAACTTATAAAGCAACTTATACGATAAAACAATATACTGTAACTCCAGAAAAATGAGTCTGAGTTGATGATATCCTATGATGATGAACTTATGATTATGGTAGTGAAATTGTTTTAACATGAATTGCTAAGGAGTGATATCATTTCGAATGATGAGTAACAGTAAAAGAATTTACTGTAAGTGTTCCTGCTGAGAATATTACATTTAAAATAAATGCTCAACCAAATATCTATTATGTTCATTTCAAGAATAATGGATGAGAATGAGTTATGAATAATCAAGCGTTTACATATGACCAAGAACAGGCATTAACTCCTAATGCTTATATTAGAAATTGATTTACGTTTGTTTCTTGGACAGATGGGGAATGAGGAATTTATAAAGATAAAGCTGTTGTAAAAAACTTAATTACTAGTTGAACAATTAATTTGATTGCTCAATGGATTGAGTGAGATGTGCCAGGTCCAACGCCGCCTTCACCAACGCCAACACCAGGTTGATGATGAGGTGGATGATGAGGCTGAAAGTCTATTGATGATAAGACAGAAGAAAAACAGCATGATTCGGCTGAAGATAAACAGCATGATTCGGCTGAAGATAAACAGCAAGAAAGAGAGTCTAAAGATGAGCAAATTAATAAAGATGAGAAAATTTATACTTGATGAAATGTAGAGACATTAACGTGAGATTCTTCTATTGTTGTTCCAGAACCAGTATATGAATGGACTGAAGAAGAATTAACTGCATATAAGTATGCATATAAGTATTGAATTACAACATTAGCTCCAGAATATGCTGCGATGCCTGATGATTATGTTCAAAGATGACATATGGCAAAGATGGTAGTTAATTATGCTTTAAATGTTCTTCATCGAAAGCTTCCTGAGAAATTACCAAGAGAATGTAGGTGGTTAGATTGAAGAAATGCTTGGGAGTCTCAAGAAATAAAAGATTATGCAGAAAAAGCTTGTGCTTTGTGAATTATGTGAATTGATATGAAATATTTTCAACCAAAAAAATATGTAACAAGAGCACAGTTCTGAACAATTATATGAAGATTGATGTGGTGAAAATTAACTTCTAAGCCTTATTATGCATGACATTTGTCAAGGTTAAAAGAAAGATGAATTATGACACAAATAGAGAATCCTGAAAATAGAATAGAAATAAGAAAGTGGGCATGGTTAATGTTTATGAGAATGGAAAAATATATAATGTAAAAAAGGATAGCTTCAATTTGATAAGCTATCCTTTCTTTTTTTATCTTAAGATTAATGGAGTAGTGATCTCTTTTTTTTAGGTTCTTGGTTTAAGTATTGGAATGTGTAAGCAGCTAAAGCTCATCAAGCTAATGGAGCTACTATGAAGATCCAAACTACTTTAAGCGCTGCAATTCATTCAAATAAAGCTGGTCAAAAACTTCTTGCAGGATTAACTGATGTACCAGTTAATCATAATCATAATAAATGAACAAGTACAAGTGCTAATCAAATAACAATACCAGCAATATTACTATATTCTTCTTTTGATGTTACTCATAATATTGTGTAAACAAAAACAAAAGTAAGAATGATTTCAGCTAGTAATCCAATTCGGATATTTCAGTCAACTCTATCTAAACCGTTAGCTCCTAGCATAGAGAAATCCCATCATAAGAGAATTCATAGAATAAAAGCTCAGATAATTCCTCAAATAAATTGAGCAGCGATATAACAATAAAAATCTTTTGTTTTTAATCCTCAATTAAGTCGTACTCATAGACTTACTGCAGGATTTACATGACATCAAGAAATTGGTCCAATAGCATATGCTAGAGCAACAATTACTAGTCCGAAAGCAAGAGCTGTAGCGGTAATATCAACTCATGTCCAAACAGCAACTCAACATCAGAAAATAACAAGAATCATTGTTCAGAGGCATTCAGCAATGTATTTTTTCATGTGAATATGTGGTAAAGATGTAAAAGTAAGATAGTTGATAGATAATAACTTTGAGTGAAAAATCAAATTAATGATTGTGTTTTTATAATAAAAATGAGAAGTGTAAAGTAGTAAAATTTAATATATTTGAAAAAATGTAAAGTACTAAATTTAGGGAGGGGGGGTGAAAATTTTACAAATAATTGATTTCTGATTAAAATTTTTTTGTGGTTTTAGATTCTACGTTATAAGGGAAGTTTATGAAAAGAATTGTATGAAGTATATCACTATTGATACTGCTTCTTAATACGTTATGAATACCATTAACGTATGCAGAAGAATACGCTCAAGAAAGCGAAAAAGCAGAAGTCATAGGTGATATACCAACAGATGATGTAGTAGAAAATGATGAAGGAGAGGAACAATCTCCTCAATTCCCTGTTAATGAAAATTTTGATAATGATCAAGAACCTGAAATAGATCCAGTAGATTCTGTTGAACCTGTGGATCCTGTTGAAAATCCTACAGACCCTGTAGTTCCTGTAATTGATGAATGAAGTTGAGGTACGGTTGAAGAACCAGTTAATCCAGATGATGATACTCTTTGAAGTTGATGAAATCAATGAGATGAAAATAGTGATAATTTTGATGCATTATCATGAGGTAATCAAGAATTTGGTTCTCAAACATGAGAAAGTGGCACTAGTGAAACAGATTTTTCTGGAGGTAATACTGAAAGTTCTTGAACTGGTTGATCTTCAACTGAAGATTCAGAAGATGAAGGTTGAGAATCATGAATTATTTCTACTGTAACAAGTGTGTTACAAGATTTCTTAAGTACTATAAGATTTTTCTTTGTTAGTGATGATAATGATTATATTAAAGAATCTAAAATTAATTGAATTGAAACCATAACTTTAGAAGATCCAGAGAATTGAGAAATAATTACTATCATGGATAGAAATCTGTGAGCAGAGGATAATGATATTCAGTCTGAAAATTCATATGGATATTATTATCAATGGTGAAATAATAATGGTTTTGAAGAAGTTAATGATTCTAATGTAACTTCATTGTTAGCAGTTTATTCATGAAAATATGAATGAATTGGATATACAAGAGATAATAAATTTAGAGTAGGAGGTAATGATATTTGGGAAGAAGATGAAGAATGAAGGAGTAATTATGATGAATTATGGTATTTAGGAGAAAATGAAGAAATTCAATGACCTTGTCCTGAAGGATACCATGTTCCTAGTGATAAAGAATGGAATAAATTAGTAAGAATATGGACAAAGATTCATACTTTAGATGAGAATGAATGATGAA
>CAMOEC010000014.1 GCA_946611795.1 uncultured bacterium
ATGTTTGTAACGATTTTTGCACCGGTTGCTTTTGCTAATTTTTCCATGTCGGATTTTTTAACTCTTCTTGTTGCTATGATTCCTGCTTTAGCTAAGTAGTGTTGTGCTAAGTCATCAATACCTTTTTGACAGAATAATACGTTTGCTCCTGCATTTACTAATCCGTCAACCATTTCTTTAATCATGGTTTCTTCTTGTTCGATGAAAGCTTGCATTTGTGCTGGGTCAGTGATTCTGATTTCTGCATCTACTTCTGTTTCTTTAACTTCTATTGCACTGTTTACTAATGCGATTTTTGCATCTTGTATTGAAGTTGGCATACCTGGGTGTACTCTTTCTTTGTCAATGATTACTCCGCTTACTAATTCGGAATCTTCGATTGCTGCACCATCTTTAGATTCGATTTTAATTTGTTCGATATCTACTTTACCGTCTTCTTCAACTTGGTTTACTGCACCAACAATGAGTTCTGCTAAAGGTTCTCTTGCTTTTTCTGTTCCTTTACCGGTCATTGCTGTCATAGCTACTTTCATTAAAGTGTCTTTATCTGAGGAATCTAATGAGATTGATTCTAAGATTTCTTGTGCTTTTTGTGCTGCTTGTCTGTAACCTAATGCGATGATGGTTGGGTGAATTTCTTTGTCTAATAATTCTTCGGATCTTTTGAGTAATTCTCCTGCAATGATAACTGCAGTTGTTGTTCCGTCCCCTACTTCATCTTCTTGTGTTTTTGCAACTTCTACTAACATTTTTGCTGCAGGGTGTTCAATATCCATTTCTTTGAGGATGGTTACACCGTCGTTTGTTACTACGATATCCCCAATACCATCTACAAGCATTTTGTCCATACCTTTTGGACCTAATGTTGTTCTTACGGTTTCTGCTAATACTTTACCAGCTAATATGTTGTTTCTTTGTGCATCTCTTCCTAAAGCTCTTGATGTTCCTTCAGGTAAGATGATTAATGGTTGTTGTTGTTGTGCCATTTTATTACCTCTAAATTTTTTTAATTTTATTTAATTTGTATATAATTTTAGTTTAAATATATCATTAAAATTTTTTTATAATCAGTCTATAATCATAATGGGTTTGACTTTATATAAATACTTTACTATAATTTTCTGTACAAAATACAGAAAAAAAATTAAATCATAATTGAAATGGATTATATAGTAAATTCAAAAAATAATAAAAAAAAAGGATAAAGGGGATTATTCATCAGATGGTACAGGTTTTTTAACCCATATGATTCTGTCACCGTCTCTTGCACGTTGACAGTATTCACGTTTTTCCAATGCTTTGAGAGTTTTTGCGAAACTTTCTTTTTCCAATTCAGTGAAACCTAATTCCATTAAGTAATCATATAATTCACTGGCACTTTTTGCATCAGGAAGAAGATGGTAAATTTGAGATTGGAAACTGGTTAATCCAGGCAATGGTTTTGAAATCATTGCAGAGAAGTAATCTTTAAATTTGGACATGTCATTTAACTGAACGTCTTTATCATCAACCACTTCATTCAGACGAGAAATTTCCTGATCTAACTTTTCATTGTTTTCTTTTAAAACTTCAGCTTTTTGTAAATCTGCTTTTAATGAAGCAATTTGTTTCTCATAATCAGATTTTAAGTCTGCTTTTTCAAGTTCTAAAGAACGGATACGAGGCTGTAAATTTTTAAGTTTATCAAGTTCCTCATTTTTGTCGAATAACAATTGTTTATGATCGTCAATATCCTTGTTTTTTCTGTCGACAATTTCCTTAAGTTCCTGAATTCTGGCTGAACTTGTTAATAAGTTATCATTACTTTCCTTCAATGCTTTATCCTTATCTTCCAATTGTGAAGTAATCTGCTCTATTTGACTGTCTTTTTGGGAGATTTGGTTGTTCAAGTCATTCATTTGTTCCAGTTTCATATTGGAATCTGAAACCTCGGACTTAAGGTTTTCGATAACAGAATCTTTTTGAGAAATCTGAAGGTTTAATTCATCAATATCATCATCTTTAAGCTTGATTTTGTTTTCAAACCTGTTGATTTGATTGTTTAACTCATTCAATAACTCATCCTGTTTAACAATTGTGTCATCTTTAGCTTTGATAATGGACTCTGATTGAATGTTCTTAGTGGTATCCTCTTTAATTTGATTATTTAAAATTCCGATATCCTTATTTAATGAATCAATGGTAGCATTCAATTCATCGATTTTATACTTTCTCTGATTTAAGAGGGAAGTTAATTTGGATATTTCCTGATCTTTTTCTTCCGCATCTTTTGAGAAGCTTTCGTTTAGCTTGAAGATTTCATCATCTTTTGATTTGAGTTTATCATCAACTAAGAGTGATTCTCTTGCAAGTTGATCTTTGAGCTGTTTGATTTCTTCCTGTGAAACTTGAATTGTATTTCTCAATTCTTTTATAGTATCTGTTTTTGATGCTGACTCTTCTTCCCTGGTTTTGAGTAATTTGTTTAACTGGGAAATTTCAATGTCCTTTAATTCAAGTTTCTGAGGTAATGCAGATATTTTATCAGATTTATCTTGAACTTCCTGTTTAAGTTTGGATATTTGAGTTTCATTGATTTTTTTAACGTTGAATGACTCTTCTTTAAGTTTATCATAATTTGTGTCTTTTTCTTTGATTATTAAATCAAATGCATCTTTGTCCTGTTCTAACTTGTTTATTAATATGTTTTTATCATTCAATGTTTTTTCAAGATACTCGTTCTCTGTTCTTAATTTTTCATTGCTGTTTGAAAACTTGGTTATGCCTTCATTTAATTCAGTAATCTGTTTTGAAGTTGATTTACGTAACTGGTTGAAATCCAACTTGAGTTTATCATACTCTGCATCTTTTTCATATAATGCTTTTTTGGCTTCTTTAAGTTCATTTTGCAATTCATCTGAATTTTCTTCTGCAGTCAAATCTATAGCAACTTCATCCAACTTAACTTTTAATGAAGCTATTTCTTCATCCTTTTGAGCCAATATTTTTTCAAGTTCTTTGATTTTGTCGACATTTGATTCTTCATCCAATGTTAACGTGTTAATTTCTATGTCCTTTTCATTGGTTTTTTCTTTCAGGGATGATAATTCTTCAACTGCTGTTTTATTGGATTGTTCCAATTCCTCAAATTTAGATTCTAAAAGTTTGAATTCTTCATTTTTTTTCTCATACTGCTGTTTGAATGATTCAATAGTAGCATCTTTTTCGAGTAAATCAAGTTCTAAAGCATCATATTCCTGTGTTTTATTAATAAGATCCTGTTTTACTTTGTTTAATTGTTCATCATCACTATCCAGAGTGGATTCAAGTCTTGCTTTTAAATCAGAAATTTGAGTATCTTTATCTGATATTTCAGCATCTTTTTGAGACAATTTTTCTTTTAATGAATCAATTTCTTCTGTTAACTCAGAATCATCAGATGAGGTAGTATTATCCGGAATTTCATCAATTGAGCTTTTTAATTTGGCGTTTTCATTTTCTAACTCAACTAATTTAAATTCATTGATTTTATTTAAATCCTGAACCCTCTGTAATTCAGATTGAACTTCAATTAATTCATTTGATTTTTGTGTGAATTCCTCTATTAATGAATTCATATTATCTGAAGCAGGAACTATTTGTGCACCGCTGGATTCTTTTAAGTTTTTATTTTCTGATTCCAGTGAAGATATTTTTTCGTTTAATTCTTCGATTTGTTTTGAATAATCTTCAGATAGACTTTCATCATCTGAGGATTTTAATTCATCAATAGTTTTTTCCAGTTGAGAAACTTTATCATTTAACTCAGATATCTCTAATTCCTTGGATTCTATTATTTCAGATTCAGACTTCGTGGAAGATTCCAACTGGTTTTTAAGAGAGTCTATTTCTTCCTCATATTTTTTAATTTTCTGATCTCTTCCTGTCACTTCAATGGTCAACTGATTTTTTAAAACTGGAATTTCCTTAAGTTCTTCTGTTTGCCTGTCTATTACTGAACGCAACTGATTGATTTCAGTATTTGAAGAAGTACTTTTAAGTTCTTCATTTCGTTCTTTAAGTCTTGAAATCTCTAGTTTCAGTTCTTTTTCATTTTGTGAAGAGGATTCCTCGGAGGTAGTCCTAAGTAAATCAATTTCTTTCTTTTGAGATTCGATCGTTGATTCCAATTCAGTAATTTGTTTTTTTAAGATTTCCGTAGAATCATCATCTGTTGCTTGAGGAGCATTTAATTTAGTTGTTAATTCACTGATTTCTAAATCTTTCTCTTTTATTTTAGTGTCTTTTTCCTGTAATAGTAACTCTTTTTCTTTAAGAGCAGTTTCCTTTTGGTTAACTTCTTCAGTTAGTTCGTTTATCCTTGCTGTTAAATTAGTGTTTTGATTTTCATTTTGAATTAAAACATTTTTAACAACTTCATTTGTTTTAATGTCTTTGTTTTCTTCGCTTAATTGTTCTTTGAGACTGTTAATTTCTTTAAAACAAGATTTTACTAGTTCTCTCAACTCTTCTGATTCAACATCCTTTAAAAACGCCATTGTGATCACTATTTAATATATATCTAATTCAAACTTTTAAACTTTTTCTTTAATTACCAATCAATTTCTGAAGTTTTTCAAAATCAATAAAATATTCCGATAGGTATACTATACCAATTCCCAATAAAAATCCTCCCAAAACATCGGATGGATAATGCACCCCAATATACATTCTGGAAAACGCCACAATTAACGGAATAATCATGACAATCCATTTATGATATTCTTTTGATAAGATAAATGCCATAGCCGTTGAAGTTGTTGTATGTCCTGATGGAAAAGAGTAATCTGTTCCCAAATCCAGCAATATCAGATTTGTCAATTCAACATAAGGTCTTGGTCTCATGACAATGATTTTTACCAATGATGTTATGGCGGTAGTTATAACAAGAATTATAATCATTTTCGTTGCAATTTTCTTTCCTTTTTCGTTTCCAAACAGGTAGAGTAAAATGGAAATAACAATCCAAAAAATAATCGTACCCATATTTGAAATCATTAAAAAAATGTTATCCAGTATAATATTATGAAAGGACAGGTTTACCAACTGTAATATAGATATGTCTATTAAATGCAGAAATGATAAC
>CAMOEC010000015.1 GCA_946611795.1 uncultured bacterium
AAAATCCACCTTTATTCAGGTGGACTTCCATTTAGTTTTAGTTTTCGACTTTGTAAGTCAAAATTTCTCTTAGGATTCCTTCGTTCTCTTCTCTGGAATGCTTGTACCAATTTATCTTTTCTTCAGTCATTGGTATTTGCTTAATTTCCTTAAACTTCAGATGAAGTTTTTTGAGTAGTTCAAGAATCTTTTTCGATTTTTTGATCAAGTTATCAATAAACTCTCTTTTGTAGCCATTTTCGTTAACATAACATGTAATGTTATTAAGAATTGGCTCGAGTTCAAGATAAACGTTGGAGAAGTATCTCAGATCAATTTCTGCGTCCGGCTCAATCATGAGCGGAATGATTTGAAACATGAGATTTAATTCCCCCTGGAAGCGGATGATTTGTTTTTTTATCTCTCTGAGTTGACGTGTAGCAACTGGAGAGAGTAATACCCTTCCAATTTCTTCATCCGTAATCCCCTCATCTCTGAAATTCTGAAGTTCGAGGATTTTAATTTCTTCTTCTTTTCCCATTGTATTTGTTTTTATGTATTTGTTTTTTTGTAGCTTCTTTTTTATATTTTTGGATATTAAAAATAAAGAGGAAATTACACTTTTTTTAAAATTTGTTTAATTAATTATATAAAAAAGGACTTCTAATTCAGAAATCCCTTTAAATAATTGTGTTTTACTTCTTTGTCGTAAAGCTCCAGCCTGTTTGAATCATTGGCGTGAACTTATTGTCTTTGTATTGAACTAATCCTTTGAGGAAGAATCCTTTTTTAAGGTTTAATTGGGCACCTGCTATTGCATATACGTGGTCTTTATACACATTGTCATACCATACTTGAGCTAATAAATCAAGGTCTTTGAACAGTGTTTTGTTAGCTTTTAAATAGAGGGTGTAATTGAATTTATCTTCAGAATTTTTTGGAAAATATCTTAACATATTCATTGTTTCGTATCTCCAAGTTCCATGAGTGTAGGATAATTTTACAAAGGTTCTATAACATTTTCCATCTTTGTAATTATCCATGAAGAAATATCCAAAGTCTGTGTATAAAGATAGTTTGTCCCAAGATTTTAGATAACCTAAGTCAAAGAATCTAATACGTCCAAATTTTTCTTGTGAAAAGTCGTCAGATGATAAGAAGTAAAGGCCTATTCCACTTTTATGAGTTATAGCTAACTCTGTGTGGAAGGTAAAGTTATCTGTTGGATGTAATCCATTCAGAGCAAGGTATCCGGATCCAATTTGTATCAGTCCAGATACAGTAATGTCATCACTAATCCCCTTCTTCTCTTGAGAGAAAACGATGTTAGGGATGATTGTGATAATGAATAATAGAATAAATTTTCTCATAGTTTTTGTATTTGTCTTTTGTTATTTTTATTTATGTTCTGTTTTTTATGGAATGGTTATTCGATTTTCAAGTGCTTTTAAGGTGTTCTCTTTTAAAAAAACCTCTCAGATGCGGGAGGTTTATTTCATAGTCAGCATTACATGTTTTTTTAGTTCATTCATCTGCATGAGAGAACACTTGATACTCCTGATTAGTTCCTGATTGGTCTTTGCCGAATATCCGTCGCTTTGTTCTTCAGGTAGTGCTGGATAGTCTTTGTACCTTTTGTCTAGGAACTTTAGTTCTCTTAGGATGTTTTGAGCAAGAAAAATGTAATCATCAACGTCTTTTCTCAATCCGGTGAGTTGGTTACTTACCATGTATATAACGATGTTATAAACAAATGTTCGTGTTTCATTATATACGTTTGAGAAATATTTAAGATCATTACGGTCATGAATATCTTCAGTAACCGTAAGCTGGTTCATAAGAGCTGTTAGGTTCTCATCGAGTTTTATAACCGATGATTTTACTTCTCCTTTTAGGCTCTTTCTCTTTTCTCCTTCACTTAGGAGTTTGTCTACTATTTTATTCATAGATTTAGTATTTTGTTTTTTTCATGTCTTAGTTTATAAGGATTCTTTTAGTCAAATAAAAGTGAAAATTATACTTTTTTATTTTAGTTTGTAATTTTATTTCTTTTGATGCCTTGAAAAGGATTTGATGAAGAACGTGCTAATAGCTTTGATGTAGAGAATAAACTTATTGTTAAGGATTGAACTGAGATTTAATTATAATTTTAATTATTGTGTTAAATAAAAAAGACTAATCAATGATGATGTGATTAGTCTTTTGTTTTTTGTATCCTTTTTTTAGTTGAAGATATTCTTAATTGACATAAATACATTATATACTGTTCAGAATTCTACGTTTTCTTCGTTGTTTTCTAGTTTCTTAAGAGCTTCTTTTACTACTGATAAGTCTTTTTCTGTATATGTAGATATGGATCTATTTATTACTTTTGAGAATTCATTGTTCTTAGTTCGTTCATTAACCATAAATTCATCAAGCGGTTTATTGCTATCTGCATGAATTCACATGATTGATAGTTTACAGAGTCTTGTAATTGCTTTCTTTTCATCTTTTGTGAAATTTTGTTCATCTGTGTAATTAGTACAAGCGTTTGTAATATTTTCAATTCCTTGCTTTCAATTTATTAGTTCTGGGAAGACATCTAGAAGAATGTTTGTCATTACAGCTACTTCTCATCTTGTAAGAGATCTTTGTTGAAGTTTTGAATCGATTACTACTTCTTTTGTTTGAGCTGTAGTTTTTTGTTCAACAGATTTGTTTTCAGCATCAGCTGATGAATGTTCTGGTCCGTTTGTAGATTGTTCATTTGTAGTAGTTGAGATAGTTCTACCTCATCAAGCTGATGGAGTTGGTGTTGAAGTTGATCCGTTAACTACTACAGGTTTTGCGTTTTCTGTATATGCTACAAATGTTGATGCAGAACAAGTATATATTAAAGCATATTTTTCTCAGTTGATTTCAATTACTCAAACATTCTCTCATGTATATTTATCGCTTACTGCTTCTCAATTAATACATTCATTATATGGATTTAATGTTAATCAAGTATATCAGAAATCTTCTCATTCATGTTTTACTTGAACTTTAACAGTTTCTGTATTACTTGTGATTGGAATTTTAACAGCAACTGGTGATGAGAATTTTGCTGTTCATTCAATTCTTTCTTTTGTTTTCTCTTCACCAATATTTGTAGTTTTTTCAAGGTATACTTCCAATCATCACTGATATTCGACTTTTTTATCTGAAGTTACTTGGATTTCTGATTCTTGTACTTTTGTTTTATCATTTTCTTCTTTTACTTCATGTTGTTCAACTTCTTTTGAGACTAAGTTAATTAATGAAGAGTTATTAATGGTTTCTTCTTGCACTTCGTCTCATATTGTTACAGTTGTCTCATTAGTGTATGTAACGTTTTCTGTGGTTGGTTCTTGTGCCTTTTCTTTAATCGTTTTCCATACGGGGATTAATTCTTTATCGTTGTTTACTGAGTAATTGTTTATATCTATTAAGTCTTTTGATCAGTCTTCTGCCCATCACATAAATTCATATCATATTTCTCAAGTTAGTATTGGTATATTAATAGCTTTTCAGTTTATGTGTAATATCTCTTTAATTGTGACATTATTATTGATAAATTTAATTTTATATCATCTAATAGGATTTAAACAAGCATTTTCATACATTTCTACATCCTCAATATCTTTTTGTACAATAGCATTAAGTTTTTCGTTTTTGTTATAATCTTTACAGAATGAATATTCACGAATATCCTCAATAGTTTTCGGTAATATAATTTCATCCAAGTTATTTTCAAAAAATGCATAATTTTCAATATATTTTAATCATTCTGGTAATGTAAGTTCCTTAATCTTTAATCATCTAAATTGATATTGTCATATTCTTTCAATTCAATTACCAATTGTTATCCTTTTTATATTATTCATTTCTGAATAGTATGAAAATAGAGTTTGATTATTATATGGCAATTCTGTTATTTGTCAATTAATTACTATTTCTTCTAAGTCTTCATTTCAATAAAATGCATTATATCAAATCATAATAGGAGTATTGTTTTCTTCAATAATAAGAGATTTAAGTCCTCATATATATGAATTAGGCTCAATCATTGTAACTGCAATTCAATCAATGTATCCTGGAATTTTTAAATTTTCTGTGCAATTTTCATTTCTTCAAATATAATATCACTTTATATGTCAATTTTCTTTGTTGAAATTAAAACATTCTTCTCATGGTGCCATTACTCTTAAATATTGTCAATCTTGATTATTTAATCATTCAATTCAGTTTCCCCTATATCAATAAATTATTTTTGAATTAGTAGATATTCAATAACTTTCTATTTTATTTAATGAATTTGGTAAAAAAACGAATGCTAATTTATTTCAATAAAAAGCATTTGATCATATTTCTTCTACTCATTCTCATAAATTTAATGTTCTTATTGGGTTATTATAAAATGCATTATATTCGATTTTTTTTACTGTGTCTGGAATTGTTATTCAGGTAAATCACATTTCTGAGAATGCATTATTTCAAATACTTGTTACTGTTATTCATCTTATTTCACTAGGAATTTTTAAGTTCTTGGTATCACAACCAGGTAAAATTTTTAGGTATTTTAAAATTTTTCAGTTATCATCAATGTCGTAACATCAAACAGTTTCTGTGTCAATAATCGTTATTTTTCAGGACCTTTCATTGTTTTCTATTCAGTTATCTCATCATTTCCTGTATAATCTTGTTCAATATCGTGAAAATGCGTCCATTTCTATTTTTTCAATTGTTTCTGGTAATAACACATATTTTCATGCTTCATAAAAAGCATTCTTTTTAATTGTCTTTACTCCTTCCGGTATGGCAACAAGTTCTTGGTCTCATCAATAGCTAGAAAGATTTTCATGATTGTTATTTCATCATTCGTAGAAGAATACTTCTCATGAATTTAATCTGTTATGTGCGAATGCACCTCAACCAATGTATTTTACATTATCTGGTATAATTACAGATTCTAAATTATCATATAAAAATGCAAATTTTTCTATCTTATCTACATATTGAGGTATAGTTATGTTTTTCTCATTTTTAACATATGTTGTGAGTGTTCTAAGTCAGTCCGTTCATGTATATATTATAAAATCTTCATCATATCATATTGATCATCTAAATGCTTGAGGTCCAATATATTCTATTGTAGAAGGTAAAGTTAAATGACTTATAGTTCAATATTCAAATGCACTTTCTCCAATATATCTAAGGGATTTTGGGAAAACTGTTTCTCATAGTTCTCAACTTTTGAATGCTAGTATTCCTATGTATTCTAGTTTTGATTCTTCTCAGAATATTAGATTTCATTTAAATCTTCAACCATATCAAACAAATGCTTCATCGTCTATTCTTCTTAGTGTATCAGGTATTTTTATTGATTTTATTCATTTCCCTCACTGAAATGATCTTGATCATAGAATTGTAACATCTTTACCATTTATTTTTTCTGGAACAATTAAAGGGTCTATTTCTGTTGAACAATTACTTGTGTAACTTGTTATTTTAATAGTTCAATCATTATTGTTTTTATATTTATAACATCAATATGTATATTCGGTTTCTGCTGTTCATGGATTATATAGAGGTGTTGTCGGGTTGTATGAAGTGTCTATATTGTTCATTATTTTTATTGATGAACTTTCTTCTAATGTGTTTATTAATCAATTATTATCAGATGTATTTGTTTCAGTTTCATTATTTGAATATATTAATTCTTCGAATAATTTTATTGCTTCTTGTTCTTGTTCAGTATATGCATGACTAAATCAAGGAACTAAACTATTAAATAAAATCAAAGATAAACTTAAAATACTAAAAATTTTCTTCATCGTAAAACAATATTATGTAGTAAAAACCTTTATATAAGTTTAATCCCAAAATTATTATTTTTCAAATTTTCATGCACTTTTTAAAAAAAACTCTCTGCATATCAGCAAAGAGTCTTAAAATCAAAACTTGTTTAGATTTTTTACTACCTATTTAGCAGGTTTTCGTTTACATCTTATAGGAGAAACAATAGCTCCTTCTTTCTTTAATTCAGCAAAAACTTTATCAACGACTTTCCTATCAAGTCCTGTAAGTTCTGCTACTTTACCAGCACCAACAGGTTCTCAAACTTTTTCCATAGCTTCTAGTACTATCTTTTTTTCATCTATGGTGTATAGGCATTAATAAGTAAATGGTACTTGTCTTATAGAAATGGTTTAGTCATTATCAGTATCATCTCTATCATCATCTTCATCATAATATCTCATATCTCATTTTTCACAACTTCATGCTGCTAAGTCATTTAGATAACAGAAACTTTTATCTTTAAACATACAAATTTCAAAATCTTCTCATCATTCTTCTCGATGTTGAACTTCTCATCATTCTTCATTACAAAGATCTGTTGCTACTGTAATTCGTTCTCAACCTGTCTCTGAATTAAGATACTCACATGATCAATCCTCTATTGTAGTTATTTGACACCAATCTTTTGAAGGAAATAAACAAATAGAATCTCATTGTTCATCTGTTGTTATTTTTCATTCATGTTCTTTACAGATTTTTTCAGCTTCTTGATATGAATTTGTTGTGGCTGTTTGGTTTGTTGAAGTAGAATTACATCAAACAAGAAGAATACAAGAAAGGAAAAGTATTCAGAAAAGTTGAAGATGTCTCATTGTCTTAAAGAAAAGGATAAAAATTTTGCTTGAAATATTATTGCTTTTTGAATAAATAAGTAATTGCTTTCACATGATGTGTTAGTCTGTCCTGGCAGAACCAGGTATTCGTTTTTTCGGTCCACTAGGCTGGCTTACTTTGAGATAAAGTGAGCCAGTATTTTTTATATATAAAAATTGTTCTATTTAAGTCAAAGCAGTTTCTTTCGATTCTTACAGCTATATTTATAGCTAATATCTATTAGGGTTCTTGTAGTATCTGATTTAGTTGAAAGTGGTCATAGTAGTAGAGAGATTCGATTCTCTTTATTCATATGATAGGCAGGACGATATCATCATTGAGTGCGAAGATATTCAATCATTCCTGGATCTGATTTTAGATTTAACAGATCTGTTCTTCAGTCTCAACCTACTTGAATTTTGTTGTTATCAACATCTCCTATAAGTCAAAACCATTTCCTTGTTTCAGGGTTACGAAAGATGATATAGTTAGGAAATTTTTTCCATAAATGCTCTGCTCTACATCATATTTTGATTTAACATATTCGATTACCTCTTCTCTTGTCATGTGTTTCCTTAGACTTAAAAATTTAGTGTTAATATTATATTGATTTTAGAATGAATTTTAATTATAAAATTCTTACTGAATTTTCAGTAAAGGAACTTATTTTTTTGTAAGCTGTTGCCGGCTTCTGTAGAGATTACACGGGCCGGTTTTTTTATTTTGAAAAAGAAAAGTATTTTACTACACTAGTACTAATTTATTTATTACACTCTTTATGAAGGTCTTCATTTTTGATACAGAAACTACTTGAGTAATGCCATGAGTGGATAGAATTATCCAATTTGGTTGAATTTTTTGAGAATTAAATGAAGAAACTTGGGAGTTTGAAGAATTATATTCTCTTAATCAGCTTGTTAATATTGATGAAAGAATTCCTGAAGGAGTAACTGCTGTACATTGAATAACAAATGAAGACTTAATCTGATATGATTATATCGATAGATATATTTATAAGTTTTTAGCTTTAGTGTATGAGGCTGATTATGTTGTAGGACATAATATAGCTTTTGATAGATGAATGCTTTTAGGGGAAGCAAAAAGACTTTGAATTCCATTTGATGTTGAGAGGGTTAAATGGGTTGATACTATGAAACCAACTTCAGAATTAGTGAATTGAGCTTGATGAAGATGGCCTAAATTATCTGCATTACATGAATTTTTGTTTTGAAGAGGGTTTGAAAATGCTCATGATGCATTAGGTGATGTTAAAGCTACAAAAGACTGTTTTGTTGAACTTTGTAAAAGTTATTGATTTTATGAGAACTGATGTTTTAAAGAAAAATTAACAAGAGAAAGGAAGGTGATTGATAGCTTAAATATCTGTAATGAACTTTATAATAAGTTATCTGATTCTTCAATTTATAAAGAAATTGCTAGAGAAAACTGGAGAGAAAATCCTGAAGCATTGGAACTCCTTTTAACCTTAGATTGATGAAAGAAATCTATCTTTTTAACAGGTAAAGCATGAACAGGTAAATCTACGTTGATGAAATGAATAATAAAGAGTTGTGAATTAAGAGATTTGCATCCTATTATTTTAGGTTCTACAGGTATCTCAGCATTAAATATTTGATGATCTACTATTCATTCTTTCTTTGCTATGGGTAAGGATAGTATCTATTATCAAGATGATGCAAAGATGAGAAAAATAAGACTTTGAAAAGATAAGGTAGAAATGATTAAAGAAGCTCCTTTTTTGATTATTGATGAAATTTCTATGGTACATTCTAATACTTTAGATGTTATTGATAGACTTCTTAGAAATTATTTAAGAGATTCAAGGCCTTTTGGATGAAAACAAATGCTATTTGTCTGAGATATTTATCAGCTTCCTCCTGTTTGTAATGATGAATGGATAGATAATTTTTCTGATAAATATAAGTCTGAGTGGTTCTTTCATAGTGATGTGTTTAAAAACTTAGCCTATGATGTTATTGAACTTACTATTAATTATAGACAATGAGAAGATAAATTACTTTCAACGATATTGGATCATATTAGAGATAATTGCATCAGTGAGAATGATATCTGAGTTTTAGATGATTGTCGTTATCATGAATTAGGAGAAGATGCTACTGTTCTTTATACTCATAAAAGAGATGTAGCAAGACATAATAGAGAAATGTTGGATAGATTAAAATGAGAAGAATATGTTATTGCTTGAGAAGTTTGGAAAGAATATCCTGATAATATGATGCCTAATAGTTGAGAAGATGTAGTTATAAAAGTAGGCGCTAAGGTGATGATGGTGACTAATGATCCAAAAGGAAGATGGGTGAATTGAAGCATCTGATTTGTTAAAGAGATTAATCTTTTTGCTCCTAAACCTTTTTTGATTATTGATATTGAAGGAAGAGAAGAAAGAGTAGAAAAACATTTATGGAGATATGCTCCAATGAGACTTAATGCTCAGTGAAAATATGAAGAAAAGACATTGGGAACTTATTTGCAATTTCCTATTCAATTAGCTTATGCTATTACGGTTCATAAATCTCAAGGATTAACTTTTGAGGAATCAATAATGAATATTGAAAATGTTTTTGTTTGAGGACAAGCCTACACTGCCCTATCAAGAGTTAAATCACTAAAAGGATTAAAAATATTATGAAGAGTTGATAAATATAAACTATATTTTGATACAAGGATTAATGATTTTAAGAGAACAGTTGCTATTAAAAGACTTTGGAAGAAGATTTGTCAGTATTTACCTCAACCTGAATTAGCTTTAGCTTATACAAAAGTTGAATTTATAGAAGAGATACCTGCAATAAAGGTTAGTATTTCTGATTATTATGATATTTTAAGTGTTGGTATGGAAAAGTATCATAGTGCTATTGTTAGAAAATATGTAGAACTATTAGGAAGTGAGGTTGAACTTCTATTAATAAAAGAAGAAAAGGCTGAAAACTCATGATTTTATGATATAGGATTATGAAGTGCAGATAAGATTATACCAAAGATAAAGTTAAATGAAGGAGAGAAATTAGATGAGGAAGAATTACTTAAAAAGCTTAAATCTCTTAGAATAAAATTAGCTAAAATGGAGTGATTTAGTAAGATTTTTTGGATTTGTTCTAATGAGACTTTAGAGTGGGTTGCTAAGTATAGGCCTTGTAATGAAGAACAACTTTCTATGATGAAAGGATTCTGAGATACGAAGGTAGAAAAATACGGAGAATATTTTATTCAATTAGTTGAAAGTGCTTGATATTCTGAAGATGAATTTATTGAACCATTATGAGTTAAAAAGAAGAGTAAGGTAAAAACTTCTTGAGTGAGTGAAAAGGATGTTGAGGTGGTAGAAAATAGTATTACTCAACAAGTCGATATTGCAAATAAGGCTCGCTTAGCAGTTAAATTATGAAGTATGTCTTCATGAGATAGAAAATTATATGAAATACTAAATAATCTTAGATGAAAAATATGATATCATGATTTAAGTGATGATGATTTACTTGTTTTAGTTGAAGAAAAACCTTTCAGAGAAGAGATGTTTAATGAGGTATTAGGGTGAAAGGCTATTCAGTGAGTTGAAAAGTATTGTGAGGCGATAGAAAATTTTCTTAATGAAGATCTATAAAGGTGATTAATATGATTCTTGAATTCTTGCGTTAGGTAAGGTTGAAAATTGTTTTTATAATAATTTATAGTTTTATTCTTTGATTGATTTAAAGATGAATGATTTAAAAGGAAAGAAAAGCATTATTATTTATTTTTCTAGAGCTGATGAAAATTATGCTGTAGGATATATTGAAAAAGGTAATACTGAAGTTATTGCTGAATATATTCAAGAATTAACTTGAGCTGAAATGTTTAAAGTTGAAAGAAAAATTCCTTATGCTAAAGATTATAATACTTGTATTAAAGAATCTAAAATTGAGAATGATAATGATGAAAGACCTGAAATTGTTAATACATTAGAAAGTATTGATGATTATGAAGTTATCTATGTATGATGACCTATTTATTGGTGACAATTACCTCAACCAATGGTAACTCAACTAGAGAAACTTAACTGGGAGTGAAAAATTGTTAGACCATTTACTACTCATGAAGGTTCTTGATTAGCTAGTGTACCTTCACAGTTAAGGAGTATTTGTAAATGAGCTGAAGTATTAGAATGATTAGCTATTCGTTGAAGTTCTGTTTATGATGCTAAGCCTAGTGTAGAGAAATGGTTGTAGTTTAATTATTATATCCTTAATTTTTTGCTTGTTTTTTTGAGGCCGTATTTTTATTATTTCTTTTGCAAGCATTATTGCGAATCGAGTTTTTTTATAAATTTGCCGACTTTCACTGAGATAGTGCGAGTCGGTTTTTATGGATTATTTCTTGCAATACTTTAACCCTTTGCTATATAAAAACATAAGCTATTTAAATGGTTCTTTATTTTATTGCGTGCTTATGAAGAGATTTGGTTTGCTTTTTCTTTCTGTTTTCTTTTCTTTTATTTTGCTGTTTTGAGGTAGTAGTTTTGCGTTTGATACTATAGAGTCTCTAACTAATGAAGAAAAGATAGCATTAATGTTAATGCCTGCATTTAGAAAAACTTCTCAATCTGTTATCGATACTTGAGCAATTAAGGAAATTGTTTGAAAATATTGATTTGCTGGTATTATTTTGTATTGAGAAAATTTAGGAGATGTTGAATGAAGTGTAAGGTTTATTGATTTTTTACAAGAAGCTAACAAAGATCATTTAAGTAGACTTTTAATAGCTACAGATCAAGAAGGTTGATATGTAACTAGATTGGGTGTTTGAACTTCTATGCCTTGAAATATGGCATTGGCAGCAACTAATGATGTTAATAATGCTTATGAGGCTGCAAAATTAATTTGAAAGGAATTGAGATTGTTGGGTATAAATGTTGATTTTGCTCCTGTTGTTGATATTAATAACAATCCTGCTAATCCTATTATCTGAATTAGATCTTTTTCTGATGATGTAGATACTGTTGTAAAATATTGAAAGGCATTTATGCAGTGATTACATGATGAATGAATAGCGACATCATTAAAACATTTTCCATGACATTGAGATACTTCAACTGATACGCATTCAAGTTTTGCTATTCTTAATAAGTCTTATGATGAATTAAAGGATAATGAATTAAAACCATTTCAAGAGCTAATTAAAAGTTGAACTGAAATGATTATGACAGCACATATTCAGTATCCTAATATTGAAAAAGAGACGTATGTTTCAAAAAAAGATTGAAATGTTTATACGTTGCCAGCAACATTATCTAAAACTATCTTAACTGATATTCTAAGGAAGGATATGTGATATAATGGTGTTATTATTTCTGATGGTTTAGATATGGCTGCAATTGCTCAGCAATTTTGAAAAGTAGAAGCATCTGTTTTAGCTATTAATGCATGAGTAGATATTTTGTTAACGCCTTTTTCATATAGTTATGATATTGACGATTATCAGAACTATATCCAAGAGTTGGCAGATAAAGTTTGAACAGAAATTGATGAAGAAACTGTTAATACTGCTGTATGAAGAATACTAAAACTAAAAGAAAAAATGTGATTGTTACAGGCTTATTCATGAAGTTGATTAGAAGAAAAAATACAAGAGGCAAAGAAAAATGTAAGTTCAATTCAGCATCATGAAAAAGAATTTGATATTGCAAAGGATGTAGTAACAATGGTTAAAAATGATGATAATGTGTTACCTTTAAATACGGATAAGAAGGTTGCAATCTTTTATCAATACGCTTCTCATATTGATGCAGTTAAGAATGTAATTGCTTTTCTTGCTAAAGATTGAGAGAATATTTCTGAGGATAATATTAAGTTGTATCCACTCCATGATAGTAATTGAAAACTACAAATTCAAGAAATTATTGATGAATTGAGTTGAGTCGATACAGCTGTGTTTATTCATTCATTATATGAAGCATCTGATTTGTGAGATATTTCAATTAAAGAAATTAATAGTTTGATAGATTATACTCATAATGTATGAGGCAAAGCGATAGTTATAAGTACTCAGCTTCCCTATGATGTTGCAAAATTTAAGAAAGCGGATGCAATTTTAGTAACATATTTGGCTAATGGTATTAAGTATAAAATAAGTGATTATACTAGTGAATTACCTAAATATTGACCAAATGTTATGGCGGGTATTTATATGATGTTTTCTCATAAGAGTAATATACAAGGCAAACTACCTGTTAAGCTTTATGAGGTTGATGATAATAATTTGTTTACAACGTGAGTTCTGTATGATAGAGGTTTTGGTTTAGAATATGATGGTAGTGCTGCTAATAAAGTTAAAAGTGATGAAGAGATGGAGATGATTCTTAAAGATTTAAAGTATTGAATATCTAATGAAAGTTTATGAAGGTATTGAGAGGAATTAGTTCAGGCATATATTTGGGAATATGAAAATTGAATAACAACGATTGATGAAATAGATAATGCTGATCTATGATGAAATTTGACTAGAATTGCAATGGCAAAAATGTTATCTCAATATGCGATAAATGTATTAGGAAAGAAAACATTGAATAATTCATGAGTAAGTTTTAGAGATGTTTCAGAAAGACTTAATGATGATTACGGTAATTGAGTTACCTTGGCTTATCAACTTTGAATTATGTGAATAGGAATTGATAAATTTAGACCGTTTGATTTAGTAACAAGGGCTGAATTTGCTACTGCGTTATCTAGATTGCTTTATTGAATTAGTGATGGTGAGCCTTATTATTCTTCTCATTTAGCAATGCTAAAGAATGAGTGAGTACTTTCAAATGATAATCCTTATCTTAGAGAACTAAGAGGTTATGTTATGCTTATGTTAATGAGAGCAGCTCAATAATGAATTTTGTAATTATAGATAAGCTGCTCTTTTGGTTTGTAGTGCATTTTTTGAAAATAAAAAAAAGAGATAGAAAATAACTCTACCTCAATCTCCCGTAAGAAATCAAGTCTATGTAGATGCCTTATGAAGGAATAGATTGCTATTAACAAACTATTTATCTCATGCATTAGGCAATCCTAACGTTTAAGATTCCATGAGATAACAAATTCAACTATATTTTATCATAGAAATGAGTGGGATATACGTTCAAATAGGGACCAAATCTATTGAAAACTAGGGATATATCCAACAATAGAAGAATTGAAATGTCTGATACATTATTTACTAAGCATTGCTCATTAATGTCTTAAGACTACATAATAGGATTAAGTTGATATTAGTTGGTGAATAATATGCATAAGCTATTTTAAAACGAAGCGCTTAAGAATAAGAAGATTAATGAGGTAAATAGTATTGATTATCCGTTAAACTTATAATCATTTAAACTATAAGCCAGAAGG
>CAMOEC010000016.1 GCA_946611795.1 uncultured bacterium
ACGAAAACCAATTGCATTTATGATTAAAATCAGTATAAAATTCAACTGAACTTTATTTTACTTCCGTAAAGAAGCGTGTTAAAATGCCAAGGAGATTAGTTAAAAACAGAAACATTGAAGTAATTTTATTACAAGATGATAAATATCTTGGAGAAAAATACGAGATTGTTAGTGTTAAACCTATTTTTGCTAGAAATGTACTTTTACCTCAAAATATTGCTGTATTAGCAGATAAAGCTAATAAGAACAAGTATGAACAAAAGATGCAAGCTGCTGTAGCTGCTAGAGCTAAAAAAGCTGCTGGTCTTGAAGATCTTTTTGCTAAGATGGCTGAAAATGGTGGAGTTAAATTAGTTAGAAAGGTTAATAAAGATAATGTTCTTTATGCTAAGGTAAATGAATCAGATATTGCTGAAGCTATTAAAGAAACTTACTGAGTTGAGATTGAATCTCATAACTTAAAATTAAAGAAGAAGATTAATGAAGCTGGTAGTTTCACAGTTCCTTTTATTTATAAAGATATGAAAAAGGAAGTTGCTGTAGTAATTGAACCTGAAGCTTGAGAAAAGGTTGAGACTAAAGAAGAAAAGAAAGAAGAAGTTGTTGTAGAAAAGACTAAGGAAGAATTAAGAGCTGAAAGAGAAGCTAAGAAAGCTGCAGAAAAAGCTGAAAAAATTGCTAAGTTGAAGGAGAAATATAAGTAAGATTAGATGATAAAATAAGAGGTCCGGAGATAAGCTCTTCGGATTTTTTATTGTAATAAATTTATAAATCCTTATATGGTTATTGTTTTATTTAAAGGTATGTTATGTTCGGTCTTTTTTTTGTTTGATTGTGATCCATAGCGTTTAATCCTTCTCATGCTATTGATCCAATAGCTTTTCGTTGAGAGGTAACTGTAAGTAAGACATATGCTAATACATCAGATGATGATTCTTTTCAAAAGTTCTTAGATAAAGATCATTTTTTTTCTAAAATAGATTATGGTCCAAGTGATTTGAAGGCTATTGAATCTGATTTTACTGCTAATAATTCTAGGAAGTTCTTGTTAAGAGAAGAGGCTTGAAAAGCATTCGCTGATATGGCTTGGAATTTTCAAAATGATTTTAATTGAAAGAAAAAGCTATCAATTAATACTGCTTATAGATCATATCAGTTGCAGGAATATTTAATGAAGTCATATTGTAATGGCAGAGCATGACAATGTGCTTTACCATGAACTAGTGAACATCAGGCTTGATTGGCTGTTGATTTATGAGTTAATGGTAAAAGTATAGATAATGAAAGTTTCCAATGGCTTCAAAATAATGCTCATAAATGGTGATTCCATAATACTTATCAAAAATGAATTGAAGTGGATGGTCAAATAGTTGAACCTCGGCACTGGAGATATTTATGAGTAGAATTGGCAACAGAATTATATAATAATAAGCAGAGTTTTGCGGAGTGGTATTATGGGCTTGAAAGATAGATATATAAAATTATATTAATTATTACTTTTAAATTTTTGTTTAATATTTTTATGGCTGAAGAAAAAAATCAAAAAACTAATAAAAATTCAGAAGAAGAATTGAATAAAACTGTTGAAGAATCAACTGTAGATGATGATTTTTTGAAGGATGAATTAGAAGAACTTCAACAAGCTGAAGATGAAGCAAAAGAGGCTCAAGCAGATTTTGCTCCATTGCTTAATAAAATAAAAGAATTGGAATCTCAGCTTCAAGAAAAGGATGAGATAGCAAAGAACTCTCAGATTAATTATTTACATTTGAAGGCTGATTTTGATATTTTGCAAAGACAAACTCAGCAGAAAATTGATAATGCTGAACGTGATGCTGAGATTAAAGTTGTTAAAGAATTACTTCCATTCGTAGAAAATTTAAGAAAATCTTTATTAAATCTTACAGAAGAACAACAGTCATCAAGTTTGTGAGAATGAATTCGTATGATGTATGATAATTTTATAAAGAGTTTGGAAAAACTTCATATAAAACCTATTGAAGCTCTTGGTTTAGAACCAGATGCTCAATTTCATGAACCTGTTAGTGTTCAAGCTGTTGAGGATGAAAATCTAAAATGAAAAATAATTCAAGAATTCCAACAAGGATTCGTTTATGAAAAAGATGATGAGGTTATCGTTATCTCACCATCAAGAGTAATTGTATGAAGCTAGTTAATTATTTCATTAAATCATCTATCGAATGAATGAAAGACTGTGAGCTTTCATTCTTTTATTACTCGTAAAATTTCTGTTGTTGCTTCAAGAAAATCTCTATCGTGTGATACGATTAAGCTTACTCCGTTGAAACCTTCTAACATTTCTTTAACTGCTTCTTTTGAGCTTAAATCGAGGTGATTTGTTGGTTCGTCCATTACAACGATATCAGGATGAGCTAAGAGCATTTTAGCGAGTGCAACTTTTGATCTTTCTCATCATGAAAGAAGTCAGATTTTTTGGTCTGCTTTTTCTTGGTCAATACGTAGTGCTCAAAGATATGCCATCATTTCTCTATGTGAAACTCATGGTCATATTAATTCTTCACTGATTGTAGCATTAAAGTCTAAATCATCAGCTATTTGAGAATAGAATCAGATACTAATTTTTTCATGAATTCGTATTCATCAGTATAGTGGCTTAATCTCTCAAAGAATAGTTTTTAGAAGGGTAGTTTTTCAAACTCAGTTTTTACCAATAATTCCTATTCTCATAGCTTTTGTTATTTCAAGTTCTTTTGGAAGTGATACTAAGGTTTTATTTCAGTATCAAACAGAAAGCTCTGAAAGTTTTATTAATGTTTCTGGTAATCTTCGTTTTACTTGTAAGTTTGGTGCATGTGTTTGAATCTCTTCTTCTGGTGCTGCTAGCTTATCCATTTTATCTAGCATTTTTATTCTACTTTGAACTTGTGATGCTTTTGTTGATTTATAACGGAATCTTTCAATAAATCTTTCTTGTTGCTGTAGGTATTTTTGTTGTGCTGTATAGTTTTTAAGATATATTTCTTCATTTTTTTTCTTCTCTATTAAGTAATCTTTATATCAGCAATAATAAAGATTGAGTTTCTTATTTTTTATTTCTATTGTTTTTGTGAAAGCAGATTCTAGAAATTTCCTATCATGTGAAATACAGATTAGTGCTTTATTCCACAACTTACAAAAATTTTCAACGAACATTATTCATTCAATATCTAGATGGTTTGTTGGCTCATCTAATATAAGGAGATCTACATCTTGAATAAGAAATTTTGCGATTTGAACTTTTGTTTGTTCACCTCAAGATAATTGAGAAATTTTAAAATTCATTTGTTCATTGCTGAATCAAAAGTATTTCAATATTTCTTTTTGTAGGTCGTATTTTTGGTATGCTTCATTCATAAGCATTCGTTCTATTAATTCTGATTGTTCTTCAAGTAGAGCAATTCCATCTCATTCTCCTTTCTCGAGCAATTCTTTTATTTCGTTAAGTCTTTCTACGGTTTTTGTTATTTCAGGAAAGGTAGTAAGCATTTCTTCAAGTACAGTTCTTTCTCTTGATTCTCGGAATAAGTCTTGTGAAAGAAATCAGATTTTTAAGTCTTTAAGGATTTCTATTTCTCATTTATCAGCAAGCGCTGGATTAAGGAGTATTTTTAAAAATGTTGATTTTCCTGCTCCGTTTTTTCCTATGAGGGCTATTTTATCTTGTGGCTTTATTCTAAGATCAGTATCCTCGAAAAGTATTGTAGATCATAGTTGTTTATAAAGGCCTTTTATTGTAATAATATAATCAGCAGTTTTTTTATTTGTATAGTTGAAAAGGTATCTTGGAATTGAAGCAAGTGAATTCTTTTTATCTGAAGATTCTTCTTGCTCAGTTTCTTCTCGTTCTACTCAGAATTCTTTGCTTAGATATCTTTTTAAGCTTTTTTCTTTTGTAGCTTCTTTTGTTTTATCAGAAAATTGAACAAGATATTCTAAACATAGTTCTTCAATTTCTTCATAAGAAAATTCTGGATGAAGTGATTGTATTTTGTTTATGATTTTTTTAAGATCCATATTTTTAAGCAAAAGATTAATTCTAAACACATTTATATTTAACGAATGCTTGTTGTCTTTTCAAGTAGAAGAGTTGCAAATTGTTGGAAAATAAATACTATCTTTTTGATTCTTTTATTTAGCTTAACGTCTGATGTTCTATCTTTGGCATGAAGTATATGATAAACATCATCCGAAGTTTTCTGTTGTAAAATTTCAGGATAAGTTTGGATTGCAGCAGTATGACAAGTATGAATCATTAGATAATGTTATAGCAGATTCTCTCTGATATCAGAATTATGATCATTATTTTTTATTGGATGATACTAGATTCCATTTTTTTAGGTTTGATATCTATAAAGAATTTTCAGAGGCTTTAAAAATGGCAGATTTAGATGCTATTGTTTCTGATAGAATTGAATATTTAAAATCTATTACAAAAGAAGAGTTATTATTCCCGTTGATTGATAATATTTATATAGATTGAGAACCTAAGAAATACTTAATAGGAGAAAAGTGACAAATCTTTTTCCGTTTATATTTTATTTATATCAATAGAAATACCTTATTAGAATTTAATAAGTATTATTGAAACGTATTTAATCAGGGAAATGTGTTTTTATGGCCTGAAAGTTTTAAGACTGTGTCTTTTTTGAAAAAAAAGTTGGAAAGAGATTCTTTCCTTTTGCTTTATATTAAAGAAACTAACTGTAAGGTAGTTGCTGTAGAAGATTGATTTTATAAACAAATAGATCAGATTAATTTCTGAGTTAATAATCTTATGCAAATGTATAAGGATACTCAAATAGTGAAGTATTGGTATAAAAGTGCAGCTGAAATAGATCAAAATCCATTAGCAAAGAATCTTGTTTTAGAGACAATACATTTTTATATAAATCTTCTATGTAAGTGGCTAAATGATTTGAATTTGACAGATAAAGATATTTTTCTTGTTTCATCTATTGTGAAGAATGGAAATTTTATGGAGGAATTTAATAAAATATATGCGTGATTTCATAACAAATATATTGTTCCGTTTCATCATTCTGAACAATTAGATTTATTTTGAAAACATTGGAATCCTGAAGAAATGGATTCTTTGATATTCCTTAATTCAAGTAAAATCAAAAAACAATTGATTAAAACAACAGAATAATATATTAAAGTTCTTTTCTCATAGTTAAGAGTTGTGATTTTGATTCTGCTGTTACTTTTGGATTTTTTAAGGCTATTTGTAATTCTTTTTGAATTACTGGAAGAAGTGTTTGAATGATATGTTGATATCTAACATTATTTTCTTCTAGTACTTCAAGTTCTTGATCTCGTCGGAGAGTTAATTCATCTATTTTAGTTTTTTCTTCATCTGTTAAATTATTTTGAAATACTTTTGTAATCAAACTATCAGATGATTGTGCTAATGATTTACTAAATTCAAGAAATTTCTTTGCTTTTTCAGATTCTTGAAGGTATTTATCAATAAGATTATTATATAGAATTGCAGCGTATAGCCATTCTCTCTCCAGTTTGTATTTTTCTGATTCTTTGTCTTCTTGCATACGCTGATTTTGAATAATTTGCATTCTTCAATCAGTTGACTTATATCTTTTAAATTGGGTATCGATAATCTCAAATGCAAATCCTAATTTTTTAGCTAATATGTCTTTGTAGTGCTCTTGAATTGTTAACGAATTTACGGAGATTATTACATCAAAAAGTGTGTTAATGAGTTTTTGTTTGTCTATTGGTGAAGTCATATCGGAGCTTTTTCTAAGACGATTATAGAGTTCTACGAATCAGTCTTCTGCTTTTGATAAACACTCATTAAAGATGTTTTTTCAATTTTCTTCATTTGAAATTTCATCTATATCTTTCCATGGTTCAGGTAAACTTATGATTTTAGGGAAAAGATTCTGCTGATAAAAGAGTTTTAGAGCTCTCTGTGTCGCTTGTTGTCATGCAAGATCATTGTCAAACATGAGATATATGTTTTCAGTATATCTTTTTAATATTTTTACATGCTCATTTGTGAGTGCTGTTCATGAAGTAGCAACACCAACAGGTATTCATAATTTTGCTAATCATAGGACATCCATTTGTCATTCAACTATGATGATTTTTTCATGTTCTCTTATATTGTTTTTTGCAAAATTTAATCAATAGAGAACTTTTGATTTTTCGAATGCTTTATGTTCTGCACTATTTAAATATTTTGGTTTATCTTCTGGATTAATTACTCTTGCTGAAAATCCAATGATATTTCACATTATATCGAAAATAGGGAATGTAATTCTTTTCCTAAAGAACGAATAAATTTCACCATTATCATTTTTCTTAGCAAGAGATGCTTCAAGAATGTCGTTATCTGTAAATCATTTAGATCTTAGTAATTGAACTAATTCAAGGTATTTTTCTGGAGCATATCAGATTCAGAATTGTTCTATTAAATTATCGGTTAATTTTCTTTTTTCTTTTAGATAGTTTTTAGCTTCTTGATTATTTGCTAATTGTTCTTTAAAGAAATTTTGAGCTAAGGAATGAAGTCTTTTTATTTTTCATTTTTCATCATTGCTTGCTGCATATTTTTGGATATTTGAGTCGTATTTTGTGATGTCTATGTTTTCGATTTTTGCTAGTTCTTTTACAGCATCCCAGAAGTCTATTCTTTCTATTTCTTGTATGAAGGTTATAACATTTCCAGCTTTTCAACATCAAAAACATTTAAAAATTTGTTTTGTCGGAGATACGATAAATGAGGGAGTTTTTTCTTTATGAAAAGGACAACATCAAGCAAAATTGCTTCATGCTTTGTTTAATGGGACATACCTTTGGATTATATCAACAATGTCAGCTGAATCTTTTAAGTCATCAATTAGTTGGTTTGCCATTATACAATTCTTGTAAGATTTGAATCTGTTTTGTTTATTCTATTTATATTTAAGAGATTCTAAGAACCTCATGCTGCAAGGAACTGGACGGCTCTAACAATTACAATTGATAATGTTACGATTACTAATCCTATTAAAGCGTATTTGAATCAATTTTTTGCTTTGTTACGAAGGCTGCTATTGGCTCATGAGAAAATGTATAATAATCATGAAGTTATAAGGGCTATTGTTACAACAGTTCCTATGAAATAAGTAGCAGCATAGATGATATCTTGTATGAATGTCATAACAGATGTCTCGTTTCCTCATGTTTTACTTTTATGAGACATTCATAATGTATCATAAATATTCATTTTGCTTGTTCAGTTTGCTAGAGTTTCTGTTGTTGCACAAATTCATCATGCGCAATTTTCCGCATTTGCTGATACATCTATTGTTAGTCAAAAACTTGTTAAGTATAGCACTGTAACTAGAAATATCTTTGCCAAAAATTTCATGTTGATATTGTAAGTATAAAATTATTCTGTTTCTATTGTATCTCCAGTTGATTCTTCAGCTATGATTTCAATGTTATTATTTTCTTCTGTTCCTCAATTATCAATAGTAACATCTAATCAAGTTGAGTTTGTATCTTCAATATATTCAATATTTTCATTGTTTTCTTGAGTTGTATTTCATCCTAATAGCATAATAGCACTTCAAAATACTAATGATATGGCGGCAACAATGATTATAAAAAAAGTAATAACTTTAATAAAGGTGTTTTTTTTCATTTTTTTGTAGATAAGATAAATTTTTTTTAATCTATTATTTTTGTTTCTAAAATCAATAAGAACATTCATAATCTTGAATTTGATAGGAAAAAAACTACAATGCTTTTGTTCTTTTTGCTCCTGTAGTTCAATGGATAGAATAGGCCCGTCCTAAGGGTTAGATGCTGGTTCGATTCCGGCCAGGAGTAGATGATATGAAAATATTCTTGTATAAAATATTTTATTTGCTTTTTGATAGCTATGTGGGGATATATAATATTAGCTGTTCTCATGGGTGCTTGAATCTGATATCTTGTCTTTTATTTTCAATATGAAAAAAGAGATGTTGTTTCAGAATTGAGAAAAAATTTGAAAAAAGCAAATGATCAACTTATGTCTTTGCAAGATGAAGTTGATGAACTAACAGCTCAAAATGATTTGTTTAGAGAAAAAACAACTGAGCTTTTAGAGAAGAATGATGAGCTTTCAGATGTTGTTGCAGAACTTGGTAAATATTATGTGCATCTTAAAAAGGCTTCAGAAAAAACAGCAGAACTATCAAAATATCTTAATGAACCAGATGATGAGATGGAAGAAAAGTTAGAAACTTTGTCTGAAAATGAAAAAAATCAGGTTAAAAATTCTTTCTTTTAAAGGTCTTTCCATCTTTAATTTTTCCTTGACTATTCACTATTTATTACTATCCTTTTTTTTAGTACTCTTTATTATTTCATAAGTAGATATGGATATTAAAGAATTGGATAGTTTTTTTGATTATCAACTGACTTTTGATGAAGATCCTGTTTTTTTAGTAGATGAAATTATTGCTCAGGCTTCTGAGTATTTGCCAGAGGATCAAATAGAGGAGATTCGTCATTGTTATACTTTTACAAAAGCAGCACATGCTGGAGTTAAAAGATTGTCTGGAGAGCCATATATTATTCATCCTCTTAAGGCAACTCTTTTTTTGATGGAATTAAAGCCAGATTTGGTTTCGATTCAAGCTTGTATTATGCATGATGTGATAGAAGATACTCCTATTACACGTGAAGAAATTGCTGCAGAATTCTCAGAAGAAGTAGCTGAAATTTGTGAGGGACTAGTAAAGGTCTCTAAGGTTAGATATCAGTGAGAAGACAGACATTTGGAAACTATTAAAAAAACATTCCTTGCTATGGCGAAGGATTTAAGAGTTATTTTTGTTAAGTTAGCAGATCGTATTCATAATATTCAGACGCTTCAATACCATCCTGAAGAAAGAAAAAGACGTAAAATAGCTGAGGAAACATTGAAAATTTATGTGCCAATTGCAAAAAGACTTTGATTATATCATTTCCAGTTATTGTTGGAAAATGGCTCTTTTGCTGTTATGAATCCTGAAGAATTTGAAAGAATATTAGATTATTTGAGAAAATATTTTCGTGAGTGAGAAAAGTATACTGAGAAATGAATTAAGATGCTAACTGCAATGTTACATAAAGAGGGAGTACAAAATTTTGAAGTGAAGTGAAGAATTAAAAGTCCATATAGGATTTATGAGAAATTATCAAAAAAATATCATGAAACTGATATCTCAACGGTAATGGATTTGTTAGCATTTAGAGTTATTACTGAGAGTGTTGGAGATTGTTATATGGTACTTTGAGTTATCCATAAATATTATATACCGTTGATTAAGAAAATTAAGGATTATATCGCTATTCCTAAATTTAATTGATATAAGAGTATCCATACTACTGTGCTATGAATGTTCCGTTTCCCTGTTGAAATACAGATAAGGACAAAAGAGATGGATAATGTAGCAGAGTTCTGAGTCGCAGCTCATTTTGCTTATTCTGAAAGTAATGCTCCGACTATGGTCTCTGAACAGCAGTGAATTTGGATTCAAAAGTTACAAAAGATTGTTGCTGATTATACAGATACTTCTGAAAAAGAAAAATTTAAGTCTCAGTTAAATATTGAAGTTTTAGATAAGACGATTTTTGTTTATACTCCAAGATGAGATATAAAAGAACTTCCTTCTGGGTCTACAGTTCTCGATTTTGCGTTTAGCGTCCATTCTTCAATAGGATTAAGATTTAAAAATGCGATAGTTAACTGACAAATAAAACCAATCAGTTATAAGTTAAAAACATGAGATATTATCAATATTAATACGTTTAAGAATAGATATGCTGCTAATAAGCATTGGATTGAATTCTTACGTACTCCATCTGCTAAGAATCAGCTATTAAAATACTTGAAAACAGCAGAAAGAGAAGCACGTTTAGATGAAGCTATAGATAAACTTAACGATTATCTTAAGGATTTATGATTACCTTCATTCCGTTCTGATAAGGATAAAATTCAAAAATTATGAGAACCATTGGAGGTTGAAAGAAGAATATTGATGGTTTTAGATAAGCAGGATACTTATGGAAATATTGTAAGAGATGCTTATCCAGATCTTTTGAAAAATGTTGTTGAAAAAACAGTTATTGAAGATGCTGATGAATTTGAAAAGTGATTAAAAGAGGAAATTACCGCACCAGCTTCTTCTACCTTATCTGTTGTTGTAGATGATGATAAACATTTGAATTGTATTTTCTGTCCTGAATGTCAGCCTAGAATTTGAGATAAGATTATTGCTAAATCATCTAAGACATGAATAAAGATTCATAATATGAACTGTAAGGCATTAAAAACAGTTTCTTACGAATCATTACTTGAAGCTCATTGGGAAGAGGAACCTTCAACTAAATATCGTTTTGATTTAAAGTTAAAATTCCGTCCTCATGAATTAACAATAGTTGATTTTTTGCAAGTATTTTCACAGTTTAATGTTCCATTGTTAGAAATGTCAATTAAACATACAGATGACTGACTTGTTTATGTTGATTTTTCTTTGCAAATTGATAATCCTGCAAAGATTTCATTTGTATTGAAAGACTTGAAAAAATTCTCTGTTTCAATAGAAGTTTTAAAGAAAGTTATCAGCTAATTTATTTTTTTATAAAAACAAAATTATGGAAGAATTGACTTGAGTTATTGAAGATGCACTAAGTTGATTAGTTGCAACATGAAAGAATGAGATTTTAACAACTGTTAATGTCGTTCAAGAAGTTTCAAATACTCCAGATTTAATTTTACATGTACAAAATTTAGATACTTGAAGTACTGTAACATCATTTATTTCTCAGTATATCCCTTTCTTTTCTCAATATACAGATACTGAATTCTTTTTTTTCTGCTTAATAGCATTGGTTTGGATTATGGTTGTTATATGGGTATTCAGAGATGCTATAGCAAGAAGTAATAGTTGATTCTATCAATTCATATCTGTTTTATTAGTTGTTTTATTAACTCCTATTTTTTGATTGCCTATTTATTTGGCATTCCGTCCTTTGGTTTATAAATGGGAGAGAAGATTATGGAGAGAATCTCTTGAGATGGATATTTGTGAATGTCATCATTGTTGAGCTCTAAATAAAGAATCATCTCGTATGTGTGTTTGGTGTTGAGAATGTTTGGTTGCTGAATGTAAAGAATGTCATAAGGAATATAATAATTCTTATGCTTATTGTCCAAATTGTTGAGCACCAAATTTAGAGTAATTTAGAAGAATTGAAAAACTAGAAAATGCTAATATCTATGATTTTGATTGTTATCATAATTTCAGTTGCAATGTTATTTGCAATTCTTTCTAGTTTTATTCCATTTTCTAATGCTTATTGAAATATCGTTCAATATAGTTCAGCTTATTATGCTGCTATGTGAGCCGTTGAGAGAGGTTGCTTAGCAATAAGATATGCATGACCTGGATTTGATGGTGAATCATGATGGAAATATTCAAGTAGTTCGAATAGTTGACACTATAATACTTGAAATAATAGTGATTATTTTTTGCCAAAGTTTATTTCATATTGAAATGCTTGAAATACAACGCTTTATTGGAAGGTGAATTCTAAGGTTAATAGTATTCCGATGCCTTGAGAGTGAGATGTTGATCCTGCATTTACAAATGGTCCTCATTATGATTATAATGCTTTGAATTATAATTCTCCTATTTTAATTCCATTGTGAAGAGTTTGAGATATCCCTGTAGATAAATATTATTCTGAATATTGAAACTATGATTTGGATAGTGCATTTAATTGAATTACTTGAGATTTTAGATTGACTCCATATTTATTTGGAAAAATTGCTGGAGCATCTCAGAGTGATTATGCTAAATTATGTACAAATCATTGTCCGTGAAGTGTAGATCCTAGTGTTGATATTTCAGCACCAATTGTTGATTGGGTAATTAAATGAGTATATGATGATTGAATTTCTTCAAGGGGTGTTGAGGTTTCGATATTGCCAACAGAAGCTATTGATGTTTGAGGTACTTATTATGTTCATGAAAGTAGAGATTCAGTAATAAGGAAAAAGCAAATTGGATTTTGAAAAGAGAAAGGAGTTGCAGGTCCTCAAATTACATTTTCTAGTAACAAACACCCATTACGTAAGACTGATTACTATAATCCAAGAAATGATGGTTGAATTTATGATTTGAATGTAATATCTCGTGTTTCTGATGATTTGAAAAAAACTAATAATTGAGATTTTATTGATATCTTGAAAGTGATAAAGAATCCTTATATTTCTCTAGAGCTTGTAAATAATTTATGGAGTGAGGGTTCATGATTTTCTTCATGGGCTCATCATCTTTATCCTTTTTTGGAATATCGTTTCAAATCTATATGATGATATTTTTCTGATAGATATTTTACTATTAAATGAGAATGAAAGGTTTGAAAATATGATGTAAGACTTCAAGTTAAAAAACCTACATTAAAGGACTCATCATTGTGAAATTTTACAATTATATTCTAGTTACATATGAAAACTCAGTTACAACAATTGTTCTTTTTATCTGTGTTTTGTTTTTTGTGTACAGTATTTGTGTTTTTTGTCCCATGGTGATCATCTAGTAATGATGAAGGAGAAGTATCAGGATCTGATTCAAATATAGCGGTAGAGGAAGAGGCTCCTGTTCAAGAAGTTGCTAAGTTCTCTTGAACTTTGCGTATTGCTATAAAGGAATGAATGCTGAAAAAAGAACTAAGTGATTTTGCTGAATATTTCGAAAATGTTCATTGATGAAAGGTAGAATTTACTCAAATAGCTTCACCAAGAGATTGGATCTGATTAGATTGATATGATTTGTATCTTTTCCCATATGATCAATTAACAGGTGTGCAATTCTGAACTATTAATTTTCAAGAAGATATTTCATCATTATTTATTCCACAGTTGAAGGATTTTGTTGAAAAGCATGGAAATATTATCCCATTCTGAATAGATCTTCCTGTGTCTTATTGAATGAATGAAATTAGTGAATGAATTGATTGACTTGTAATTGCTTCGCAAAATTGGAAACCAGCTCGTCCTGTATGACCATTTAATTTTTGAATTTCTGATAATGAAGCGACATATGATAATAGTCTTATTGCAAGCCATCAAATTGTTGATTTCATAAAAGTTAATGATATTTGAGCTTTTAGTCAATGGATAGATTTTTCTACTCCATCTCAAGAATTACAACAATGATTATTATATTCAGTTCAGTGAAATTCAGATTTATGTAAAAAACATCCACTTAATTGTTTGTTAGAAAAGAATTTGTTATGAGTTGCTTGGTGATTTGCTTCTGATTATGATTATGAATTTGAGGATATGTTCCCCGCAGCAAAATATCCATATGCTTGAGAATCTCAGTTTGTGAGATTATATGCTTTAGCACTTGATGCTAATACTGAAAACAGTTCAATGGCATTGCAATTTATCCTTGATTATATGGATTATGCTTTTGCAGAGGATACAATATCTTTATCAAAAGCATTATGATTAGCTCCTGTTTTCCAAAATGAATTTACAAGAGATTGCTATCAAGATGCATGTGGTTTAGAATCTAATTTAAGTATTCTTGAAGATGGATTTGCTTTGATAAATAGATTTTATAAAGATTCTGTTTTCTGGAAAGTGGTTTCAAAAAAAATTCAACCTAACTTGTATTTGGTTAATACTTTATTATAGTTAATTTTATGTTTTTTATATTATAATTATAATAATATGCGAGAAAACTTTATAGCTTTTATGGCAGAGTATAATGTTGTTGGAATGGCAATTTGATTGTTAATTTGAGTTAAAGTTTGAGAATTTGTAAAGTCTATTGTAGAAGACTTAGTTACTCCTTTGTTCTTTACTCCTATTTTTAAGAAATTGAAGATTGAAAAATTAGAAGATCTTTCATGGCATGGAGTATTATATGGAAAGGCTTTAGCTAGACTTATAGATTTCTTGTTAACTGCTTTTATCGTATTCTTAGTAATTCATTATTTATGAGTAGAAAAGGCTTAGTTTAATTATTTTTATATATTGTATAGTAGTGTTATGTTAGGTAAAATGGGTGAATTGAAGAAAATGTACGATAAGTACAAGGAACTTCAAAAAGCGTTAAAAAATCTTGTTATTAGAGCAAAAGAATGAGAATATACTGATGAAGATTGAGAAAAAAAGAGTGCTATCGTAATCGATATGACTTGAGAAATGAAAGTTAGAGATTTTAAAATTAATGATACTAGTTTATTAGATCCTTCACAAAAAGAAAAGTTAGAAGGATTAGTTGTTTCAGCTTTTCAAAAAGCTCAAAATAAAGCTCAAGAAGTTGCAGCTGAAAAAACAAAAGAAGTATTATGATTTGATCCAAGCAACCTTGCAGCTATGATGTGAGGAGGAAACTGATCATGAATGCCATGAATCCCAGGATTATAGGATGAAAAAATTCATTATTAGCTAATTGCTAGTAGGTTTTATTATTCGTTCTATAATTAATGTATAAGAGATTTTCTATCAATGATTTGACAACAATTCATAATGATTTCATCCCTCATCTTTACGCTTTGATAAAAAGGGAAAGATGTCAGTGAGCAAATGATTTCTTTAAACTTTGTTTTCGTGATGGAAATGATGTTTATTATTTTTCTCGTTGAGATATTTGTTTTAGAATTTCAAAGAGGAATAATGAACTTCATCTTGCTGATGAAATTGATAAAATAGAGGTTGTATTGCCGTTTGATCATAAGTCTGCAATACAATCTCTTATTATTAAATATGTTTCAAAGAAAGAAAGACAATTCGGGCAGAAGACAATTGAGCAAATCCTTTTGGATGAGTTTAAAACTTGAAAATATTCAACGATTAATGGTAAGCCATATGTAGTTTATGATATTGAAACAACTGTTGTTGATGATTTAAAAGCAGCAGAGTTTTTGTTGGCATATGCGATGTATCCTAATGGTGAAAAAATGGATTATCGTCCAATCATGAGAGAAAATTTGAGAGATTTCGTTGATGAAATGTTAGCTTTTGATTGATATATTGTTTGATTTAATTCTATATGGTTTGATAATCCAATCTCTGTTTGGAATGCGTGATATTGAGATAAAGAAATAGAAATTCTTAATGAGAAGAGTATTGATCTTTATATCTTTTTTCAGAAATTGACTAAAAAGAGAATTTGATTAAATAAACTTTCAGAAGCATTAGTTTGAGTTCAAAAAACATTATCTTCTTGAGCTGAGTGAGAAGTCTTGTGGAATGAATATATGAAGACATGAGATGAATCTTTCTTGGAAGAGTTTAAGAAGTATTGTAAAAACGATGTTAGAATGACAGCTCTTGTAATGTTCTATTTCCTTCATTATAAAAAAATATTTATTGATGATGAAGAATTTGTTTTTACAATGGATGATTTTTTGAAGAAATCAAATAATTTAGAAGTAGATGATAGTAATCCTTGAAAAGTTAAAGAGCAAACTATTTTTTAGTAATTATTTTTTGTTATGAGGTGTCCTAAATGTAAGAATATGGATTCAAAAGTTGTTGATTCAAGAATGATTGAAGAAGGAACAATTATTAGAAGAAGGAGAGAATGTGAAAGATGCTGACATAGATTTTCAACATTTGAAAGAATTGGAATTACTGAGCTCGTTGTAATTAAAAAGGATGGTACTAAGGAGCTATATGATAGAGCAAAGTTAAGGAAATCGGTTCTTTTGGCTTTCGCTAAGAGACCATATTCTCCTGATGCAATTGATAATTTGATTAATAATTTAGAGATTTCTTGGCAATCTTCAGGACATGAGATATCTAGTAAGAAAATATGAGATGATATTTTAGCTGCATTAAAAACTATAGATCCTGTTGTTTATGTAAGATTTGCTTCAGTTTATCAATCATTTGATGGTTTTGAGGACTTTAAGCATTTTATTGAGTAGTGTTATAAATATTTTAAGTGGAAGTTTTTTCTAATGATTTCGTTGTATCTCCATATTCCATTTTGTCAGTCAAAGTGTAATTATTGTTCTTTTGTTTCTTTTCCTATATGAGAAAATTCTAGTTTTTTAGATACCTATATTTCTTCTTTAAAAAAAGAGATTAGGTTTTATGCTGAGGTTCTTAAAGATAAAGGGGTAAAAACTTTGTATTTTTGAGGTTGAACTCCAAATCTATTATGAGCAGATATGCTTATTTCTCTTATTGAAGAGGTCTCTAATAATTTTGATTTAACAAATTTATGAGAATTGAGTTTTGAGTTTAATCCCTATCCTGAATGAGAAATTTATGATATTATCAATAAGCTTCAAAAACGTTTTTGAAAAGAGTTCCCAAGAATAAGATTTTCTTTTTGAATTCAGAGCTTTGATAATGAAGTTTTACAGCTTGCTTGAAGGAAGACTTTGTTTATTTGATTGGTTGATTTTTTAAGATGATTGCAGCCATTGAAGCAAGATAATACGGTTTTCAATTTTGATTTTATTGCTTTTTGAAAATGGAATAAGAGTAAGAAGGGTAATAGATATTTATGGTCTCCTGCAGCATTAGAATTTTTTAATGATTTTGTAAATTCTTTATTTGCTGATAGTTTTTCATTATACACATTGGAGTTGATAGGAAATCAAAAGTGGAAAAGTAAGGCAAATGACAAATTAATCACTTGAGAATATTTTTGAACAGATGATGAGATTTATGAAGAATTTTCTTTGTTAAAAGATATTCTATTAAATGCTGGTTATTCAAGATATGAAATTTCTAATTTTGCTTTAGCGGGTAAATCAAGCATTCATAATAGAGTTTATTGGAATATGGAAAATTATTTGTGATTATGATTGAATTCTGCTTCTTATTTGAATTGAAATGTTTTGAATAGTGAATTATCAAGTTATCTTTGAATTAAAAATATAGAGACATGAGTGAGGTTTAAGAATGTTTCAACTTTAAAAGAATATTGTCTTTGAGAATTCCTTGATGGAAAGGAAACTCAAAGTCTTTCAAATCAAGATTATTTGATTGAGTCTTTCTTTTTATCTCTAAGAACAGATAAAGGAATTAATGATATCAAAAAATATGAGTCAATCTTAGTAGATAACTACAAAGAAAAACTTAAGCTTTATAAAGAGGAAGGCTATGTTTTCTTTGATTGAGAAAGTTTAGTATTGAGTGATGAGTGAATGGATGTTTCTAATACTATTCTTTCAGAATTGATGAAAGAAATTTAAGATGTTTTCTTAATTTCGTTTTGTAACCAAATCATTTTACCAAGTTCTTTAAGGTGAACTATACGGAAGTTTTTATAAAGTGCTGTTTTTTGGTCTGTGTAAAAAGCGATATTTTTGTCTGAATTTTTTCGGTCTGTTGCAAGATTCTTTAGAGAATCAGGAGTAGTAAATCTTCTTCAATATTTATACGTTGTTGAATCGTGAAGATCTTCAGTATTTATTAATCAAAAGAAACTTTGCTTTCATTTATTAATATAGAGTAGTTTTTCTTTTTTGATGAAATAGTTGATGATATGCATAATGATTTCATCAAAGAGTTCTGTGTTCTCAGGAGTCCTTTCAAGTAATCATTTTAGAAGGAAACGTTTTCAGTCGATTTCAAGATACTTGTATCTATCATCTTTTGGTTTTGGTATTATTCATTTTTCTATAGCTTCTTCTTTTTTATCGATGTCATAAGCTATTGTTTTGATAGTTGTTTCAGTATAACGTCTTACTCTGTTTAATGATATTGATGCTCAGAATTCGATATCTCAAGCCATGTAATTTACTCTTTCAAAGATTCTTTTTTCAAGTTCAAGGAAACGGTGATTTCACATATTTAAATCGTTTGTTTCTGGATAGAAAGATATTTCTTGATAGAATTTTTCATCGTTATTCTGCTTTTGTGTCTTTTTTGATTGTGGCTCATCTTTTTCAAATTCAATAATGAGTTTGAAGTCTTTATAGTCACCATTAGCACCTCTTATGATTTCTCAGTTTGATAGTTGTAAAGCTTGTTGAAGTCCTGGAGGCATTGTTTTTCAATTTAATTCTCTATATTTGTTTTTAACTGAATCAAGCATAGAACGGTTAGATGCTTTTTCTCTTAATTTGATTTGATCGTTTCTTTCAACAAAATTTGCTAAAAGTCATCTGATTTGTTCAAGTCATTCATTAGAAACAAAGTCTCATTTTTTAACTAATGTAATACTGATAATCTTCTTTCATTTAATATTTTTAAGTTTGTTGAAGTATTCTTTTAGTGTATCAGTAATACTTTGTAATGTTGCTTCTTGATCTCGTTCTCAATAGTAGGTTTGTCTTAATCAAGATTCGTCTTTAATTTCTGTTGTTCTTCATCCGTGTTTTTGAGTTTTTGATTCTTCTGTTTTAAATCTATGTGTTTTTAGTGTTCATTTAATTGGAGTAGTTGTCATAAATTCGTTGGCAAGTTTTTCATGGAATGCCTCTTTTTCTGAAGGAACTTTTTTCTTTTTTTCTTCAGTTTCACTCATATATCTATTCGCTATGTTGTAGAGATTGTTAATGAATAGTTTTCTTGTTCTATACCAGTCTTTACTTCATTTTTCTCCTTCATCATTATAAGCATTAAATTTCTTCTCTTCCATAAGATAGATAATTGCTTTTACATATTGGTCTAGAGTTCCAATGAGTGGATTTCAGTGGAAATCTTTTAGTTTAAGAAAGTAGAAATCTCAATCATGATAGATTTTATGAAATGGAATGTTATTACCATCTACATAATTGAGTGTCTTTGTGAACATATTCGCAATGTGTTCCATTCCTTTTTCATTGATTTCTCATGTTTCTTCATTTAGAAAATTATGGTTTGTTTCATATAGAAGATCTGCAAGTGTTAGACAGATTTCAAGATAGAGCTTTTGTTTTCATTCTGGAGCGTTTTCTTTTGAGTATGCAGTATAGTGATTACGAAATTTATAGAAGATTGTTTTATAAGTGTTTCAATTGGAATCAGCTTTGTTCTCCAATTTCATTCTTGGCTTTACTATTTTATTTTTAATAAAATCGTAAATAGCGTTCTTATATCTTATTTTATCTTCATCTGAGATTTCTTCTTCGTCATCTAGTAATTTGAAAAGTTTCTCTTTTACTGTATTTACACGAAATTTTTCAATATCTCATTGAACTTCTCTTGCACCTTTAGCAGTCGATTCATCAAATTCTTTGCTCACTACAATTTTCCAATCTTTATTAAATCTTAATGGTGGAGTTCTAGATTCTCCATTATATCCAGTTTTCATTTTGTGAAGAATAAGCAAATTTTGAAGCTCGGAAATAGTTGCATTAATGAAATTATTATGAGCATCTTGATATTGCTTTTCTAAGGTGAGCTTATTTCCTGTTGATTTAACTTGATTTTTTTTTGGCTCTGGTGCTTTTTTCATGGTATTAATTATTATTAAATATTTTTATAATTATATTTATAAAATTTATAAATGTCAATAATTCGTGAGGTTTTTGATTTTTATTTTCCTTGTTTTTTTATACTAGAAAAATATGCTTTTTTTAGCTTATTTACTTATTTTTTCAAATCTTTATGAGAAAGGGGTGTTTTATTGTTGTTGATGGTACTGATTGAAGTTGAAAAAGGACTCAAACTGATCGTTTAGTGGAGAAGTTAAGATGAGAGTGATATGAAGTTGAAAAAATTGATTTCCCTCAATATGGAAAACCATCAGCATGACCAACTGAGGAATATTTGAGTGGTAAGTTTTGAAGTGCAGATGATGTTACTCCTTATCAAGCATCAATTCTTTATGCTGTTGATAGGTTCTCTGCGGCTTGAAAAATAAGGAAATGGTTAGAAGAGTGAAAAGTTGTTATTTCAGATCGTTATGTCTCTGCTAATATGTGACATCAGGCTTGAAAAATAGCTGATTTAAAAGAGAGGGACGAATTTTTGGAATGGTTAGAGAATCTTGAATATTGAATTTTGAATATCCCTAGGCCAGATGTTCAAGTGTTTCTGTATTTAGATCCAGAAATAAGTAGAAATTTGGCATTAAAAGTTGAAAAACCAAATATGGACAAGTCTAAAGATATTCATGAAAATGATGCTAATCATATGAGAAAGGCGAGTGAAGCTTTTCTTTATGTGGCAAAAAAATTTAATTGGATACAAATTGATTGTGCTAGAGATTGAGAGATGAGAACAATAGATGATATCGGTGAAGAACTGTATGAAAAAGTTAATGCATCTTTGAATAAATAATATCAATATCTTGAATTTTTTTGGTAAAAAAATAAAGGTATTTCGGTTTATAATAGAAATTTTGATTTATGAAAACTTGAGTAAAAATACGATTATTTTGATGAGCTCTAACAATATTTTGACTTTTTGCTGTTTATAGCACTAGTATTTGGAAATCTTTTGATCAGAGATTGACAGTGAGTGTTATGCAGAATATTGAGACAGTAAAAGCATTTAATACTTTTCTTGATGATACTATTATATCAACAACTCAAAGTATTATTGATAAAGTTCAAATCAATAGTGTTGCAACTACAGAGTCGTTGTGAACTGGATGATTTATGTCTTGAGAAAATGCTGCAAGTTGAAACAATGAACTTGGAATATCATGAAATTTAGTTCCTACTTTGGATACCTTAAAGAAGGACGGTGATGATCAGGTAAAGTTGGTTGATCAATGAACCAGAAAAGTTCAATTAAGAAATAATTATGTATTGTTTCGTTCTCAAATAAGAAATCTTATTGTTGCGTTGGTGGCAATCTTTTTTGTTTATTTTATTCCATTAGGTTGGCTTAAAGAGAAAAAGTTTGTCTATTTCTTTGTGATTTTGACTTTTATATTCCAACTTTTAGTATTCTCTCCTTTGGCGGCTACAAATGGTGAAGCCAGATGATGGGTTGATTTATGAGTTTTGCCAAATATGCAGCCATCAGAGTTTTTTAAGGTCTGATATGTTATTTTTATGGCATATTGGCTTACTAAAAGAAAGGATGATATTAATGAAAAGTGATTTTTGAATAAATTTTTTATTCAGTTTACTATGATTAATTTTTTTGTTCTTACAATTATCCTTTGTATCCCAGATATGTGAACGTTGTTTATCCTTGCTTTAACAGGAGTTATCATGGCGTGGTATATGTGATTCCCTGTGAAAAAAATTGCGTTCCTATGATTATGTGCTTTATTTGTTGCAAGTTTTTGAGTTTTTGTTTTGAGTGTGGTAAATCCTGATAATTATGCTTATCATAGAATTAAGACATTCTTTACAACTGATGAACAGGAAAAGAAGGATATTGAGTTGAAAGATTGATGGCAAATACAACAATGAATTATTGCTATTTGAGCATGAGGTTTCTTTGGTCAATGATATGGTAAGTGACTTCAGAAAATGTGACAATTGCCAGAAGCTTATTCAGATATGATTTTTGCAGCTTATTCAGAAGAAATTTGATTCTTTGGAAATATGGTGCTTTTTGCTCTTTATATTGGTTTATTTATTACAGTATTAAGGCGTATTGCTGAAGTAAAAGATCCTCAGATGAGAGTTCTTTGTGTTTGAATTATTTCTTTGATAACGGTTCAAGTTTTTGTACATATTTGAGTGAATGTTGAAGTACTTCCTAATACTTGATTAACATTACCTTTTATTAGTCATGGTTGAACAGCGCTTTTGATTAATTTGGTTGAATTAATGTTGCTTTATAAAATTCTTAGTACCGTTAAAGAAAGCTCTCCTAGAGAGATTAGAATAGATAATGAATAGTATTTATATTTTTTGACTCTATGTTTAAATTTTGATTTGATGAACATCATCTTTTAACTCTTGATATCTTAGATGAAGGATATTCTAAGGAATATTCTTTGTGTCTTTCTTGATATCAGTTTTCAAGTAAAGATAAAGGTGTGTTAGTATATAATAAAAGAGCTTGGAGGATTGTTCATTTGAAGGAGATAAGCGAGTGAATGCAAGCATGTTTTCTTCAAGAAAAATCAATTGAAGGAATAGAATTTAATGTTTCTATGCTTGAAAATGTCTTGGCTCTTTTCCAATGATTTAATGAAGAGACTTGAGAAAAATATCATTATTTACCTTTTTATTCTAAGAGCGTTGAATTTTTAGAAAACGATTTAAAAAATTCTTTTTGAATTTCAGTTAAAGTAGCAAAAGAAGCTCAATGAACTTTTGTTAGATGAATTGAAAAGCCATATATGTTTCCAGATGATTTTTCTGATATAATGAGTCTTATTTTTTGATTAGTAGTTGTTTATTGAAAATTTGATGAGAAGAATTGAGAAGTGAGTGCTATAAAAGCACATATTCCATTAGTTTGATGAACACATATAGATGAAGAATTGGATTGATGTTTTAGAGTATTAGCTGAAAAATACTGAGTCTTTATTGCTGCTCAAAGAGTTCAAAATTGAGCTAAGAGAGTTTATCAATTCTCAAGTAATGATAGAGAAGTCTTAAAACTATTTGTTGGATGGATGAATACGTATTTTAGTGAACAGAATCTTAAGTTAGAAAATTATTTAAAAAAACAAGAAGAGATTAAGGAACAATTAGTTGAATATATTAAGAATGAAGAAAGCTTGGATATAGAATGAAAAGATGAAGTGCTAGATCTTTTAAATAAGCATGATGTAAAATTTATTAAATGTTTGTAGTAAAATGAAAAAAATAATGTTGATAGATTGATCTGGGTTCTTATTCAGGTCATGGTATGCAATTAGTCCAATAATTGATAAGGAATGAAGGAATATTAATGTCGTATTTGGATTTATCCGTATGATGTTGAAGCTTGTATTAGAAAAACCTGATTATTTTGTTATTGCTTGGGATTCTCCTGTTAAGACAAAGAGACATGAGGAATATGCTGAATATAAAGCTAATAGAAGAAAGATGGAGGATGAGTTTAAACAACAAATTCCTATAGTTAAAGATCTTATCGCAGAATTGTGAATTCCTAATTTGGCTTTCCCATGATATGAAGCTGATGATATTGTTTATTCATTAGTTGAGAATTTTAAGAATGATAAATGACTAAATTTTCAAGTGTATACTTCAGATAAGGACTTAAAACAATTCCTAAGTGATAATATTGTTATTGTTGATTCTATGAAAAATCAAACCACTACATTACTTGATTTTTCAAAAGAATATGGGTTTGAACCAGTATTAATTATAGATTATCTTGCTTTAATATGAGATCATGCAGATAATGTAAAATGAGTTGAATGAATTGGTCCTAAAAAAGCTTTAAGTTTGGTTCAAAAGTATTGAACTATAGAAAATATTTATGATCATCTTGATGAATTAACTCCTGATTTGAGAAGTAAGTTAGAGAATGATAGAGAGTCTGCTTTTTTCTCTAAGCATTTAATTCAACTTATGTATGTTGACGATTTGCAGTGAGCTTCTTTGGAAAATTATACGCTTAAAATAGATTTTGATAAGTGGGAAGAAATTTTATTGAAGAAGTGGGAGTTTAATTCTATGGCTAAGTTGTTTTGAGAAATAAAAAAATCATATACACAACCACAACAATTAGGACTTTTTTAGCTTTGATATCATATGTATTTTTCTTTGAATACATTCTTGAAAATCATAGCTAAATAATTACACTTTTATGTAGATTTAAACGTTTGAAACTCTAATGCTTAATTCTGTTTTCTTCTTTACATGAGAGAATGTATATACCTTAAGACAAGAACTTCATAAATGGAAGACAGCTTTTGTTGAAAAGTATTGAAGTGACAGTCTTTTTGTTTTTAATAGTGAAAATTGGGATAACTGAGTTGTTAATCAAGCGTTATATGCATGAGGATTATTTGTTAGTAAAAAGTTAGTAATATTAGAAGGAATTCCTAAAGAGTCTAATCAAGATTGATGAATACCTCAGGATAAAATAGATAAATTTTTGGTAGATTTTGAAAATAATCAAAAGTTTTTAACTGCAGATACTATTGTTGCATTTGTTTCTTCAAAGCCTGATAAAAGAACAAAGCTTTATAAATGGTTATCTAGTAATGCACAACTTAAAGAGTTCCCTGTTTATAGAGAAGCTAAGGTAAAGACTTTTATAAAGGAGAATTTAGCTCCATTACAAATATCAGAAGAAGGGATAACTTATTTCTTAGAAAAAATATGATCAGATTTGTTCCGTTTAAGTAGTGAAATAGAAAAGTTAAAATATGTAGTAAAAGAGTGAGAGGTAACAAGAGAAATGATTGATACCTATTGTTTTTGAATGACTGAAGAAAATGCTTTTTCTGTTTTTGATGCATTATTTGAATCACCAAAAAATGCTGTTAAAATGATAGAAAATATGCAAAATGAAGGGAAAGATTGGAATGCTGTTTTACCTCCATTGCAGTGGAGTTTAAAGGTTATATTAACTATTATTGATTATGCTAATCAATGAATAAGGGATTCAAAAGTTATTGCTGCAGAAAGTAAGTTGGCTCCTTTTACGGTTTCAAAGAATATTGGAAATATGGATTTGTATTTATCTCATCAAGGAAAGTTAGAAAATTTATTTAAAACAATTGTTGATGTTGAATATTCAATAAAAACGGGTAAATATCCAGATACATATTTCTGGTTAACAGTGAAAAAAGCTTTTCTTGGATTTTAGATTTGAGAAGAAATTACTATATGAAGAAATTGATTGTTCTATTTAGTTTTGTTTTATTCTTATTCCCTGTTTTTGCTGTTGAAAAAAATTTTCAAGAAAGATTGTATTGTAAATTTGCAGATAATTCAGTTAGAGTTTATCTTCTTAAAGAAGCTGATACTACAAGATGTAATGATTATATTTCTGTTGTTAATGTTTATTTAAAGAAAGAATATAATAGCATTATTCAAATTATGGCTAATCGTAATCGTTGAGATGATATTGAATATTGGGACAGTTTATATGAGGAGAAAAAAGCTCAGTTTTTGAAACTTTTTTCACAGAGAATGATGATTCAATGAGCGATGGATACTTTTGAAAATGAATTATTAGAAAGATGTAAGGAATTAATGTGAGAAACATTAGAGAATAGGAATACTGTGTTGGATGAGCAAATTGTTGTTTTGGAAGCTGAGTTAAAAGAGAATAGTTATAATGTTAAAGTTGAAAAAGCTTTACAAGAATTAAAATATAAGAAACAAATTGTCGAGAAGATGATAATTGCTGAAGAAATGACAAGTTTTTTGGATGCATTTTCAGTTTATTTAACTTTATTTCCATTTAATCAATCATGAAAGTAGGAATAGTTTCAAGTTGAATGGAAACTTTGTCATTGTTCAGTTTCCTAACACGTTATAATCACGAATATGTTGTTTATTATGATAGTTTACATGCTCCTTATTGAGCAAAGAATTTTGCTACATCTTTAGCTATGGTGAAAAAGTGAGTTGATTGGTTAAAAAATGAGTGAGTAGAGAAGATTATTGTCCCTCCTGTTTATGAATTAGCGCTTTTAGAGGAGTGAGAGGATAAAGTTTTACCATTATTTAAAACTTATTTATTGGAATATGTCTTTAAGTTCTCATTAGTTTGAAAAATAGGAATGATATGAGAATTGGCAGATATTCAGAAGATTCAGAATTTGGTAGAAAAAGTATCTAAAGAATATGTTTTAACTGAGAATCAAAAGAGTATTAAGAAATTTTCTTATCCTTTTCATTATTGGTGTAAGGAAGAACATATCTTAAATTGATTATTATCAAAGCTTTCATGGAGATCCTATTTGACGAATTCATTGGTAAAATATGAATTCCGTTATTTTAAAGATGCAAATGTTGATACGGTAGTTCCATGTAATTATGCTTATTTTAATGCACAGAGAACACTTTGAAAGCTTTTTAATACTAAGAAAACAAGGTTTCATTGATTGGAGGTATTAGAGAAAATATTTTGTTTATTGGTTTCTGATGATTCTCAATATTCTGTTTCAATTTATGCTACAGATCAGGTTGAATATTTAAAAAATACAAAAAGACTTATGCGATTACTTCAGAGATGAAAGTCTGTGGAGATTAAACGACTTTAGTTATTATATTATTCTGATGAAGTGTGCTTTATTAGGATCTTGAAGTTGGTGAACTGCATTGGCGCAAGTATTATGAAATAATTGAAATATCGCTTGTTTATGGTCTATCCATGAAGAAGAGGTGGAAGCAATTAATTCACATAAATCTCCTTGTTTCCCTTGAGTTAAATTGAGGGAGAACGTTTGTTGTTCGTTAGATATAAAAGAGGTTGTTAAGGATTCTGAACTTATTGTTTTAAGTTTGCCTTCTTTTGCATTAGTGAGCTGATTGGAAAAGTTAAAGGAGTATTATGATTGACAACTTATTATTTTGGCTACTAAATGATGGAGGAGCGATGTCTTTTTGCCTTTTACAACATTAATTCAAGAAGTATTGTGAAAAGATACTCCTGTAGTGGTTTTATCATGAGCTTCTCATGCAGAAGAAGTTGTTAGAGGAATTCCTACTTGAGTAGTTCTTTGTAGTGAGAATAAAGAGTATGCAGAAAAAGCAAAGAGTATTTTTCAGAATAATTGGTTTAGATGCGGTATTTCTTCTGATGTTGTTTGAATACAGTTGTGTTGAGCGTTGAAGAATGTATTAGCGATTGCTTGTTGATTAGTTGATTGATTAGAATATGGAATAAATACGAAAGCTTTGGTATTTAGGGAAGGTATAAAGGAAATTCAATTAATAGGAGAAAAAGTATGAATTGATATGGATTCTTTACTTTCTTATGCGTGAATAGGAGATTTATATGTGACTTGTTCTAGTTCTTTAAGTAGAAATTGGAATGCATGAAATTTGATTGCAAAATGAGAGATTTCATTAAAAGAGAAAAAGTTTAATAATATGGTTTGTGAGGGGTTGTATATGATTGATATATTAGAGAAATATTCGAAGAGTAGTGATATTTATTGTCCTTTGTTTGAACTTTTGATTGGTATAGTAAAAGAGTGAAAGGATGCACGTCCTTCGTTTGAGGAGTTTTTGTTAAAAGTTTAGGTTGAGATAAATAATTTTGAGATAGAAGGAAGATGATTCTTCCTTATTTTTTTGAAGATTAACTGCATTGTGGTTTTTTATTATGAATTGTATTATTCTAATAATGTTGCTTCTTTAAAATAGAGTAGAATTAAGACAGTGGGTATGGTTAATGTTAATGAGATCTGCAGAAAATAAATAAAACAAAAGCTGAGATTTAATTCTCAGCTTTTTAGTATTATTCTTTTTTGTCTTGAAGTTCATAGAATTCTAAGATATCTCATATTTCAATTTTCTTACCAATCTTAACTTTCATTCCACAATCTTCTCATTCTCATACTTCTCTAACTTCATCCTTGTTTCTATGAAGTGATAAGATTTCTCCGTTAGTAAGAATATCATCACCTCTATATACTCTAAACTTAAGTTTATTTCTAATTTTACCTTCTTTAACAATTCCTCATACTGTCATTTCTCTTGTCTCAGTATGGAATACTCAAAGAATTTCAAGTTTTCCAACAACAACTTCTTCTTTTTCAACTTCAACCATACCTTGAAGTAGGTTATTAAGATAGTCTGTTAATTCATAGATAATATCAAATACTTTCATTTCTATCTTAAGAGATTCTGCTTTCTTTTTAAGAATGGCGTTCATAGAGATATTGAATCAAAGTAGGATAGCTTTAGAAGCTTGAGCAAGTGAAAGATCACTTTCTCAGAAATATCATACATCACTATGAACTACTTTTATTGTAACGTTCTTAGGTAAAGCAATACCTTCAACAGCTTGTTTTAATGCTTCAAGAGATGAAGATCCATCAGCTTTAAGAATAAGTCTTAGTTCTGATACTTTTGATTGGTCTCAAGCTTTAAGTTGTGATAAGAATTGTTGAAGAGCTCAATCATTAGATGATTTAGATTCTTTTTCTTTAATGAATTCAATTCTAGTGTGTGCTTCTTTTTCATTATCAACGACTTCAACGATTCTTCCAGGTTCAGGTAATTCAGTAAATCAAAGAATTTGTACTGGTTCTCATCATGTAATTCTAGAAACATTTTTACCTAACCAGTTCTGCATTCTTCTTACTTTACCATATGTATTGTAAGCTACGATAATATCTCCATTCTTTAATGTTCCTGTAAGGACAATAAGACTTGCTACAACTCCTTGTTTAGGGTCTTTATAAGCATCTACAACAACTCATACTGCTTGTCTATCAGGATTATATTTTAATTCGAGCATTTCTGCTTGAAGAAGAATATATTCAAGAAGAAGATCTATTCCTTGTCCTGTTTTTGATGATACTCAAACAAAAGGAGTGTCTCCTCACCAGTCTTCAGGAGTAAGTCAACATTTAGCAATATCTGCTTTGATTTCATCCATATTATGTCCTGGTTTATCTATCTTTGTAACAGCAATAATAATAGGTACTCCTGCTGATTTAGCATGGTTGATAGATTCAATAGTCTGAGGCATAACACTATCGTCAGCAGCAACAACGATAACAGCAATATTTGTTAGCTTTGCACCTCTTGCTCTTAGAGAGGTAAAGAGTTCGTGTCCTGGAGTATCAATAAAGGTGATTTGTTTTCAGTTATAATTAACCATAGAGGCTCAGATTGATTGACTGATACCTCAAGCTTCTCCTCATGCTACACTTGTTTTTCTTAAGTAATCAAGAAGTGAAGTTTTTCAGTGATCTACATGTCCCATAACAGTAACGATAGGAGCTCTTTCAATTTGTTTTTCAGCTTCTTTATCAATATCAAGAATCTTTTGAAGATCTCATTCCATAAAACTTTGAACATCAAGAGCTGCTTCTTTCTTTTTAAGCGCTACTCATAATTCATCAGCAATAATAGAAGCTGTATCAAAATCTAGATTAGCATTTAATCATGTCATAATACCATTTCCAATAAGTTTTTTCATGACATCTGGAAGAGGTACTCAGATTTTTTCTGAGAATTCTTTTACAGTAATATGTTCATCAATTGTTACTTCAGTCTTTTTGACCAAGTGATCAGAAGTTGTTGCTTCTTTATGAACCTTAGCAGCTGGTGTTGGTTTAGGATTATTATCCTTTTCAACTCTTTTCTCTTGTTTCTTAAATGGTTTATTCTGCTTAGGTTGATTGTTATTATTTCAGTTTTGTTGTTTTGCAGCTAAATGATCAGCAAAGAATTCTAATCCACTTTCTTTCTTTTGAGGTTTTTCTTTTGGTTTATAGGTACTTTGTTCTATAGAAATATTACCTCATGTTTTTTGTTTATTTTTGAATTCTTTTTTATGATTATTATTCTCTTCTTTTTTCTCTGGTCTTGGTTGTGCTCTTTGAATAACTTTAGCATTTGGAGCAGAGAATGAGATTTCTTCTTGTGTTGGTTCTTCTTTTCAGAAAGTAGGAATCTCGATATTGTGAAGTTGTAATTCATCTTCTTCTGTTTCGATTGTAGTTGTTTCTTCTTGTTTTCAGAAACCTAATCCTGATAGGAATCCTCATCAAAAACCAATTTCACCTGATTTTAGAATCTTACTATCATCAGTCTTTTTAGCTGATGGAACATCTTTCTTAGGTGTTTTTTTAGGTAGTTGATCTACAACATATTTGATTTTTTCTAGATTTGCATCAGAAACAGTAACAACTTTTGAAGTGATTTTTTTACCCATAACTTTTTCATACACTTTTCAAAATGTTGCTTCATCAATGTTAAGATCTTTAATTACATCTACAATACGAGGCATAAATTTTTTATTAAATTTAAAATTTTGTAACAACTTGAGGCTAAAGATAAAGAATTCGCTTTATTTTACAAGAGAAAACTAAAAGAAAACAACGATTTTTCGCTTTTTATTCTGTTAATATTGAGGAAGAAGCTTTGAGATTTCTTTATAAATTTTGAGTTTTGAGAATAAAATACGTGAAAATTTGCATAATTATAAATTTGGATTATGATTATTGTAAACTATTTTAACTTGTAAGTTATTAATAATGACTGCTACAGAAACTATGCATAATACTGAAAGTACAGAAGCACAATCTCAGTCTCAAGAAATGCAAGAATTGAAAAGACAATTAGAAGAGACAAAGAAACTACTTGAAGAAACTAGAAAAGAGTTGGATGCTTTGAAAAAAGGATGACAAACAGATCCATCAGCTGCACCAACAGAAGCTCCTAAGGTTACTGTTCAATCTTTTTCTTGAGAATCAGAAATTGATACTGAGCTTTATGGATGGAACAGAGGAGAGAAAATTACAAAGAAAGAAGTTCTTGATGTAGTAAATGCGCTAAAAGAACCATTTAATAAAGAAATTACAGATTTTATTAAATCTAATAATATTGAAGGATTGCAAAAGTATCTTAATCAAAAAATTAAAGAATGAAAAATTGATGTTGATTGATTAAAAGCTGCTTTGAAAGCTAAAAAAATTAGATTCGATGGTGCTATTTTGGAAGATGGAAAATTTGGTCCTCAAACATTAGAGACCATTAAATTTATTCTCCAACAACAAGAAGAAAAACCAGAAAAACCAGAAAAACCAGAAAAGCCAGAAAAGCCAGATAAACCTGATGATAAGGAAAAAGAAAAGAAAAGACCGGATTTGAGCTGGATTCCACAAGAAATGTCTGCAGTAATGAAAGATATTAAGGACACTAATATTTTAAAGAATTGGTCTCCTGAAAGAAATATTGGAGAAGATAACTTTAATGTAGATGTTGATAAGCATGTTATTTCTATTACAACATGGGGTACTTCATTAAATAGTCCTGAAAGAGCTCATGTTCCTGGAAATAGATGTGAAATTAACTGGGATACAGGAAAAATTACTGTTGTATGTAATAATAGAAAATATGAAATGCCAATCCATATAGAAGGATTTAAACTTACTGATTGATTCCCTGATGGAAATGACATTAATAATAGAGAAAGAGTAAGAGCTTTCGCAACTATTGGTAATTTAATGAATCAATTGAAAGCACATGCAGTATTTAATGGAAGTGGAGCTATTGAAGAAGCTTCATGAACATTGGAGTTAAATGATAGTGCATTAGGATTGCAAGATACAGATCTTGTAAGTCTAAGTACCTTTAACAAAATAAATAACAAATATAGTCATTTATGAGTTAAATTTGATAAAGAAACAAAGGTACAAACAGCTTCATTATTAACTGCTATGAAATTGGATCTATGAAAAATTCAATGGGACCCTGATATTGAAAGTAGCTCTATGTTTAGGCAAGATCCACTTGATGATGAACATAAAAAATGGGTTAAACATTATTCTCAAACATATTGAAGATAAGATAATTTATTATTGAGGTGGTTGGATGAGTTTCCAATCACCTTTTTTTAATCAATCTAGATTCCGGTTAGCTATTCTTATTCTTTTTAGATAGATGACTTTATTGTTGATGGATTCTAACATCCTTTTTACTTGATGATATTTTCATTCTGTGATGGTAAGAAGGATCTTTTTGTCTTCAAGTTTTTTTACCTTTGCAGGTTTTGTTTTATAACCATCATCTAGAATAACTCATTTTTCTAATTTGATACAATCTTCATCTGAAATTTCTTTTTCAAGATGAACTTCATATTCCTTTTCTTTATCTCGTTTAGGAGAAATAACTTGGTGGATGAATTGGCCATCATTTGAGAGAAGTAGGAGTCATTCGGTATCGACATCTAATCTTCATGCAACGTGAAGAAGATTAACATAGGGACATGATAGCATTTGTTTTTTATAACTTGGATATCAAAATTCATCTTCATCTGATGAGATATATCCAGAGGATTTATAAAGGATAGCATAAATGTTTTCTAAAACTTCTATTTCTTGTCATTTATAGGTTATTCTATCTCATTCTTTTATTTTAATATCTGATTTTTTAGCTATTTCTCAATTAAGTAAAATTTCTCCTTTTTTACATGAAAGAGGAGCTTCTCTTCTACTTAAAAGTCATAAATTTGCTAAATATTTATCAAGTCTTTGCATTTTATTCTCTTGAAATTAATTTTACGAAAGTATCTGTTGGAACTTCTACATTACCAATTGCTTTCATTCTCTTTTTTCCTTCTTTTTGTTTTTGAAGGAGTTTTCTTTTTCTACTAACATCTCATCAGTAACATTTAGCAAGGACATCTTTTTTTACTGCAGCAATATTTTCACGAGCTATGATTTTATTTCATAGTCCTGCTTGAAGAGGAATTACAAAAAGGTGCTTTGGTATAAGTGTTTTAAGTTTTTCTACTACTTCACGTCAAAGATAATATGCTTTATCATTATGAACTATCCATGTTAATGCCTCAACTTTTTCATTATTGATAAAGATATCAAGTTTTACTAAATCATCTGCTTGATAACATTTGAATTCGTAGTTCATTGTTGCATAACCTTTAGTTGATGATTTTAAACGGTCATAAAAATCAACAATGATCTCTCACATAGGGAGTTCATAATGCCAAACAACTCTTGTTTCATCAAGATATTCCATATGCTTTAATTTTCATCTGTATTCTTGGCAGAGCGCCATTATATTTCATGCGAATTCTTCTGGTCAAACTATTTCTACATTAGAGATTGGTTCAAGAATTTCTTCTACCATTCCTTGGTCAATCATATCAGATCAAGATTTAACTACAATTCGTGATTTTAGAATTTCTCATAGTTTTGTAAAACGAGGATTTTCAAGCATTGTTCAGAAAATTCCTTCAGCGTGTTCAAAAATAGCTATTTCTTCAGGAGTAAGTTGATAATTTTCTCTTTTTAGAATCTCATGATAGAGCCCTGTTTGAACTAATCCTTTTATATTCATCCCTGTTTTAATAAGAGGAATTGAAAGGTTTTTTGATTTAACAAGATACATTACTGTTGGTATTGTGAAAATGGTATCAAGTCAGTATTCACGGAATAGTCTTTCTTTGATAATGTCCATATGAAGCATTCATAGGAATCAACAACGGAATCCTAATCAGAGAGCTTTTGAATCTTCCATTTCATAAGTTACAGCACTATCATTGAGAGAAAGTTTTTCTAGGCTATCTTTAAGTTTATCATATTCTGTTGAATCGATTGGATAAACTCAAGCATACACATATGGAGTTACTTTCTTAAATCCTGGAATAAGATATTGATTGTATTTTCAGGCTTCTTCTAGTTTAGTTAGCTTTGTTTTGATGATAGTATCTCAGATTTGAACATCTCTTACTGATTTTTGTCAGGTTACGATGTACCCTATTTGTCATTCATCAAGAGATTTGTCTGCATGGTATTCTGGAGTAAAATGTCCTACTTCTGTTGGTTGAAAAGATTTTTCAGAGTGAATAAGATAAACTTCTTCTCAAGCAGAAAAAGATCAATCAACAACTTTTACGTATGCTAATACTCATTTATAAGGGTCAAATACTGAGTCGAATATAAGTGCTCTTGATATATTTTCCATTGATGTCTTTTATTTAAATATGTGAAATTATCCTAAAGAAATGCCTTTATTTTTCAATAGATGAAAACCTTATGAAGTATTATTAAATTTTTGCTTAAATAAAAACTTGCAATTATTGATAATTTTGATATAAGCGGTAAATAGTAAGTTTAACTTTTATTTTCTTATATTAGTTGGATAATGCTTTTTAATTTTCAGTCTTTCATTGATGAAATGAGAGAAAAG
>CAMOEC010000017.1 GCA_946611795.1 uncultured bacterium
GGCCAAACTTCTGTTCAAAAAATATCTCTTAAATATCCGTTAAATGCTCTTTCTGCTATTTCCATAATATCTTCATTTGTTGGATTCTCAATTCCTATTGCCTTTAAAGATTCTCTAGATCTTCATATCCAGAATTCTACTCCTCATGTTGAATTAAATATTTCATTAACTTCTTGTGCATATGCTTCAATTATTCTTTTATTTTTCTTCTCTTTTTCTAGAAAGTCTTCTAATAAAAGATTTTCCTTTTCAACAACCTCCATTTCTTCTTCCGTAAGATTTAACATCAATTTTGCATGAAGTTTTGCTCTCATCCAAGACTGTTTTTCAATAGTATTATAAACGTCTAAAAGTTTAGCGAATCCTTCTTCTGTTGTTAAATCGATTTGCTCAATTTCTCTATTTTTAAATTCTGATTTAAAGTATTTAAGTTGCTTCATAACTGCATCTATAAAAGAATCCTTTTCTTCATCACTATAATTCATAGTAATTGTTTTTACGAGAGTTGCAATTGCCCTTACAAGATCTCAGTCTTCTTGTATATTAGCTACATCAATTCACACTTCTTCTCTATAACTAGAAAACATATCAAATAGTTGAGCAACCACTTGCTTTCACTCTAAAGTTTCAAACAACTCCCTTCTCGTTTCATCTATTGTTTCATAAGGAGTTTCTAATAATTCATATCATTCTTCTCTACCTTTTTCCATTAAGAAAAAAATACTACAATCTAAAATAAATTATTTTTGTTTTTGTAGTATTTTATTTTTATTATAAGTTATCTAATATTTCTTGAATCGTTTTATTATCTTTATATTTTGTACGTAAGAGATTTATCATTTCCTGTGACAAAACGAAGATATTATATTTTTTGACTGTTTTATTTCAACTTTTAATCGTTAATCTATGCAATCCAGATTTACTTCAAACAACAAGGACATCTCTTCAAGTTCAAACATATGCTACTCTATTTGATGAAACATGTAAACCTGTTGTTGTTGCTAATGATAAATCATCTTTCAAGAAAGCATCAACTCATAGTTTCTTAGGTGTAATTAATAAAGGAGTTGAAGTATCCTGTTTTATTACTGTTGTTCACATCTTATAATTTAATTCTGTTGCTGAAAGATAATCTGATTCTTTGTTTTCTGCCTCAATTCCACGTTCAGCTTTATAAATTGCTCAATTAGTTTCTAAGAAGAGAATTGGATCAAGAGTGTTATCTTTTATTTGAGCTCGACATCTTCATTCATTTACGATTTCTGTTATTGTTCATTCACAGCCTTTTGGAAAATAAGGATGTTTTCATTCAGCTGTATCAATTTGGAAATGAACGTGAATACCTGTAGTATTTCAAGTTTTTCACATCTTTGCGATAAGGTCTCATTCTTTAACATTATCTCATACTTTAACAAGCATTTCATTTAAATGAGCATAAACGCTCCAAATTATTGCTCATCAAATAGTGTGTTTAATTACAACCGTATTTCCCCACTCTCATTTTTCTTGTGCTTCTACTACTTCACCATCTCACATAGCATAAATTGGAGTTCATTCTGTACTTGCGATATCTACTCCTTGATGAGATCAGAATCAAAAATCCCATCAATTATAATAAGTACCTCACCACATAATTGTATAAACAGAACGATAACGCGGAGAATCTTGATATGATAAATAATCTGCTCAAGTTATACGTGGCAAATCTATTGTACATGCAGCTCACGTTTGTTCACAAAAATTTCAAGTTACTTGTTTTACTGGATATGACCAAGCATTAACAAATGAAATAGCTCAAAACAAAGCAAAAACCGTTAATGAAAGAATAGTTTTTTTCATTTTTATATTAATTATAAATATTGACCTGTAAAATATAGTTTTTCGCCTTCTAATGGCAAACGATTTTATTTTGTCTTTTTTATATATCAAATATATTCTGGTCAATCATAAGCTCTTTCAAAGAAATTTATCACAGGATATATTAGTTTATAAGCATTCAAAATCTCATCATAAAGTTTAGGAGATTTCACATCTTCATCAGTTAAATGATGTGTAAAAGACCAATCTTTAAAATATGCAAGTTGTTTAAGGATATTTTCAGCTTTTTTTGAATCATGTAATACTTCTGAAGATCAATATTCTTTTGAAATTCAATACTCTGCTAACATTGGGCTCAAATTTTCTTTTATCTCAGGATTATTTGCTATTAAGCTTATCAATCTTGCTGGAGTTTTATACTGATGATCCGCCTCATCAAAGTGAAAGAATTTATTTATCTTTTTATCATTCAAAAAAGCATCTCGTTCTTCAAAGTGCATTAACAAGTATGCCCTTACTCTATTTTCATTTTGTTGTGAAGGCCAGTATACTCATGCTGTAATAAAACTCTTGTTTTCAGGTTGAAGATGAAAGTAAAAACAAGGTTCCCATGATTTTTTACCTCATGTACAAAAATTAGCTCAGAAATTTTCTTTATAAGGCTTTTTATCTTTTGAGAAACGGATATCTTTATTAAATCTATAAATACAATCTTTTGGCTTTTGTCCTTCAAGATTTGGATTAATTTTTTGAAATTCCGTTAATAAAGATTCTACAAAATCACTAAATCTTTTCTTTTCTTGTTGATAAAGATCTCGATAAGTATGAAGCCATTCTGTAGAATTATTCTTTTGAACTGCTGCTAAAAATTTTAAAGTTATTTCGAACATTTTTCAGTTTTATCTAATGGTAAATTAAACTTATCTGATTTATAAAAGTATAGTTTTAATAATAATGCTATTATCGTAAAAAAGACAAAGAACCACTGACTCTTTGTGCAGAATCATACAAACTCCAATTGAGAATCAGCTCTAAGATATTCTAATAGGAATCTTATTAACGAATAGCATAACAAAAAATTTGTCGATAATTGTCAAATTCTGTACCTTCATTTTTTAACCATTTTAGTAAGAAATATCAATTGAATTCAAAGAATTAACAACCCCTCAAGTAACATAGACAAAAAGTTTGTATTCACTCTCTGAAGTTTATCAATTTGAGGATAAACATGAGAAAGTCATAATGTATTTAAGGTATCTGCAAGCCATAATGGCAATTGTGCAATAGGGATTCAGTATAGTTCTTGATTTAAATAATTTCAAAATCTTCACAAAAAGATTCCAAAAGGAACAAACACAAGAACAATATCAAAAAGTATTAAAATATCTTTAAATGAAGCTTTCTTATAGCATAGAAATCAAAAAAGGCTCAGTACAACTCAAATAATTCATCAAATAAATGACATTCATCATTTTCGAACCTGTAAAATCTCAGCAGGATGAGAGAAATAATACCCGTTTCAATAAATAAGAACATGTCCTAATCTTCAACCTATTATTACTCATAAAGCAATCATGAAAAGGAAGTCTTCCAATCCTTCAGTTAAGAAATATTGTACTTTGGGATATTTATTGAACCACTGTTTTTTACCAACCCAAGAAAGCCGGAAATATCACAAAATAAATGATAATGCATAAAAAATACCATATCGATAAACTGAGAATCAGTATATTGTAAATGCAACCATTACTATTTATTCTTATTTAAAGGTTTTCTTTGAGAAGATGTATTCCTCTTTCATCTAAATGTTCTTGGTTTTTGAGATTCCTTTTTCTGCACTGTTTTATGCCTTACATCTCTTAAAAGAGATAAGTTATAGCAGAGTTCAGATAATAAATATAAACTATGCCAACTGATAAGTTTTTCTAATTGTAATCCAGGTTTTAGCTTTTTAAAATCTATAGATAGCTGTATTCCATAATCTGGAGAACCTTTTCGTTGGCTAATATATTTTGAATAAACAAAGTTTAGATTTATTAATGCTGATCACTTTAGAGCATTAACTCTTTGAACTTTAGGAGAAAGAATAAAGTCTTTCTGAACTTCATAATCCTCTAGTTTTATTAAAAGATTATGTGTAGTACCATGATTAAGGACATTTCTTACAAATCTAATCGTTTGCTCAAAAGGGAAATATTGATCCTTTAAAGTATCTTTTAAAAAATTACGAAAGTTTTCATCATTCTCGATTAGTTCTCTCATTATTGAGAAAATTCCTTTAAATGAACTAATTTCTGTCAAATACCCATAAATATTTCTTTGCTTAGGATGAGCATGAATAGAGCTTAAAAGATTTTTTATTAATCATTCTTTTAATGTGAAATTTGATTTTTCTCATGTAGGGATTGCTATACTCATAGCCAATTCAGATAAATCATTCGTTATTATTACTTGTTCCATAAACTTTCATAGTGAAAGAAAATGGTAATATCATTGTAAAAGTCTTAACATGTACTCCTCTTTTAAATTAATAAATTCTTACATCAATTATCACATTATTTGTTGTTTGATTTTCTATAATACGAGATTTATAAGATGCTCAGTTAGCAAAGTCTGATTCAAAAGTTCAAGCATCAAAAACATCTCCTCTTATTCAAAGGATTTCTGTATTCTTAGGGAAATATATTATTTCTTGAGTCTCCCACCATCTTAATGGCTCTCTTGGATCGGGATTCTCTGCTTGAAGTGCTAGAATAAAACGTTCTCTTCATGACATTTCTACTTTATACTTTTTCTCCATATTACGCATTGCACTAAAGTAAGTTTTAGGGATATCAAATGAATAATTAATTGCTATTGTATAATATCATGAACTTAAACTTTCTATATTTAATTTTCTGTTTTCAGTAGATAGAACAACCTTACCTGAAGGATCAGATACTTCTATCTCTTTTTTTATAAATCAATCTGATTTATTAAATGAATTATTGATGTTAAAGAAATACCAATACTTAGGATTATAAATGGTTGTCAAATCATAAGCTTGTAAAAAGCCTCGTAATTCATCTGAAACATTAGATAAATAGATATTTACGAACCCTTTACTCAACATTTCTTGGGTTGAATCTATTGTTGCTTGAGCGAGTGCTAAAGCATTGTCTTTTAAATATTGTTCCAAATCTCTAATATATAATTCTTTCTTATTAGCGGCATCTTCTCCTCTGATTAGGTCAATATTTGCGTTAACAAACTGCCATTCTCGAGCCTTTTCACGAAAAGAAGGCATAAGGTAATTAATAAGTTCTGAATCAAGAAAAATTACCCCTTTAATATATCTTTCAAAAAGTTGTCACCATTTATCTGGATTAAATAATTGTTCTTTTTTTTGAGGATCATAATCGGTATGGAATACTTTTTCATACAACGTTTTTAGGTTCTTTCAATCCATATCTGTAAATCAGAATTTATTTCATGCAATAAATCCTGCTGTTCTTTCTGATAAGAATCATTGAGTCCATTCTGGCAATGAAATACGAGTATTCGGAGCAACAAGGTCTGGTAAATAGGAATCAACGATTTGCATATCTACAATATGTCCTCATGAAAGAGAAATGAAAGCAAATGATCAAAAGAATCATCAATTAGGACGTTTTTCATTACTATTTTGAAGTGGAACAAGATAATTAAAACGTTCATATTTTCACAATAATTCAAAAATTTCTTCTCTCATTGGCCATGCATCTGAAAGCATTTTTAGGATTCTTCAATAATTTCAGAATCATAGTTTTGTTAGATATTCATCATGGTCTTTTGCATATTTCCAAAGTTCATTTAATTCAGCTTCTTTTGTTTGAAGTACATTATCTCATGAGAGATAATCTTTAATTACATCATCTAATACTAGAAGCTGATTTGAAACTTCTGGATCTAATACCCAAAAATATTGAGCAATTTTCTGCAAATCATTAAAAATATCTATTTTGTGGTTTGAAAAAAACCAATATGTAATTCTTGCATATAATGAAAAAAATGAGAAGCTCACTACTGCCAATGCGATAAAAGCAATGAACAAAATATGTCTTCCTTCTGATGGTTCCTGTTTTATTGACACCCATCAAAATTTTTTCATTAGCAAAAATATTGTTAAATCATTTAGTTTACTATAGGATTGTTGAATAAAAAATCAATGAAGAAACATTTTAATTGATATTGTTGAAAAAATGTTGAAATGTTGAAAAAATACAAGGTATTAACTGTGATTTCTACTTGATTTTTATAATATATTTTTTATAACGTTCATCGTAAAATTTATTTTGGAAGGAAAAGAGCCATGGCAGAGAACATTAATTTACCCCCACACAACATTGAAGCTGAAAAATGAGTAATAAGCTGAGTTTTACTAGATAATGAAATCATGTGGGTCTATGAAGCAGACAAGCTCAACCACAAAGATTTTTATCAAAAAGAACATGACTCTATTTATGAAGCAATACAGCAACTTTGGTGACAAAGGAAAACTATCGACGTTGTAACACTTTCTGATCAACTAGATAAGAATTGAGTGCTCGATTCTATTTGAGGAATTGACTATCTTTATGAACTCTCAACTCTATTATTTTCAACGCAGCCTTGTTCTGAATACAGTAAGATTGTAAAAGAAAAATCTCTTCTAAGACAAGTGTTAAAAGTTTGTCACTGAATTAGTTGAGATGTTTATGAACAAAAAGATACTATTGAAATTTTTGATTCAATTGAAAGAAGAATTTTTGAATTAACACAGAATCAAACTTGAGATACTATTCTTCAGATATCAGAAATCTTAAAATGAAGATTGGAAACATATGTTGAAATTGTTGATAATCCAGAGAAATTTAATGAATGAAAAGTAAATTCATGATATCCTGGTCTTGATGATATGCTTACATGATTTAAACCTTGAGAACTTATTATTTTAGCAGCAAGACCTGCTATGGGTAAAACATCTTTTGCTCTTAATATGCTAACAGATATTACATTAAAACAAAAAAAATCTGCTGTTATGATTTCTCTAGAAATGAGCTCAGAATCAATTGTAGATAGAATTATGTCTGAAGTTTCTTGAGTACCTATGTATAAGATTAATAAATGAGATCTTAACAATGAAGATTTTGCTAAAATGGGAGAAGCTATGGAAACTTTATGAGAAGCAAAGATTTATATTGATGATAAATGAGCTCTTAGTGTTCCTGAATTAAAGTCAAAATTAAGAAAATTAAAGATAGAAAAATGAGGATTAGATATTGTTATTATCGATTATCTTCAGCTTATGCATGGAACAGTATTTGCCTGAAATAGAGTACAAGAAATTACTGAAATATCTAGATGATTAAAAGAATTAGCTAGAGAATTATGAGTTCCTATTATTGCACTTTCTCAGCTTTCACGTAAGGTTGAAGATAGAGTTGATAAAAAACCTCAACTTGCCGATTTAAGAGAATCAGGATCAATCGAACAAGATGCCGATGCTGTAATTATGCTTCATAGAGAAGATTATTATGATCCTGACACTGATAGAAAATGAGCTACTGATGTTTGTATCAGAAAGAACAGGAATTGAGCTGTAGGAGAAGTTGAAC
>CAMOEC010000018.1 GCA_946611795.1 uncultured bacterium
TGAGCAAGTCTAACCATTGCTTCATATATTGAAGAATCACCATGTGGATGGTATTTTCACATTACTTCTCAAACGATTCTTGCTGATTTTTTATGTTTTTCTCTATAAAAGTTATTCATTCAAGCCATTCAGAAGAGAATTCTTCTTAACACTGGTTTAAATCAATCTCTTGTATCTGGGAGTGCACGAGAAATAATAACAGACATCGCATAATCGATATATGACTGTGTAATCTCTTTTTCAACAGAGTTTGTTATTAAATTTTTCTCACCTGTTGGAACATAAGAGAATTCCTGTTGATTATCTGAAGCTTGTGACTCTGATGAATTAGATGATTCATTAGATTCATTGTTTTCACTTTCAGATCCTTGGTTTTCTTGTAATTCTTTTTCGTCCATGAAACTAATCTTAATAATAAAAGAAAAATTAGAAATTTATTTCCTTTTCATGACCTATAATAAAAATCCCAGTTTGTTTCGCAAGCAAAAATTAAAATCAATACTTGACATTTTCACTTTATATCTATCGTACGTAATACAACATTTATTTCCCTATTTTAACTTGTTTTTCTTCTCCTGTTTTCATGTCTTTAATTTTATATATTCCTTGTTCTTTTTCTCATGCTCAATATACTATAACATATGGTATTCATTTTTTATCTGCATATCAGAACTGTTTTCATAATTTTTCTGATTCAGGATATATTTCAACAGACTTTCAATCTTTTATAAAATTAGCAGATAAATTTATTACATCCATAAATGTATCCTCAAAATTAAGGAACAAATAATCCGCTATAGTTCACTTTGATGATTCTTTTTCATCAAAAATCTTTCATAAAATTCTACTTATTCCAATACTTCATCCTACTCAACAATAATCATTTTTCTTAGGATCTATATATCATGTTAAATTTTCATATCTTCATCATCAGCATATTGATCAAAGTCATTCATCAGATTTAAAATTAGCTTCAAAAATAGTTCCTGTATAATAATCAAGTCCTCTTATAATTTTTAGATCTACAGCCCACTCAAAAGAAAGTCACATTGAATCTTTTAAATGTGAAAGACATCATAGGACCTCTTTCAACTCTTCTACTCCGTTTTGATACTCATCAACTCAACAAAGACTTTTCAAAGAATCAAGCTCTTCAACTGAATTTGATTTATAATTTATAAAAGAGAATATTTTACTTATTATTTCATCTGAAATTCATAAATCATCTTTCAATGTAGCCCTAAAATTATCCTCTCATATCTTATTTATTTTATCTATAAGATTAGAAATCTTTTGTGCTTGTTCTTCATCCGAAGTTATACTTCACAAGAAAGACTTAATTAATTTTTTATTACTAATATGGAAAACGGGGATATCATTAATTTCACAAGAATTAAATATATCTTCTAATGTTTTTCAAAGCGTTGCTATAATTTCTGCATCATAATAAAGATACTTTTTTTCTCATTTCCAAATTACATCAATATCACATTGATAGAATTCTCTGTATCTTCATTTTTGAGCTCTCTCCCCTCTCCAAACTGGTTGAATTTGATATCTTTTGAAAGGAAATGCTAACTGATTTTCCCAATCTAATGTATATCTTGCAAATGGAACTGTTAGGTCAAAATGAAGTCAGTATTCTTTTAAATCATCTTTTCATTGAGCCATTCAGTATAATCAAAAGATTTGTTTCCCTGTTTCTTCTCAATTTTTTGATAGAAGGACAGAATTTCTTTCTACAGCAGGGGTCTGAATATGAGTATATCAAAAAGATTGATAATTTTTCTCAATAATTCATTTCAATTTATCAAAAATTAACTGTTGAGATGGACTATATTCAGGAAATCCACTAGGACGAAGTTCTGCCATATATTTGTCATATTAATTAAAATTATTAGTCTAGAATATAGTAATTTACTTAAACTTATCAAATTGTTTTTAGCAAATAATTAAAACTTGATTTTCCCTTATAAAATCATATCTTTTATTTAATTTACTTTCTATACTTGAATATGGCCGTATTATTTCAAGTGTTAAGATGATTTTTCTATATCTTTACTATTATTATGTGAGTTCTTCTTGTTAGATGAGATATTATTCTCTGAGAAGGAGCATTTTGAGTAGTAAAAGAGATAGCTATGCCTGGTTATTTAGTATTCTGTGGTTTGATGATTGGTAACCTTATAGCCATCATTTGGCAATGAAAGAATCCATCTACTTATGATTTATCTGTAGAACAAGCTATACTAAACAAATCTTTTATTATTTGAGTAGTAGTTTGAATCATTTTAGCTCTTTGTTATATCATTTTATAATGAAAAAATATCTTTCACTATCAATTTTTTCTATCATGTTACTCTTAGCATGATGTTGAAAAACTTACAAATTAGATATCGAATCTTGAGATATTAAATGGACACCAAATCTAAAAGTTGAGATGCAAGTCACGACCTTTGATGAAGACAATTGAGATTTAATGTTCCAGGAGATATCTAATGATGAGAATGCGATACTTGATAGTTTAATTATTGCATATGATTATGAAAATCTAAGGGGACAGAATATATGACTTTCATCATATGTTCAATCCTCCATAAATCAGCTTAAAGATCTTTGAGACTTTACACTATCAGATGAAAAATCTGAAAAAAAGACAATATGAGAATATCAAGCTATTTTAAAAACATATAAAATAAAAGATTCTTCAAAAGAACTCTATGCTGCACAGGAGTTTATTGAACTAAAGAATCAAGTTGTTGTAATGTTATCTTATACAAGCGAAGACTCTTCAAATGTAAAAACTTTTGTTAAGGAACTCTCAACAGTAAATATCAATTAATTATAAACTTTTATCATAAATATATTTGTAATGGAAAATTTGAATCAAGCATCTTCTGTTTCATTTGTGATTCCATGAATTGACTGAGGTATGGCGCCTATTAATCCGAATAAGATTGCTAGTGAACAAAGAAAACAATTAGACCGTTTAGTAAATGCCCCTAGTACGATTTGATGATGGGCTCTTTTATGAAAAATAGGTATTGGACTTGTTGTTTGAGCTCTTATGGCTGTAGTTTACTTTACACTTGCTTGAATCTTAGGTACATTAATGTGATGAAGCTGAGAAGTAACATCATCTTGATTAGGATTTATTGCTACTGAGAACCAGTTTTCATGGATTGTTAACTTAATTCTATGATTTGTAATTGCTTTTGGTTGAAATCTTGTATTAATGGTTATTTATACGTTCTTTTTCTCTTGAAAATATAGCGATATTGGGAAAACTGTAGGACTTTTGCTTCTTACTAATGGAATTCTTGCAATTGGTATTGCTGTTGTTTTCTTGATGTTTAAAGATTTACCTAATGCTTCTATTGTTGTGTTTGTACTTTATGTTTGTTTGGCTACTTTTGTTTCATCTTGTCAAATAGAATTTGTAGTAAACCCAAATTATTCTGCATCGTCTTTAATGGGATGTTGTTTATGATTTTGTATTTCCATTATGGCATTATCTTGAATGTTGGCTCCATCATTACAGAGTAATGTTAACACTGATTGAGCAAAAACATTAATGCTATTAACTCCATTACTATCATTTCCTCTTATGATTTTATGACAAGGTATTTGGGATATTATTTATGGAAAGATTTATGAAAATTGAGCTAATCCATTCTATCTTCCTTCTCGTGCAGAACTAGATACAGAGACACTTCTAGAGCAAGAGAATCAAGAATTAGAACATGAAGAAGTAACTGTTAATATTTAAGATTTCTTAAACCTTATCACATATGAAGAATTTTTGAATTTATGCAAGTGCATCTCTAATAAAAACCATTTTTTGAATTATATTGCTTGTAATTGATTTCACAATGATTAGTCCAAAAGATGATTTAGCAATAGCGTTAACTCTCTGATTAATCTGAGTTTTCTTGTTGCTTTGGGGCTTGAGCTATTTCGTTTTTTATCGAGCACAATGGCTCTTTATTACTAAAGTATCAAATGAAAGAATGAAGAAAGATGCTTATAAAACATCATTTCTTTTCTGACTTTTCTGTTTAATAAATGTATTATTACTCGTTGCTGAATTATGGACAAAATGGATTTGAATTCTTTGCTTAATTCTCTTCATTGCTATGCAATATGCTATTTTTACAGATCCTTTAAGAAAAGATAATGAAAGAACTTTATCATAATATAGAGGTTTCATTACAAACAGTTTACGATCCAGATTTCCCTGTCGTAGATATTTATACTCTTGGTCTCATCTATTCTATAGATATTAACGAAGAAGAAAAGAAAATTAAAATAGTTATGACTTTTACAACTCCTGTATGCCCTATGGCAGATTTTCTTTTAGAGAGCGTAAAAAATGCAGCACTTATTCCTGCTCCTGATTATGAAGTCGAAGTAGAAACCACATTCGATCCTATGTGGAATCCTAAAATGATTAGAGATGAGGACTTACAAAGGATGTTTGAATAGTTTATATTTGAAAATTAATATTATGAAAGCTTTTATTGATATTTCTTCAGATAAAATAGCAATTTCCACTCCTGATGGAACTGTTTTTTTGGATAGGAACTGAGTTGAGAATGAGATTGGAAAATCTCTTATAGAACTTGATAAAAAGTATAGTTTTGATGAATATATTGTTTTAAATGGACCTGGATGATTTACAAATTTGAGAGTCGGAACACTTGCTTTAAACTTATTGAAAACATTAAAAAACGATCAAATTAAATTTTATTCAATTTCAAAACCTCTGCTCTATTCTTATTTTCATAAAAATTGATGGATACCACGTTATTGAATTTTGTATATTTGACAGAAATCTAATGTTTGGGTTCGAGATATTGCTAATAATGAGCTAGTTAAAATGATTAAAAAGTCTGAAATAGATTCTGTTTGAAATGAATATTGAGAAGTATTCCTTGATCAAGTTTATGATGAAAACTATTTTTGAGATTATGATAATAAACTACACTATATTTATAATAACTGAAATATTTTTCTAACTTTCAAATGAGAATATCATATTAATCTCGATTCTCTAAACTTAGATGAAGTAGAAAAATTAGAGGCCAACTACATGATTGAGCCAAATGTTTCATAAATATTAACTCAGACGCCCCTCTTTTTTAATTTTCTCTTGTATTTACTTTTCAAAACAATATTTTAGCATAAAGTTTATTGCTTTATTTTATTCATTACACTTAATAGTATGCAGTATCAAGGATTTGTTAAGTTTATCGGACCTAAAGAGACAATAGGAGAAGGTGTCGAAAAACAAACTATCGTTTTAGAAGAAAACACAGATAGAGAATATAAAGGATCTATCGCTGTAGATTTTTTTAGAGACAAGATTAATCTATTAGCTGATGTAAATACTGGAGATTTGATAACAGTTCATTTGAACGCTAGAGCTAATGAATCAAAGAATCAACCAGGAAGATGGTTTAACAGCATCACTTGCTGGAGAATTGAAAAGTCTGCTTGAGAAGCAGCTGGAGGAGATGATCTTCCTTTCTAATGAAAGAATATTATTCATAAAAAAATAGAGACATTAGTCTCTATTTTTTGTTATTTAATCTTAATTACTCACAGATACCTCAGATATTCTTAAGCATTCTATAGTACTCAAATTTTCTAATCATCTTATTATATGGAGATAAGTTTCAATACTTCTTAGAATCTTCATTTAATATTTCTCTTAACTCAATAAGATTTGACATTCTACCTACACTATTTTGTCATAATTCATCAATTTGTTCTATTGCTGCTTGAACTGGAGCAAGGACACTCTTTAATTCTAGATCATTTGTAGTTCAAGATCAGAAACAATCCTCTGCTAATTTTTTAGTTATTTCATTTATTTCTCCTTCTGTAATTCATCTACCATAAATATTGAAATTAACTTGACCTACATACTCTGTATTTGATACTAAAGATAAAGCATTATTTGATTTTTGTTTATCAAAAGTAAATGATTCGATAGCTATCAACGGAGGAAGATCTTGTATAAATCTCTTCAATGCCAATGGTTTATTAACCACAGACTCAATTCAAATTGAATATGCCAATTCTGGGATATTTCTATATTTATCTCTAAAATCGAAGTAACAGATTTCAGAATCCTTATCATTACAAACAATACTCTTTTTTACTGTTGCATCGATTACTTCTTCGTCAATTAAACGACATGGTTCCTCATCATCTCATAAAATCCAATTATAGAGATAACGAGATATAATCATATTTTCGAAATATTTATCATCCATATCTTCTCACTTTTCCATTTTTGTAGAATCATTCTCATTGAATTCCTCTAATATTGCTTGGATCTCATCTTCTTTTAATTCTCTAATTGTATTGAAGAGATAATACAAAAAGTCATTTAATAATCAGATATTACTAATATTTGATGTTAATGATAATTTATCTACTAAAAGAAGGAATGCTCTTTTTGAATTTGAAGTAAATGATACCGTAATAGGGATTTTAAAGTGTCATGTCTTATCCTCTATAATATCTCATATTTTCATATCTGTTACTTCATTTAATCATACTTCTTTTCAACTATCTCTAATAATAGAACTCCATTGAGATAGTAATGAGATATCTTGATAAGGGTTTAAATCTAGATATTTCTTTCACATCATTGTTATATCAATTTCTTTTGTATATGGATTTTTCCATATATTTAATGATGGCAATAAGAAATTTCTTAAGAATTCATTATAAATACTTGTCTTAAAGTTTAGCTCTCCTTCGATTCTTTTCTTATCCTGTACTGATTTATCATACAAATCAACCATTCATTGAACATTTGTTGGTAGATCAACACCTTCAGTACTCATTTCTTTTGAGAATTCAGGAAGATTATAATTACTTAATTCTTTTAATTCCCAAGCTCTAGCATTAAGCTCTTCATTCTTTTGCCATGTATAATATGCAGACAAAACAAAAGCTCAAATGGATACAATAAAGAGAAGTAAAGCAATCATGTAAGCTTCTTTACTTACTCAAAATGTAAACTCTTTTTTATTCTCTCATCACTTTCAAAGTGCTCATGCAATTTTACCCCACATGTTCTTTACTTGGTCTGAAAGTGACTGATCTCTTTTTTCTTCATCCATTTTGTTTATAGGTCAATATATAAAGGATTAATTTTATAGCTGTTCATCTGATATAAATCATGCTTGTTCATCAACTTCTCAACTATATACAACTTCTACAACTGTATCATCTCAAGTTAATTCATCAATCATTCATCATGTATATTCAATATCTCAAGTTAATGTTTCTCATGTAAATGTTTCTCAAGTTAAAACACTTCATGTTAAAACATCTCATGAAAGCATATCTCAAGTCATATCGAATCCCGTCATATTTAATCACGACATCATAAATCATGACATATCAAATCCTGACATCAAGAAACCCGTCATATCAAATCCTGTTTCTTGAAGATCTATTAAGTATGTTTCAATAAAGTCGAAGATTTCTCTTTCTGTTGTTTTTTGGATTGGTAACGTATAAGTATTTACTGAATTTTGAACATTAAATTGTCTTCATGCTACATTTATCACCTTTGGTACTACTTTAACATTTCTTGCATCAATTGCCTTTCAAACAATAAATGTAGATTGTTTTAGTAATTTAATAAGTTCTGAGATAATAAATATATGTGGACTCTTTATTCACTGTTGAATCAATGCTGTTTCATCTTCAATTGTAGTATTAACTTCAACTGAGAATGTAATACTATTACTCTTTCAATCAAAGCTGTTAAATGTTATTGAGAAACTAGGCATCTCATTATATTCTATTTGATTATTTATGTACTTCATTAACTTCTTAAAGAAATCTGTATCAAAATCTTCCTCATCTTTAATTGTCTTATAATATTTATCAAAGTCGTTAATATTTGTACATTCTTCTGGTTCATATGGATTATTATAACAGACATTAAGATAGTATTCTACATCTTGTTCTCATCTATCTATTAATTCTTCTAATCTTTCTCTTACATTTGTTCTTGTAAAATCAAAGTTATCTGCTATCTCTTTTACAATATCATCCATCAAAGAGAACACTCTTAATGCACTTGAGAATTTTACAACCTCTAGTGAAATAAGACTTCTTTGTATTGAACTAATTGCATTATCAGCTTCAAGTATTCAAACTAATTCTTGAGGGAAGAATCATTCTTTGTTCATCTTCTCTCTTAAAACTTTAGTTTCACCTTTGATTCTAATAATTTCATTTCATAATCTTAGCAAAGACCTTTGAAGGTCATCTTTTTTCTGGTTAAAGTTCAATGTTGAATCATTCAACAAATCATCAACTTTATTTATCTCATTTTCAAGATAGATTACCTTATATGTTTCAAGATTAAATAATCATAGTTTTTGTCCATAATCATCATAGTTATTTGAAACCATTGTTACTGTTTCTTCTCTGTCACTTGGGATTACTGGTAATGATTTATATTCAAGATATTGGTAAAATAAGTATGACAAATAAGCTAATCATCCAAAAACTATCATTCATAGCACTGACCAAACAAATCAAGTGTTATATCTCTTAATTACTACCTTACTGTCTCAATATCCATAGTCTCATAATGGACTTCAATCATCCATTAAACTAGAATCTTGAAGTGATGCAGTATTATCATAATCATATGATTCTTCATTTGTTATCGGAGTTTCTGTAAGATTAGAACCAAGAGACTGATCTGCTGCAGCTTCTTGTTCTGCCATTTCTTGTTCTTTCATTGATTCTAACGCCTCCTCTGTTATCTTCATTGGTCACATATTCTGTTGTATTGCGTCAATTCAATCTGTTGGTTGTGGTTCAGACAATAGTTGTTGATCAGTAGATCATTCTTGCATAACATCAGAAATAGGTGCAGAATTTTCTGTATTTGTAGGTTCTTGATCAAATGATGGATAATCTCCTCAAGAAGAGCTTTCAGATAGTTGATTAGCCAATGATTCTTCTCAGATTGCTCCATTATTTTCTTCAGCAATTCCCATGCTTATTTAAATATAAATAAAAAGTCTTCACTACAATTATACAAAATTTTTTCAAAAAAGTCAAAAATCAGCCATCAAAATTAAAACTTTTATCATATTTTATCTCAAAGATTTCACTTTTAGAATTCTATGACTAATAAAAACAAAAAAAGCTACCCGAAGGTAGCGTATAACTTAATAGTTTTTCAATAATTATCTAAGGTATCCCTTATTTATTAATTCTCTCTTAATATAAGAAGGATCGTTTGCTGCTTCCAAAGCCTGTTCAAGACTAATCTTTTTAGATTCAAAAAGACTTAATAGACTTTCTTCCATAAGTTGCATTCATCATGAAACTCTACTTGTATACATTACACTTTTCAATTGATTCAATTTATTTTCTCTAATAATATTTGTTACAGCTGTTGTATTAATAAGAATTTCTTGTCATAAAACTAATCCTGGTTTATCTATTCTCTTTAACAATTTTTGTACAACAATTGCCGCCATGTTTTCAGATAATTGAGTTCTGATATGACTTTGTTCCTCAGAAGGGAATGATCAAATAATTTTATTCAAAGCCTGCTCTGAAGATCTTGCATGGACAGTTGTTAATACCAAGTGTCCTGTTTCTGAAAGCAGAATAGCATTTCTAATACTCTCCAAGTCTCTGATTTCTCAAAAGAGAATTACATCAGGTCTTTGTCTTAATGCATACTTCATGGCATCTGAGAAAGAAGCAACGTCTTTTCCTAATTCCTTTTGATCTATAATACTTTCTTTAGCTTCGAAAATATATTCAATCGGATCTTCTATTGTTAGAATATGTTTCTTTTTAGAAGTATTAATCTCTTCAATAACAGCTGCTAGAGTTGTTGATTTTCATGATCAAGTTGGTCATGCTAAGAATACTATACCATTTTCTCTATGAGCTAATTGTCTGAAGATAGGAGGCAACGCAAGAGCATCTAATGTAGGGATTGTATTCCTCAACAATCTTGAAACTATCATTACATGACCTCTTTGTCTTGAAATATTTACTCTATATCTTCTTCATTTAAATCAAACTCAAAGATCTAGTGCTCAATATTTTTCAAAGTAATCAAGCCCTGTTTTATTCATCATAGCCAATGCAATTTTATTTAACATTTCATCATCCAACTTTGGCAAGTCTTTCTCTCTATTAACTTCTTCCATAATTCTCATTGTAGGAGGTTCATTATATGTCAAATACATATCTGTTGCATTTTTTTCAAGCATCAGCTCATTAAGATATGCCACATACTTCTTTGGATCTTTTTGATATACCTCGTAATTTTCTTTTTCCATTTTGGTTTTTATTTATGATGAATAAAATAATAAATTCGTTATTTAATTTTAATAAAAATTCTATATTTTGCAAATTTTATAACTTTTTGTTAATGATTGAAAAAAGAGATTAAAATAATATATCTTAACTGTATTTATGAAAAGTTTTAGCATAATGGATAAGCAACAAACAATTTTTTCAGAAGAAAGATATTTTCTTAAAGAATCACTAAAAGAATGAGGGATTAATGAGAAGACTTACAATAAACTTGTTAAAAGACTCGATAAGAAAGATGTAGAGATACAGAAAAATCGAAAAAAATATAATTTTCAGCATTCAAAAAGTATGAAGTTTTTCTTGTTCCTACTATTTTTTATTATTGTTGGAATTCTATTTTTATTAGCTGTTCATATTTGGGTGTGAGTTTGAGGAGCCATTCTATTTTAAAAAAGACTCACTTGAAATGAGCCTTTCTATATTAATCTTCTATTCTTTGATACAAAATTTCTGGAGAGAGTTTAACCTTAAACTCCTTTAACTTAAATGCATTTTCAATTACTTTAGCATCCATATTTTTTGAGGTATCAATACTATTTAATTCTTCTATTCATAGGATACCCTTAAGTTTTTCAAATCCATTAGTTAATATTGGAGAAGATAATATTGTTAAATTTTTAATAACATATAATAAAAGTTGTAAATCTTTTATTGCTTCTTCTTTTGTAGAATCCTCTTTCCATTTTTTCCAAGGTTCAGCTTTCGTTATATATTCATTTGCTTTTTGAACAATACGATACCATTCTTGCAA
>CAMOEC010000019.1 GCA_946611795.1 uncultured bacterium
CCTCAAAATCCTTCTCAAAAAATTAAGATCCCTGCTATGAACGTTGTTACTTTCAAAGCTGGTTCTGAATTTAAAGCTGCTGTTAAATAGTAGTTCTTTATTAATCATACTAAAAACTAGTAATCTCTTTTGATTACTAGTTTTTTATTATGCTGCAATTGCTCAATCAGCTCTCTGAGAAAAATAATCCGATTGTGCGAAGTAATCAGCATCTTTAGCATATGCAAACAAAAATGATCATTTAATTTTTTCCATTATTCATCTAGAAACATCTCTAGGAAGTGTAAAGCATCCTTCACTTCATAGATTTTCACCTCATGGATGAACAGCAATTCAACGAGCTGCTGAATTACTATTTGAATCTTCTATTCATGTAATTTGTCTTAATCATGACCATGATTTATTTGGTGATTTTGTTATTTGATCTGGGAGGATATATCATCATAACGATGTTTGATTACTTCACTTTGTATTAGAAAATTCTTTAGCCCAATCACCACCTGTATTTTTTCAATGTCACACCTTAACAGAATCTTCAACGGTATTAGTTTCCATATTTATGACAAAAAAACGATTTTTTCACTTATTCTTTGTAAAATCAACTACTGTCATATATTTTGGATTGTTTAATCTATTCTGTCTTTTTAATGAATTATATACTTTTAAAGCGCAAGCGAATGGTTCTAAGTCAGGTTTTTCTTTTCATTTTAATCAATCATATAATCTTTTTGACTCTTGAGATGCAATAATATCAAAATGATCTATTTCATAACTTTCACTTGATGCATCAACTCTTGCACTTGATGTAGTTCTAGAATCAGGATTATTTATATCAACTATTGCTGCTTGATTTGTATTTTCTGGAGTAGAATCTCCTTGTTGAGATTGAATTCAATCTATATCATTAAAAATCTTTGTTTTCAAATCATTTAATTCTGACTCTGTTTTAGCAGTACTCATCATTTCTCTATATTTCTCTAGAGCAGGAGAAACAACATCTAATCATCATCAAATTGCTCACATAAAAAAATCACCTGCACGATCTTCTAAGGTTCATTCATCAACCAAATAGTCTTCATAAGTCTTTTTAAATAAAGACAAAAAAGCATCAGGTTTCTTTTCAATCATTTTATTTACAACCTCTTCTGCTATTTGTTTTTTTAAATCAACTAGTCATGATTCAGTTTCAGAATCAACTCATTGATTTAGATTCTCTTTAGAAGCATTATCTGATTCTATAGTCATTTTTGCAAGCAAAAAGATAAATATACTTTAACTGATTATATTATAAGAAAATTTATTCTAAATTCTATAATACCAATAGAATATCAAATAATCTTTATTGACTTATTAATGATTATGTATTTCAAAGCATTAAAAACGGTAATTATATAATTTGATTTATATTCATCAAAGATATACTTGTTTTTTAGCTATAAGTTTTTATTAATAACTAAATAAACCTTTATTTTATATAATAAATAACAATGAAATATCTTTTATTAACATGATTTATCATCTTTTGCAGCGTCTTTACACTCAGTTGATGTAGTAACACATGAATAGATAATAGCTGAGATACAAATGTGAATACTGATTCTACTAATGTGGATACAAATTCCAATAATGAAGATAAAGAAATTATTTCTATCTTAGAAAAATTTTCAAAGAAGTTAAACATTTCCCAAGCAATAGCACAAGGGAATATTTCACGAAATGATATTGGCAACCGAGAAAATCAGTATGACATAAATTGATATATTATTACTTGAAAAAATTTAAAGATTGATAGCACAAATTGAATCGAAAAAATATTTGACTGATGGCATGTTGAATATATATGAGATAACATGTTCTGATCGTTTGTTGAATACTCAAATGAAGATATCTTTTGTTACTATTCATTAGGTTTGGAACAAGAACCACCATATGAATTAATTGTATGAGAAGATAAGGATGGTAACGCAATAAATTATGATGAAGAACGAGAAAAGTTCCATAAAACAGCTACTTATACTGCAGAACTTTCATGTTGAAGAGTACCTTGATGAGTGTTAAGACTAAAAGATTTCAATATTAACGCTGAAGGACAAGAACCATTTTGGTTTGCTCCAATTAGATGATGAAAGGTAGCCTTAATCATTCCTGATTGAATTAGCTATTACTATCCTACTACCATTAACTATTCCGGAGATATTATTAATTTTTCATGATATAATGTCTCTTGAGAATTAGTGAAAAGCGATTGTGTTGATTTGTGAAAATGAGATACTCATAAATATCATATTAATATGGATATAACAAATAATAATAACGAGGAAACACATTATGAATGATGTGCTGATGATGTAGAATTAAATTTCAGCATTTGAGAAGAATGAACATTAGAAAACTTCATAAAGAAATCAAACTACAACTATGAAAAACCATATAAAATTGAAAATGTAAGTTATGTTATAAGCGATATTATTAATGATTACATGGAAGTAGACTTTTATATAGAAAACGATTGAGAGAATAATTTTCAACTAATCATGGAAAGAACAGATGAATGATGGATTGAGTTATTTGAATGAACCTGATATGAAATAAGTGATGATGAATGTGAGAGACTAAATCAATATGATAATAACCTAATGGAGATGTTTTTCCTAACCTTATGTCCAAGAGGATAAACTTAAAAGGGGAAAAAGAAAGCAGTATAAGAGGAAACTCATACTGCTTTTTTAATTAGTTTCGTAATATCTGATTCATTAATGCACCAAGATGAATTAGTAGGACATATAATCCTGCTACAGATTTAACAGTTTCTCTAATTAGAACAGCTCCAATAATAGATACTCCTATAATTATCAAACCTGGTATATACATCTGGTCTGCTGTAAGCTCCCATCCAGAATCAGAGTTTAATTGAACAACGTAGGCGTCTTTCATGAGGAAATAATGGGTTATGTTCCAAACAAAAAAGATTACCGCCATAACTATGAGTCCAAAGAAGTACAGAGTTTTAGCTATCAGGATATAATCCTTAAAACGAGTTAATATTCGCTCATAAATTTCTCTTGAATTAGCATACACCCTATTATTCGTTACAATGATTGGGACACATTCAATAAAGCCATCGATTTCAGATAAATCTTCATCAAAAGCTTTCTGACTCTTAAAATTATAAATTATAACCCAGGCAATACATATCATTGCGAATATGACATGTATAGCAGAAAAGAATCTCCAATCATCAGATAACCGCTCCAAAAAAAGCTCTTTATAAAGGAGAGATAAGAGCATTACTAGGAAGCATATCAGCCACACTGCTACCTTTGAGGTAAAAAAAGGTTTATGCTCATTATCTTTAAGCTCATAATTTACCTGATTAATTTTTTGTAATTGTTTAACCTGTTTCATACTATTTGTTTTTTTGTTTTATTTAATTTAAGCATTAATGAAGTTAAAATCAAGAAAAAAGCCCTTGATTAATATCAAAGACTTTTAATGAATTTTATAATTTTAATTACATCCTCATTGAATATATACTGATACTCATGCTTCACAAGCTTCACAATCACTTACATATTCTACTCAATCAGAAGAACAAACTGGTCATCAATCAGGATTACAATCATTTAGATCTGTTGGACAAGAAAGAGCAAATTTTTCTTCAATAGGGCCATCATAATATGGGATTTCATTATCATTTCAATAGCTAACCATACATGTATTATATCTACACATCACTGAATCTGGGTAATGACAATCACGAAGATCAGGAGAAGAAAAAGAACCTCAAATACGAGTATCATACAAACCTAATATATCCATTGAGACACTTGTAAAATTCCTATTTACTGAAAGGAAACATTCTAATGGATTTATTCATCAAATAATTTCACAATCACTATCTTCCTTACAACTTCAATAAGAACTTAGGATATCTCCAATATCATTAATATCAGGATATTTAACTAATTTCATTGTTTTAGCACTTTTTAATTCATAATAACGATGTCATTGATAAGAATTTTTTTCAACAACTTCTCCCATAATTTCAATTTCATTTCATGGAAGATAATCCTCTTCTGAACTAAACGCTTTCTTATAGAATTCTTCTGGTACAAATAGATGAATTAATACATCATCTGACCATCATCTTAGAACTAAATCAGTAAAACTTGCATCTAATTCTTTGGTCACTATTGGTCATACTCACACTGATATTAGTGTTCAAGAAAAATTAGCATAAACTTCCTTATTTTCCTGAACTACTTCATCATTAAATGGTGAATTAAAAGAACAACCAGTAAATAATACTGTTAGGAAAAGAGAAAATATAAGAGATCGTTTTTTCATTGCATTTTATAATAATAAATTTTGTTTGGTATTTTGAATATAGAAATATCAATGCAATTATCAAATAAATTGTGACTATTCACTAAAAAAACTCTTTGAAAATAGAGGATTAAGCTCCTTAACTAATATTATATTATTCAGCAGCTAAACATTCTCAATAAAAAAGCTCATTAAGTGTACAAACTGACTGATTAGGAAACAAACATATCTTACTTTCATTTCACTCGGATTCGATACTATTAACTATTCAATAATTATCATTACAGCGTTGAATAGCTATTTCTTCATTATAACTTTCCTTAATTCAATCACTTATTTGACAATCTCAATTATAAAAATCCAAAGCATCACAGGATGAATTAGAAAAAAAACAAACTAATGTATCTGTCTCTGCTATAAATCAACCATTTGATTCACAATATTGTATAATAGCTGATTTTTCCACATTTAAATCTTCACTAACTTGTTTTTCACATCAATACAAAAAACAAACAGGGAAAAGGATAAACACAATTAATAATTTTTTCATCTCATTAATGCTTAAATTTTTAGAACTTTCTTTTTTTGATTTTTAAGATGATTCGATAATGGATAGCTGAACTCACTGTTATAAAGAATGTTCATATTGTAGTACACAATAATGAAGTACTTCAATAAGGGAACTCATAATTTAAAGAAAATTGAAGAATCAATCAAGCTATTACACCGATAATAAAAAGTATTACACCTATTAGCGTAACCTTTTTAATAAATTTAAAATTTTTAAGATATTCTGATCTTTCGTTATTTGTAAATGATGCTTTTAGAGAATTTATCCTAAAAGATATAAATCATAAGATAAGGAAAAGCACCATAAATGAGGCTAATACTGGAGTTCGAATTATTTGCATTTAATCTGTTGAAGTAAAATATATTAATCTGCTATTATAATTCCATTTTCATAACATATCATTTTGCAGATCATATACTATAATCAACAACACACTCAAATCATAATCTTTCATACCAATCTTTTAAATCTTCTGTTGGAATACCATCTTCTTCGTCAAAAGACATAGCAGAAAATTCAATAGTATCTACTTCTAATTCCTCTGCTTTTTCCTTAAGCATTTGCATCAATTTAGTAGCTGTTCCTTTTCTTCTATCTTCAACATAGAGAGAAAGAATAACAAGCACATCTCATTCTTGGATGTAATCTAACCATCAATCTTTATATGTTAGTCTCATAATTATAAGAATAGAAAAATAAAAAAACATTATTACCTGTGATATAGTAATAATGTTAATTATTGCAATAGTATTTTTAAGAAAATTAAATATTGTTTAAATACTTTTCTAATGGTTCTTTTATTAGTAGTAATTCTGTATTTTTTGGAGTTTCTGTATCTTTATATCCATTTGTTTCCAATATAATTTTACAAATTTCATTAACAGAAGCCATTGGATTAAATAATCATTGTTCTCTAAGTTTTTTTACAGCTGAGAAAAGTGTTGTATTCTCATCACAAGTAATTTTTCAAAGTATTTGAATCGTCTCATTTGTGTTAATATATCATGATATTCAATCTATAATAGCAACATACCTTAGACCTTCTGCAATTTTTTTCGACTCTTTTGTAGTAAGATTATCAACATTTAAACCTGTTATTGGATCCATATAATCAACTCAATATGTTCTATCTGTCTTTTTTTCAGGAGATTTTCTTACACCTATTTTTCTAGCTAAAAACTTTTCAAAATCTTTGTAATTCTTAGCTCTTGATTCCAAGAATAATGTTTTTGTTCTCGCTGGTCATACATTATATGAAAGAATCATCATTTTTTCTAAATCTTTTTCTGAAAGATTTACTCAAAGTCATTGCTTTAGTAATTTCAAACTTCTTTTTCTATATAGACTTCATAAGATAACATTATCTACAGGATTATTTGCATCAAGTTTAAGATCTACAAGTTTATAGGAGTTAATAACATCTTTTACAGCAATTGGTTTTAGTTGGAAATATCAAACAGCTCAAGAATTTGATTTAGCATCTTTATTCATCATGCTTTCCTTAATAATACTTGGAAGAATTGTCTCAAATTCTACATCTTCTCATGACAAAAGGTTTGATAGTTCTGGATTATTAGCAATTTTAACCTTAGCTCTTTGAATATCTCACTTAATAGGAACTATAGATCAAAGGCCAAGTTTATAAATTTTATATTCTCGTGTTTCTTGGAAATCTGTTGGTTCTTGGGTTATACCATCAACCTTTTCTTCAATATTCTCAGTTACTGGCTCCTGAACTTTATGATTTTTATCATTAGAAGAACAAGAAGTTAATAATAAAGTTCATAAAAGCAATCATCAAAACATTTTCTTAACATTTCTGTTATTTGAATTCTTAGATGATTGAAGGGAGGATGAATTTATTGAATTTTTCATTTTATTATTATTTTTTATAAACTTTTATAAGAGAAGAAACAAAGTTCTTCGCTAATTCTTCACGTTTTGAATATTCTCTCAAAATATAAGCTTGAGATTCTTGAGATATATTTCAGAATTCAATTAAAACTGCAGGTGATTTTGCTGGTCTTAACGCTCAAAGGTGCTGTTGATCCACATCACGTTTAACATCTTGAGATAATTTTCCCTGATAATAATATCAGAATCCATTATCCAATAGTTTTTGAGCTATTTTTTTTGATTCTCAATTTCCTTGTCTTTCATCGTATTTTATAGAAAGAATTTTAGTTTTATCATCAACTTTATTTCAATCTTTTAGCACATCAGCATGTAATGCAACAAATAAATTAGGATTGTGCTTGTTTGAAATTTCAGCTCTCTTTTTTAAATACTTACCATCTGCATTAAAGAAATTTCACTTAGAAGCTTTATCTGTTCAATTCCATATATCTTGGAAAACTTCTTCACTTTTCTCATTAAAAGCTCTCGAACATGGAGGTAAATCTTTAATATCTAAAATTCCTCTTCTATTCATATAATGTGTTAGTTCCACTTTTGCTCAATGAGCTCTTAATTCTCTTGCTATTCTATAGGTCAAATCCATCATAACAGCACTTTCATATACAGCCACTTTTTCCTTATTTGATTCATCTCAATATTGTGCTAAACCTATAGCTCAAGTATCTAAAGAACCATGACCTGGATCTAAAACAAACTTTTTACCATTTAATTCATTTCATAAAATTTCATTTGGTTTAGTAATTTCATCTATTGATAATGTAGGAGAATTAGCATTTTCTCTTGGGTTAAGGAATTTAATGCTATATCAGGATTTTAATGTCTCTAAGAACTTTGTATTTATATTATTATCTTTATAAATCTTCTTGATTAAATAATTATCTGAATTTTTAAACTCTTCTAATGAATGTATTGTAGTATAGGACACATTTTCAATAACTTCTCTTTGTTCCTTAACTTCTCATTTTTTTGGGATTCACATTGAATCTGCTTGATAAGTTTCAATAGCATTCTGAAGACTATCCATATCAATTGTTAAAACTTGATCTAAGCTAATTCTATCAACATTCTGTATATTATTTTGCTCTGCTATGTTATCAATCAATATTTTACAAAGTTTTGGATCAGAAGTAACATCATTCGATAATCAAAGACTATCTTTAACTACAGAAGAAAGTGTTGCTCACTGCCCTATTTGGATAGTTCTTGTATCAGTTGTTGATGTTGAATTTGAAGGAGAACATGATGCAAGTAATGCTGCAGCTATTACTGGAGCTGTTGCTTTTTTAATAATAGACATAACCTTCGAATCTGACTTGTTTTTTGAAGAAACAACTTCATTGATTTCTTTTTTCATAGCTTAGAAAAAATATAATATAAACTCATTTTAAGTATATTCTTAAAGTTTAAAAAAATCAAAAAATGGTTTTTTATTTTGATAAAAAAGCTAATTTTTTGCATAATCTACTATAATAAATACAATTCTTATATAAAATTTATCCTTCTAGCATTTACATATTATGATTGAAATTGATAAAAGATATGAAACAAGTTTAACTACTTCTGAATATCAAAAAGAATGGACTGAGAAATCCCCCAAAAGTAAACTTAATGATATTAAGAGAATTTTTAATAACAGTAAACTTAATAATATACCAGAAGCAAAAGCTATAAAAAACAAATTATTAAATCGTGAATATAGAGAAGTTCAAAGATTAGCTTGAATGAAAATAAAAGAATGTGACTGAAAATTAGGACCTAATAGTTTGGCCCATATTGGTAATTACATAAATAAATTAAAAAGATCAAATAGAATCACTTCTACAACGAATTCTGAAATCTGAAATTTAATGCAAGATGTTTGAGAAATTCAAAATATGAATGATACTATTCAAATACAAAATGCCGAGCAACAATATCTTAAAATTCATGAATCAATGAATGATGAGGAATATAAGCAATTATTTTCATGAAGAGAAAAATTACAACAATGACAATTTTGAGATTGTTATCTCGTAAGTGCCATCAATGAATTATCTAGAGCGCAACATTTTGATACTTTAATTAGGACTTGATTTCAACGTGTTATGTGGAAAGATGATTGAAGTTATTGATACCAGATTAAAATCCCCCTCTGAGAGCCTTCTTGACGTAAAATTTTTATAAAAGATTCAGAACTTCGTATAGCAAAAATTAAATGAAATTACGGATATAAGTTTTTGGAATTAGCGTATGCTAAAAATAGATTAAGACCTAATAACAAGGAATGAAATAAATATTCACCTATAACAGAAGCTGAATTCTCAAAAATCAAATGATGATGGACTAAAGAAGTATTAGAAACGTTTTTATGAAAGCATAATATTAGTTTTAATACATTTTGAGATGATAAAAGAGAAAAACCATTAAGCAGAATTTCTCAATCAGAAAAAAATAATATATTATGATTTTTTAAGAACTATCATCCTGGAATTTGAAATAAATTCTTATCACTATCCTCACTATACGGTAATGATACACAATGATATCAAGTATGAAATAATACCATTTATCACTGACATGCTTATTCAGTTACAAAGGTAAATAAAGACCATGCATGAAATGTAGTGTCAATCAATATATTGAATCCTTGGAATGATCCAAGATGAAAAAATCAGTGAAAACAAAAGCAAACCTTTACTATTGATGAATTTTTTAATGCTTTTTCATATATGTCATACTGACAAATCAAAACAAATACTTTTTTAGATAACAGAAGCATTCGTTCATAAGCGTCAAATTACAAAAATAAAAATGCTGGATAAAAAACATCCGGCATTTTTAAAATAAGATAATCATTTACTTTCACTCTTTACAGACTTGATTTTCACCTCAAGCCTTTCAAGTTCATTGATAATGAGTAGTTCGATTTCATCAAATGTTTTCTTCAGCTCAGCACCTTGAAGTTTAGAGTTCCAGCTTGGAATTGTAGAATGCAATGCAAAACCATCAATTTTCAGGTCCTGCGGAATAATGCTAACCGTATGGTATGATTTATCTACTTGTAAGATCATAGCAGAGATAATACCAAATCCGTCTACATTCATAAGACCAAACTCATAATAAACTCCATCTTTGGTTCTTGAGTTTACCTCATGATAGAGAGCAAAAGAATAGGTCGATGTCCTTATGATAGAACTTCTTAAAGCTTCAATTACCTCTTTTTTAGGTGAAGTATCAGCCTGAAATTTATCACAGACATTTTCCAATAGCGATAATAAGTCTGAGACTTTTATACCACTAGAAAGATAAAAGGTTCTAATTTCGTACATATAATTTAAGTTTTTTAGTATTTATTTATGATGATACTATATCTTTTAAATTATTAATGTCAAGAGAAATCAATTTAGCAAGCCTATTCTAGTAAAAAAAAGCACTAGAAATCCTAGTGCTCATAACGTCATTTAAATACAACTCTGTAACCAATTGTTTCCATGGGGTTCCCAGAGACATCTCTTGTAACAGAGACAATCTCAACATTCTGGTTCTTTTCACAGAAGTAGTTTAAGAGGCTTGTAAACTCACGTCCTTTAGCTTCAAAATACACATTTTTAAGTGAACTTGAATCATCAAAGTGAAGATTGTTTACTGACAGAGAATCTTTTATGTGTACAAGATCCGACTCTCCGAACAGGCTACTACCATGCTTATAACCTACACAGACCAATGTTATTACAATGGCCAATACCCAAGGAAATAATTTTTCTCCAATCCTTTTAAAATCAACTTTTAACATATATTTTTTCATTTTTATTTAGCGGATGCTTTTATATACCAATAGGAACCAAAATCAATAGAAGATTAACAAAAAAAGAGAACACATATAATGCATTCTCTCCTCTGAAAGAGAAGATAATGATCAAACTATAAACCTAGCCCCTATAAGCGGAGATTCTAAATAAGATATTAACTTAAATAGAACTATCTAATGCCTTAGGCATTCCTAAAGCTAATATTAGATACTAAAGTAATAATGTTGTTAGAAGTAACATTATATCAATTCCATACGATAGTGTGTACAGAGATAAATATAAGAGATTACCAATCATTAGAAGATACACTCAAAACCAATAACCACAGATTTTAAAGGAGAGCAACTAATGAACATATTACTTGTAATTACAGCAATACTAATGTAGAATACAGTTATTAAAGCTGATATCTTTTCTCATAACATAAGACAAACTAGAGGTTTATTAATAGTAAGCTTAAATTACTCAAACAAAAAGATAAACAAATTCTTTACCAGAGCAGCACTCTATTCAAACACTTACTATCAGTAGTTAACCCGATACCAAGCAAAAGCCATACTCCTTATGACAATTGAAACGTTTGAAACTTAAACATTATAAGCAAGTTCAAAGAACAAATTTCACAACTTTGTTGTTTTCAAAGCAGGATATTCTATGCAAAGATAGAACTCATAACATCTAAGTAGATGCTAATAATTACGAATTTATAGTCTATTAATGATCAACAACTCTTTCGTGCCATTATTATGTGAACTATTTTGGGACACATCACAATGACGTGTCTATTATAATCACGATTTTATATTTTGCAAATTTTTTATTATTTTTACGTAGAAGCAGTTCAAAATTAGCATAATTAATCACTTTAGCCATTTATCATCAGTTTTTTTATAAAACAAATTGAAAAATAATACCGAATCATTAGTTTTTGTTAAAAACAAAACGTTAAGCGTATGAGTATCATAGATTATTTATTAGAAAGGCTTAATATTAGGCCAAAAGAAATTCAATGTGAATGTGGGCATACTTCTAAGCTCAAAAAAGAAGTTAATGTCAACGGCGAAAAAACAACTTTACGAATTAATTACAAGCCAGGTAAAAAAGTCCCCTACTGTTTGGATTGTGTAGAAAAGATGCATATTACTTGTCCATGGTGCGGTAGACCAATTTATGTTGGTGACTACATCACACTCTATACACCAAAAAATCCAAACTTTGTGATTCCGAAAGGTAGTGTTGTATATTCAGAAAATCCTCTGCAACTTGTAGGATGTCAAAGAATAGATTGCGCGGATACTGGTGCAGACTACTGTGGAATTTGGGAAGCTCCTGGTGTTGTAGAACGATTTCCATCAGCAATAGAACTATGCATTGCCAGTGGCGGTAAAGGTGTTATTGCAAACTTCTAAAAAAAAGAACTGGCTATTTTAGTCAGTTCATTTTTATTGTTAGAATTTCTTTATTCTTTGTATACATCATTCTCCCAGATTCATTCTTGGATTGTTCAGTCAGTATATATTACTTTTCATTTTCAATTCTTTAATCATCATGAGAAATTTCATTCATAGATATTTCAAGCAGCTGAAGTATATTTTCAAGTTCACTCCTTAATTCCTTTTACCCAATATCATTCGTATATAGCTCAATCTTGATACTTTAGAACTCAATATCAATTTGGTTCTTCATTTAACCACTCTCATGAATAATAAGAACCATCTTTATTATTAAGAATTCATAATCAATTTATTTTATTATTTTTAAACTCTCAAGAATATATTCATTCATTACAATCGTATGTTCATTTTCACTCAATAATTCAATCTACCCATTCTCAAGTTAGAACACATCAATCAGGATAATGCATGGCTCAAAATCAATTTCTCTTTTTATGTGGCTTTTCAGTTAATTTATCAGAGAATTCTCAATTATAATATCATCAATCTTTCCAATATAACATTCATCATGATATTGTAGGCTCATAATTCTGATAATCACTTATTCTGTATAATTCGATTTGATTTTGATTCCGATTTTCACTATTTCAAAAATCTGAGAAACTTCAATTCCATGTTGTTATCATTATCGTAATTGTTATTCACAAGGGGATAACTGAATATATAAATCACTTAAATTCTTCCATAATATCTAAGAGGATAATAAACTTTTAATCTGATATAGGATTTCTCTACTCTATTTCAATAGAAAAACTTAAATTGATTTCACCAAATAAATATCTATTAATTTAGTTGTACTTTATCGTGTAATAAGCAATGAAAAGAAAGCATATTCGGACCTGGAGAGAATATTATCTTATATTTATGATAATTATTTCCCTTGCATGAATAATACATACACTTATTTCTGCTTATTCATTATTTACGTGCACATGGTGCTCTGCTCCTTATACGTTAGCTTTTCTAATTCCTTGAAGTATCTATTTTCTTATTGTATGATTGCTTTGTAGTTTATATTTTTGTATTAAGAAAGCCTATCTTTACAGCTTTTATATTTTCTTATGACTCATCATATTTACCTATATCGTTTTAAAGGTATATTGAGTATTCTAATCAGAAAAATTTTTTGTTTTTTTTACATTGATATTGAAATATTATTTCACTACTATTATTACATAGATAACAAAAACAAATACTAATCATTATGGATACAAATTTTATCAACTACATTTTATCGGATTTTTTATCCCAAATTTCCTTTTGGTTTATTGTTTCCCTATGTGGACTCATTCTCTTTGCTATATTACTGGGAGTTGTTCATTCAAAAAAAATAGCTGTAGAAAGATACTACCATTATGATAGATTTAAACAGGTATATCGATTCTGCTACTATCTTTTAATTCTCCTAGTCTTGGCATTCACATTCACAACTATCGTTACGATCTTCATTATGATGAACTTTATGTGTGAATAAACGTACTAATATTTTAAAAAACAGTCTTGTATAAGGCTGTTTTATATTGATTTTTATCTTACTATACTTATATTCTTTTTGTTTTATTTTTATTTATAATCATGACTGAAGAAAATTTAACTCCAACTTTTAAGGAGCCACAATCAAAGAATACTGTTGCTCTTATTTGATTGATCATCAGTATTATCTGACTTCTTTGTTTTATTTCAATATTAGGAATATTCTTTGCTATTCCTCTATTATTCGTATGATTCATTCTATGAGTTATCTGATTATTCTATAAACCTAGATGAAAAGCTATTGCTGCTATTATCATCTCATTACTACCTTGACTATTCCTTGTAATTTGCTGAAAAATGTTCTACGCTCAAATAGAGAATCCTGTTCAAGATTTCAAAGTATGGGCTGAAGAAAACTTAAGTGGTGAAGCTATTGAAAGCATGGATAAAGATAGATTAAATATCCTTGCTAATCAAATAGCCAACAATAAGATTAATGAGCTCTTTTCTTGAGACTTTATGTGAAAGCTTAACGCTGCAACATGATCTAGTACTATTGAAAAATGAGCATATCTATTCTTTGAAGTTATGAAAGAATCTTTAAGTGAAGGTATTGAAGCTTATAACAACTGAGCAGTTATTGAAAACAATAATTCATCAATCTGAAGTGCTATTAGTTTATCTATCGATACAACATCTGGTAGTGAAATAGATGATGAAGTTATAACTGGAGAAGAAGTTGAAGATTGAATAGCTTGTACTGATGAATATGCACCAGTTTGTTGAGATGATGGTAATATCTACGGAAATAGCTGTTATCTTGAAAGAGCTTGAGTAGAATTAGATGATGCTGCTGTTGTTTCTGGAGATACTTGTATAGCTATAGAATAATTTCATCCTCATAATATTCAAAAAACATACGGTTAATCCCGTATGTTTTTTTAAAAAAGAGAGCTATGGATTACCAAGCTCTCAGAAACCTAACGAAGACAGTAAGGGGAAGATATTGTGGAAAGTCCTTATAGAAGTTAGGACATATCTCATTCGAGATAATCATCTTCACTTGCCTCAAGCATCAGCATATTCTCCTTTTAACAGACAGAGGTCTCAAGTTTGTTTCAATCCATGTATAGACAGCTAGGATAATCTACTATCGAACGAGAACCAAACTTCTTCCTTATTAGAGACATTTTACAAGGAAAGATTACTGTTCTGAGCCACTTTAACCTGCCTAAACACAGGAGCACTGCCTTCTTTTTCCTAGTTTTACTTCCACTGACGAGGTCTAGGCTTCACAACCTTTCAATGAATTGATTAATAATATAAAGAACGGATTAATCAAATTCAAGTTGTTTTTATAAAAAAAAGGAAACTTACGCAAACAAAAAATCCCCCTATAAAACATAGAGGGATTAGAGACTAAGAATGCATACTAGCACACGTAATTTAAGAGAATGGTTGCTACCAAACCAACTCACATTCTGTCAAAGTCTCATAAAACGAACATTTCCTTAACGCCATTATGGGTTAAAGACTAGTCCATTTAAAGTAACTTATATATAACAATTTACTCTATAAAAATCAAGAAAAAAGCTAGTTTTTCACTAGCTTAATTCTATAGATTTGCATAAGTAAGTTTTTCTCATTTTACACATCAGTTTAATAATCATTTTGATTCTGCAACATTCCAATAATTCTCTTTTAGATTAGCTGATTTTGCTATATCCCATCACTCAGCTATTCATTTCATTACCATATAAACATCACAACTTACTATCATTTGAGGATCTGTTGTAGTTCATATCATTCTCTTCTCTAATGCTGTTTTCATATAAGGATACATACTACTTGATTTACTAACATGAGTAAACTTAGAAGAAGTTGATTTAGATAAAGGAATATTATATGCACTTACTAAATGCTTAATTGCTTCTATAATTGTTACTTGAGAAGTTGAATTATTATTCTGAGGTTCAACTTTTTCTTGTACAACTGGCTGTTCAGCAACTGACTGTTCTGGCTTAGTTTGTTCTTCTTTAGGTTCTTCAACAATAGTTTGAGATTCTAAATTTAATCCTGTAGTTTCTGGAACCACTTCTCAAGATTTTTGTTCTCAAGACAATATTGATCAAGAATCATAGATTGAATCTCAAGTAAGAGAGAAGCTAATAACAGAACCAGTTGATTCAAAGACATATCATGTATCTTCATCAACATTTCAAGTTAATAATGATTCGTCTCATTTTACACCATAAAAGAATGTTGAAATAGATTCTTTTAATTTTTCAGTTCATGAATTATTTGTAAAAATCATTCAATATACTCACATTAACATTAAAACAAAGAATATTAGGAAGTACATTGAAGAGAATAAACTTTTTCTCCATAAATTTGCAGTTCTAAAGCATACTCAAATAAATATTAGCATTGCTAAAGCTCAAATAGCTAATCCTATAAAATCTAAGGAATTCCAGAAAACATACAATATTCCTCATAATCATAATATTGCCAAAAGGAATACTAGGAAACGATATATTGAGCTTCATTCTCTAAGAGGCTTTCTTTTTGCACGGTTAATCTTTGTCTTTATATATTCAATATTAGATTCAGAAATTTGTTGATCTGATCTAACTCTTCTAAAAGAATCTACTCATTCAGCTTTTTCTTCCACTTCAGGCTGTTTAACTTCTTGTTCAACAACAGGAGCTACAACTTTTTCTTGTTCCTTTTTTTCTTTTACAATAGGATAACTAACATTTTTTTCTTGTTTTCTTTCTCAATCTCATCAATTAAACACATTTACTCAAAAGAAAAATAAGATAAAGAAAATAAGATTTACACATCCTAATGTATAAAAATGAGAATCTTGCCAAATCATTCAAGCAATAAAAGCTTGCACGATAAAAAAGTATGCAACAAGAATCATTACCAAACCTTTTTTTACCATATTTTAACTTATAAAAAGACTAAAACGATTTTTTATTACTCATTTATTTATAGTTTTCAAGAATAAAACAAATTTCTCTGATAACTATTAGTAATATCTATAAATAGTATCTTATTGTCTAAGACTTTCAAAATAAGCAAAGAATTCTGGATCTGTTTTTGCTGCATATTTAATGTTTGCAATTTCAGTTAGATTTGCAGTTCATGAAAGAACTCTATCAACCATATCTTTTGTAATTTTAACTAACTTTCAGTTCCTTCTTATTTCTGTAATTGTCTCACTAGTTGCACGAACACTTGTCCTATAAAGCTTTCACAGATAAAGGACTCAATCGTTTCCATTATATTTTGATTTACGTTCTTCAAGATGAATATTTTCTGTAGCAAAACTAGAACACCTATAAGAAATTCCATCCCAAAAAGTTGTTCACTCTATTTTATCTCAAATGAATAATGTCTTTCATTTCACTTGATAAAATGAATCAGGAAGATTTAGTTTATCTTTAGCTTCTACATATTTTCTTCATTCTATATATACGAAACGTGTTCAATCTTTATCCTCCTTAACATTTTCTAATACTAAAGTTCAATTAACTGTATCGAAATTAGCTACTTTTTGGATATCAAAATTCTTCCAATCAGGAATTGGTGCTTCTTTAGATTGAAGATTCTGAAGGAGTTCTTCATTTATCTTTTCTTTCCTTGGCCTTCATCTTTTTTTCTTTTCAATTTGTTCTCAACTTTCAGAGTTGTTAAATTTTTCCATAAGTAATGAAACAAACAAAATAAAATCATTCTTATCTTTACATATTTAATTTATATGAAAATTTATCATTAGTTTCAATAGAATAATCATAAAACGACTTTAAATTTACAAAGAGAAGTTAATTACATCTAAATAAAAAGGACTAAACAATCCATATGAGTATTATTACTTTTCATTAGGTCAAAACAGGCAATTCAAGAAATAAGTGACTTATTATCGTTAATAACTACAAAAATAATCCGCATTTTCTCTTGAATTTTGTCAGAAATCTTCTATAGTACCCATTGTTATATTATTTTATTTCCTATATAATATTAACAATGACAAAGACTCAATTAACTGAAGCTCTTGCTGCTGAATTAGGAGTTTCTAAAAAATTAGCTGGTGAATTAGTTAACTGCTTCATCGAAAACGTAATGAAAGGTGTTAAGAAAAATGGTGAAGTTAGAATTCAAGGTTTCGGAACTTTCAAAGCTTCTAAGAGAAAGGCTAGAGAAGGTGTTAATCCTCAAAATCCTTCTCAAAAAATTAAGATCCCTGCTATGAACGTTGTTACTTTCAA